>NZ_DRGY01000102.1 GCF_011049865.1 Marinobacter antarcticus | reverse complement strand
TAGACGGCGAACACCGAGAAAAAGTCGGTGGCAATTACAGCCTCACGGTTCAAGGTAGCCACCACAGCAAAACCGGCAAAGCCCAGCTCGTTGAAGCAGGCAATGAAATCCACCACAAAGCGGGTATGAAGATCGTTATTGAGGCGGGTGCAGAAGTCACTCTGAAAGCCGGTGGCAGCTTTGTGAAGGTGGACCCGAGTGGGGTGACCATTTCTGGCCCACTGGTGCGGATGAATTCAGGAGGTGGGCCGGCGAGCGGCAGCGCTGCAGCTGTGACGACTCCAGGCCGGCCGCAAGCTATGACTGCAGCCGGAGCAAAAACCGCTCCGGGCGGATTGGCCGATGTGGGGCAGCGCGCGAATGCCGTCCCAGGCGCAGCAAATGCAACACTGGCGCCAGCAAGAACCGCATTACGAGAGGCTGCCAGTGTTGGCAACCTGACCGTTTCCGACTGTGAGTTTGATGAGCTTGGGCGCTGCAAAGTACATCAACACGATTCAAGTAATGTCAGCCAATCAACAGTCAAAACGAACACAACCGGCACCTCAACATCGAACAGCGCAGGTAGCAAAGAAGACGCAGCAGATCATGCTGAGCCAGGATTTCACGTTGTTCGGGAGCCCACGAGTAAAAATGCTCTGCTGCAAAGCTTGTATGGCGACGTCTCTGCCAAGCCGGACAGTTTTGATCGTCTGAATCCGAATATTGGCGATCAGGTGATGCCTGGCGAAATGATCATACTCGGTGATCCAAATGGAATGGAATGTACCCAGGAAGAAGCGGATTTAATGCAGGTTGCCAGTCAGGTCAGCCAGAAAGTGCGTGCGCTTGACGCGAAAGAAGCTCAGTTTCTAACCGATCATTACGATTTGCTGGAAACGATGACGGCCAATTCAGCCATCGGCATGGGCGCGGGCGCCACGATGATTTCCAGACAAATTAAAGGTATCGAGTCAACGCTGCGTGACCTCGAAGCATTGCACCAAACGACCTACAGCAAACACGGTCACCTCAACAGCCCGGATTTCTTTGCGAAGCGCAAACAGCTTTTCAAAAAACTGGACTTTGCATTAGGCAATATTGCCCGCAAGGGCATGTCGCTGGATGATAACCCCAAGCTCAAGTCCGCGCTTGGACTGTCATCCAAGAGTATCGTGCATAGCTGGAAACAGTCTGGCGCTGGCGATATACCGGGCTACGCGACGCACTATGACAAGCTGGCGACCGGTGCCAAATACGCCAGGGCCGGTGGCTATCTTGCGATTGCCTTGGATGTCAGTGTTTCAGGTATGAAAATTCGTGAGGTGTGCACCAATGGCCGGGCGGAGGAATGCACCAAAGTCAAATACACCGAAGGCGGTAGACTGGTCGGCAGCGCAGTCGGTGGCTCACTGGGTGCGTTGGCCGGTACTGCGCTGTGTGGCATCGCGACGGTGAGTTCCGCCGGTATTGGTAGTATTGCATGCGCTATTATCTTGGGAGGTGCGGGCTCGGCAATCGGTGGTTCAATTATAGGAACCTTCGGCGAGTCTTCTGGAGACCAAATCTACAGGCGTATTGAGGATGAATGAGTCCACAGCAACAATTGCTGCATTTTGTGGTGTTGGAGGTATAGGGCTGATGTTAATAGCTCAGATCGCACTTTTAACGATTGCCTTCCCCAAAATCCGTCGAATCGAAGAGCTTATAGCCCCCAGCCCCGAGTATTCTGCATTGCGTCTGAGAAAGGTATGGGGAGGCGGGCCCTACGGGCGGTTGATGCGAAGTAGTTACGTATGGCGATTTTTGTTGATGCGAAAGATACCGTTTGGGCATTTCAAGCGCTTGGCTGCGGATTTTGGCGATCCAGATATAGATATACCTGTCGGTTTGCGACTTTATGCGACAGTTCCTTCTGGCATGATGTTCCTGGGTGGCGCAATTTTTTTCATTGCGGTGGCGTTCATGCCTGGATTCGAATATTGACTACAGTTTTTCCTAAATGCAGGGCGGTCGGCTAGGCCAAGTAAGAATGCCAAACCTGTCAAATCGTCGTCGAAGCCGGATTTCACGTTGTTCGGGAGGCCCTGAGTAAAAATGCGCTGCTGCAAAACTAGGTGACTGATCAAGTGGAGTTTATTTTTGCCTGCGCGATGTTCGTCGCGTTCGGGCTCATCCTTCTTTGCACGTTAATCATTATGACTGTGGCGTTTCCGAAGATTAGAGAAATTGAAAAAATTATATCAGCGGCCACCCTAAACCCATCAACGGGGCGTAATTTATGGGGCGGTGATCCGTTCGGTAGACTCGTTCGGACCACCCAGGTTTTTTCGTTTTTAGCAATGCGCAACCTGCCTGGTCATTTTCGTCGCGCAGCTAGCAAAATAGGAAACGTCAACGCCGACGTTTCTCAGTATTTATTTCTTTGGGCGTTCATACCGACTTTAGGGCTTTTTTCATTTGGAGGAATTGCCTTGTGGGTCAGCCTTATTATTAGTTGATAAGCCCACTACGGCAGTCAAAAAATCTGACAGGCCAAAATGCAGGTATGTCCCCACTATTTCTCTTATGGCCATGTTCACCACTGCATGGCGCCGTCGATGAAACAATCCTGTCACGAGTGGAACACGTCCAATTCACCCAATTCGCGCTAGACTGCACGTTATGAACAACCGATACGCGGTGGTAATCATTTGAAAAAGCTACTCCTGATTTGTGGCATGGCGCTTTTGATGGCGGCTGTTATCAGCACGATAGCCCAGCCGGTTCCCATTGAGCAGAAGCTGATTAACATTCAGGCCCGCGACCTGCTCGGTGATTTCCCCGGCATTGAACAGGAGTCCGTTGAGCTTCAGGCGATCTTGCTGGACATGTCAGACGACCCCCTACTGCTTCTGAAAGCTCGGGGTGCGTTCATACGCTACCCGAACATGGCTCGGAATCTGTTTCCGCTTTACGCCGAAGAGCCCGAATTCCGGGATATCCTGCGGCAATATGGCGAGAACATTCTGCCGCCTATCCAGCATTTTGTGAGCCGGCCCATCAGCACAATTGCCTGGATGAATTCACTCAACGGGTCATACCAAGCCCTGAAGCAGTTCTTTACAGGCGCTGCGCCAGTTGAGGGTTCGCCCACCGCCAACTTCAAAGAGCTTTCACCAGAAGAGCGAGGCTGGTATGCCATCAATTTTATTCAAAGTGAGGGCCACGATTTTTTGGGCCAGTTCATTGTCGACAATCAGGGTGCCCCTCAGTGGATTGGAACTGAGCGGGTACTGGAAGGCGTGAATCAGTTTTTTGCCAGCGGCGTTCGCGACCTGGAGCGGAATTACCGATCCGGCAATGAAATCACAGCGGGCGACGTCGGTTGGGCTTCGGTGGATGTGCTGATTTTCGCCAGTGCCGTGAAAGTACTCCGCGTGGGGCGCGCGGCCGCTGTCACCACCAAGGGCGCAAGCAGAGGCGCTCGTTCCGCAGCCCTGGCGGCACGGGTTACGCGCGGTGGAAAGATGGTTCTGAGCGGCGCCCGTTACGCCAAATGGCCTCTTGTTATTAGCGCAGGCTACCTTGTCATCACCCATCCCAGCATCATCAACGATCTGTTTGCGGGTTTAGCGGACGTACTCGGCTATCCCGTAACGGTGGTTCAATTTCTGGGCTGGCTGCTCCTGCTCATCCCGGCGCTTTATATCGGCAGTTGGCTGCTGTGGCTGGTTGCGCCACTTCTGATGGCTCTGTTGCGCGCGGCCAGTCAGCTTGTGGCAATTTTGAGCGGCCGTGGCCGCCGCCGCTCCGGATACGAAAGACTGTAATGCGGATTAACTCCATCCGATCTCATCAAACCTTGCGTCTGCCTGCAGGCGTCCGAATATTTCTTCGTCGCTGTCGTTCTTACCCAGACGCAAAACCAACGTAGCCTGACAGCTTTCGGTTTTTGGGTGACGAACCATGGTTCGGCTCTTGATCTGAGCGCCTTCGTGCTCAAGCCAGCCGTTGACTTCCTGAAGCAATTTGAAGTCCCCGGTCCATTTCAGCCGCAGTGACGCATAACGGTCGCCCTGAATCGGCAGCCGGTGCAATACATAAAGAGCAACAAGCACCAGCACAGTCACAGCAATGGCGATAACGTATTCGCCAAGTCCAACGGTTATCCCTATTGCTGCAACAGCCCAAATAGACGCCGCTGTCGTCAATCCGCGTACAAAATTCTGGCTTTTTACAATGGTACCCGCGCCGAGAAAGCCAATACCGGTAATCACCCCCGCGGCAGCGCGAGCCGGATCCATTCGAATTACCGATTCCGCGTTCACATTAAATTCGGAGGACAGCTTCTGGAAAGCAACAATGACCGCAGCGGAACCCAGGCACACCAGAATATTGGTGCGCAGGCCTGCAGCCCTGCCTCTTGACTGGCGCTCCATGCCAACCAGGCCACCAAGCAACATTGCCGCCAGCAAGCGCAGAACGAAGATCCCGTCACCGGCAATCGAGTCGAGAAAATGTTCCACCAATACCTCCTGTCAGAATACTCCGGAAACCTGGCACCCTTGCTCAGGTATAGTGCATTATCTGTGATCAGCGCAACATTCAAATACCCGTCAGAATGACCGTGACCACGCAGGAGCCGCTAAAACATGGCACAACCGTATTTTCTTGGCTGCCCGCAGTGGCAACACCCCGCGTGGAATCGCGCGTTACCCTCAGGACAAAGCCCGCTTGAGCGTTACAGCAAGGTCTTCAACTGCGTTGAGGGCAACACAACGTTTTATGCCACACCCAGCCGGGAGCAGTGTCAGCAATGGCGCTCTCAGGTGCCAGACGACTTCCGCTTTCTGCTAAAATTTCCCCGTGCCATCACACACGATCGTTTGCTTTGTGGCGTAGACGCCGGTATGCGAGATTTTCTGGAAGTGGTCAGGCCTATTACAGACGTACTCGGCCCTTTTCTTCTGCAACTCCCTGCCGCATTCAAACCGGAGCACCTGAATAACCTCTGGCGGTTTGTGGATGCCTTGCCGGCACCTCTGACGTGCACTGTGGAAGTTCGCAATACCGCTTTTTTCAGCAAGGGCGACGCCGAGAGAACTCTGAATCGTGGTTTGCGTGAGCGCAACATTGCCCGTGTTTGCCTGGATAGCCGTCCACTGTTTGCGGCCATCCCGGACAATGAACTCACCATTGAGGCTCAACGCAAGAAACCCCGAGTGCCTGTTCACTTGCTTCCCGGTGATGCAGCTCCGGTGATCCGCTACATTGGCCATCCGGATCTGGAAGCCAACCGGGGCTACCTGACGCCTTGGATTGAACGGGTTGGCACCTGGATTGAACAAGGGCAGCGCCCCTATTTTTTCCTGCACATGCCGGACATTGGCAATGCCCTGTCTCTTACGGAAATCTGGACTGAGCTTTTAAGCAAACGCGTGGAAGGTGTTGAAGCCCTGCACTTCAACGAAAAACAGCCCCAGATGGGGCTGTTTTAAGGCAGCACTTCAGGCTTATTAACTACTTACGTGCGCGGACGAGCTTGAACAACGCCTCGGGCGAGGCCGTCATCTTCACGACCAAAAGCCTGAGGAGGCACCGGTTATCCAGATGGTTTGAGCAGACATCGTCGTTTCTCCGAAAATGAATCAGGCCAAATTCCTACCGATCTCCGAGTCTAACCAAATGCGGTGCCAATACGAATATTGACGCGCCGCTTTTGCAAAGTAGCTCGCTCCGGTGTTGCCGAACGCGACGTCTGATGCCAAGCTCTGGGAAATTAACGGCATATCGCCGTAACAAGGAGGATGTCATGGGAAGCTCAAAACTCGTCGGTATCGTTTTACTCGTAATAGGCATTGCCCTGCTTTACTTCGGATTTCAATCAACTCAGTCCGTTGGCGACCAAATAAGTGAGACGTTCACCGGGCGCTTCACGGACAACACCATGTGGTATCTCATCGGTGGCGCGGCATTGGTCGCCGCCGGCGGATTTATGACGTTTTTAAAAAAATAATCACCCTACAGGACCGCTATGACACTTCACCTCGAACTCGCTCCCCTCATTAGCCTGGGTGCAGGCATTGGCATTCTCGTGTTCCCGCGGCTGCTTAACTACATTGTTGCCGGATATCTGATTGTTCTCGGTGTTCTGGGGTTGTTGGGGCACCCGCTCTGACAGGTTCCAGTAGCCTACAAGCCACTCACTCACGCTCGCTGTAGGAGATGTCGCACGCACCTGCGAGCCGATGTCCGATACGCTCCGAATTCACCCTCGCTAGAATAAGCAGCGTCAGGGATGACAAGCCAGCACGGAACGTTGGCTCAAGGATGAAGCGCTCAGGATGAGCCGCAGCCTGAAGGAACAGGCGGGGGTCAGCCACGGAAATCTGGGATCACATGGAGCGTGGTCCTTGTCCGTGCACTGCATGCAACCCTCTTTACACCTTCTTCTGCTCAGTCTGTCACTGAGTTCACCAAGACCAGAACACCGATCTCCTGCTGCCTTGCGCCCTGACTCACAATCACAACAACGCATTTCAGCCTCAGGAGCTTACTCGTATGAAGCACACGCCTTTTTTCGCCACACTCGTATTGCTGTTCAGCCTGGTAACCGGGTTTGCCCAAGCAGATCAGTCAGTTATCAATATCAACAGTGCAGACGAGTCTGCGCTGGCAAGTCTTGACGGTATTGGCGACAGCAAAGCCGGAGCCATCGTCGCTTACCGCGATGCAAACGGTCCTTTTGAAACAACTCAGGATCTTTCCAACGTAAAAGGCATTGGCCCCCGCACCGTTGAGAAAAACGCCGAACGCTTAACCGTAAAATAGGTATCGGAGGACAAGCTACCTCCATCGCCAGTGGAGCGGCGGTTTATCACTGCCGCTCTTCCTTTTCCGACCCTGCCCCACGAAAGTCTGCTGGCAACCACTCATTAGCCGCCTTATGATTACCGGACAACAATTCTAACCGGCTCGAGTGGCACGCTATGGCTGATCCCATCAAGGTTTACCCGGCAAAACCCTCCCACGTTTATTTTTACGCAACCTGCCTGATAGACATGTTCTACCCGGATGCCGGCATGGCGGGCATACAGTTGCTTGAACGTGAAGGTATCAAGGTCAGCTTTCCGAAAGATCAAACGTGTTGTGGCCAGCCCGCCTATACCTCCGGTTATCATGATGAAGCCCGGGCCGTTGCGAAGGCCCAACTTGACCTTTTCCCAGAGGACTGGCCCATTGTAGTGCCGTCCGGTTCCTGCGGGGGCATGATACGCAAGCATTATCCGGGCCTGTTCAAAAACACCGACCAGGAAGCACAAGCGGCAGGAATCGCCGCCCGCACCTGGGAACTGACCGACTTTTTGCTGAATGCTTGTCATATAAAGTTGGAAGATTTGGGAGCACCCACGACAATCGCCATGCACACGTCGTGCTCAGCCCGTCGCGAGATGGGCGTTGCAGAGGTTGGCCCGAAGTTGTTAGGGCAACTGCAGAACGTAAACCTGGTTGAACAAGTGCGCGCTGAAGAGTGCTGTGGATTTGGCGGCACCTTTGCGGTGCGCCACCCTGAGATTTCCGGTGCGATGGTCAGTGAAAAAGTAGACACCCTAACCAACACCGGCGCAGAAGCATTCGTCACAACCGACTGCGGTTGCTTAATGAACATTGCCGGTTACGCCGAGAAAAACCAGAAGCCCCTCACTGGCCAGCACATTCTGAGCTTTCTCTGGCAGCGCACCTCGGCGGGCAATGGGGACAAATCATGAGCCAGACGACCGCCCAGGATCCGCACCACATAGACGTAAAAGAATTCCACTCCAGAGCACGGGCCGCCATTGCCGATCCCAAGATACGCCAGAACTTCCGCAAAGCCATGGACGGGCTGATGGTCAAGCGCCAGGACGCCTTTGAAGGCTGGGATCTTGAAGCCCTGAGAGACCTGGGGGCCAATATTCGCTTACGAGCCCTCGCCAATCTGCCAGACCTGCTTGAGGCACTTGAGACAAAGCTCACCGCCAATGGCATTAGAGTGCACTGGGCGATTGACAGTGACGAAGCCTGCCGGATAGTCCGGGATATCTGTATTGCCCGGGATGCCAAAACGGTGATCAAAGGCAAGTCCATGGTGTCTGAGGAAATGGAACTGAACCATTACCTCAAAGATCAGGGGATTGAAGCGCTGGAATCCGATCTGGGTGAGTACATCGTTCAGCTTGCCGGCGAAACGCCTTCCCACATCATCATGCCCGCGATCCACAAGAATACGGCGGAGATTTCCGAGCTGCTGCACGAAAAGACCGGCACCGATCTTTCCAACGATGTGGAATACCTGACCGCAGCCGCCCGCTTGCAGCTGCGTGAAAAGTTCATGAATGCGGATGTGGGTGTATCCGGCGTGAACTTTGCTGTTGCTGAAACTGGCACCCTTTGCCTGGTGGAGAACGAAGGGAACGGCCGCATGACCACCACGGTGCCACCCTGTCATATTGCCGTGACCGGCATAGAAAAGGTTGTGGGTAATCTGGAAGACGTAGCGCCGTTGCTTGCGCTACTGACCCGGTCCGCCACCGGGCAACACATTACGACCTACTTCAATATGATTTCAAGCCCGCGCAAACCGAACGAGCTTGATGGCCCCGAAGAAGTGCATCTGGTGCTGGTGGATAACGGCCGCTCGTCTATCTATCAGGATGACGAACTGCTCGACACCCTGCGCTGTATCCGCTGCGGCGCCTGCATGAACCATTGTCCGGTTTATACCCGCGTGGGTGGCCACGCTTACGGCACCACCTACCCGGGCCCCATCGGTAAAATCCTGATGCCTCACCTTATCGGACTGGATGAAGGCCAACATCTGCCCACGGCTTCCAGCCTCTGCGGTGCCTGTGGCGAAGTGTGCCCGGTCAAAATTCCGATACCGGACCTGTTAGTGCGACTGCGCCAGGAATCCGTTGATGGCGACAAACTGAACCCCGCCAAGGTGCGCGGCCACGGGGCGAAACGAAACGCCCTGGAGGCGCTGGTATGGAAAGGCTGGAGCTGGATGCATGCACGCCCCGGCGTTTATCGGTTTGGCACTGCCGTGGCGGCACGTCTGCGCAACCTGCAACCCGGGCGGCTTGGTGGCTGGACAAAATATCGTACCGCACCAAAGCTGGCCGCCAAAACACTCCACGAACGCATGAAGGAGCGCGGCCAATGAGTTCCAGGGACACGATTCTAAGCCGCCTGCGCAACCGCAGCGGCGGTGAACTGAGCGAGCCACATTGCGACTTCACGGTACTGCAGCGGCCATCTTCATCACAGGCCGCGCGCGTGGATCAGTTCCAGAAAACCATAGAACCTGTGCATGGCGAAGTACACCGATGCACACGGGAATCCTGGATCGCGCAGCTTGTCGACCTTCTCGCCTCCCGCGGTGCCCGCAGCCTGCTGGTTCCCTCTGAGCATCAGATCGGCCGCGCGTTAAGAGATTGCGGGAGGGATGACCTACCGCATATGCTAGTTTACGACGAGCCCATCGAAAGTTGGCAGGCTCATCTGTTCAACGAAGTGGATGCCGCTATTACTTCCACCCGGGGCGGCATTGCAGAAACCGGAACACTGATTTTGTGGCCCACACCGGATGAACCGCGCCTGATGAGCCTGGTGCCACCCATCCATATTGCGGTGCTGGAAGCCTCGGAAATCTACACCACATTCCACGAAGCAATGCTGGCTCAGAACTGGGCTTCTGGCATGCCAACGAACGCTCTGTTAGTCTCCGGGCCATCAAAAACCGCCGACATTGAACAGACGCTGGCTTACGGTGTTCACGGCCCCAAAGAACTGATCATACTGGTTATAGAATGATTCGAGGCGCCCTGCTGATTGCCCTGGCGGCCCTGCTCTGGGCAACCACGGGGATCGTTGCAAAATTCCTGTTCACCGGCACGGAGCTGCAAGCCACCACCCTGGCTTTTCTCCGGCTTGCCGTTGCCTTACCGTTTTTCTGGCTGTTGATGCGCCGGGAGCAACGCCAGCTTCAAAACGCTCATCCAGGCGCAAAACCACCCGGCAGTTCGCTGCGGCAACTGGATTTGAAATCGTTCGCGCCCCTTGCTGCGCTAGGGCTCTTTCAGGCTATTTATCAAGGCAGTTATTTGCTTGCGGTAGATTTGACAGGCGCGGGCATCGCTACGTTGATCGCCCTGTGCCTGCCGCCCGTGCTGGTGGCAATATTGGCAGCGCCACTGTTGGGAGAAAAACCTGGATTGCTGACCATTATGGCACTGATTACTGCGGTTATCGGAACCGCCATGCTGGTGCTCAGTGATATGGACACAAGCGGTAGCCTTCGCCTTGCCGGCATACTCATGGCGCTTTTGGCCGCGTTGGTTTATACCGGTTTCACCCTGACAAGCCGCTACGCCTCTACCGGCACACCCGTTTTTACCACAGCATTCATCTGCTTTTTTACCGCCGCGCTTATCCTGTTGCCCGTGGTGGCACTGCGCGGTGGGTTTAAGGGCGTTGAAAACCTTGAACTGCAGCACTGGCTGATGGTCGCGTTTATCGGCGTTGTGCCAACCTGCATCGGCTACGTGAGCTTTTTTACCGGTATGAAAACAACGCCCGCCACGCTTTCGAGCATTATTGTCACGCTCGAGCCGTTGTTTGTTGCGCTGCTTGCCTGGATTTTTCTGGAAGAAGTTCTGGGCCCCATCGGCATAGCCGGCGCAATGATACTCACCGCTGCGGTGATTGTGGCTTCTCGCTATGGTGCAAAACCCGCTGTCGCCCCAGAGGGCGACACGAACACGAAAGCCTGATTAGCTGTCTTTGCGCTGTTTTTCCAGCATGTTCGGTTGCAGTATCTCAATCCAGTAGCCGTCAGGGTCCTTGATAAACGCAAGGCCTTTCATTTTGCCATCATCCGGCTTTTTGGCGAACTCAATGCCCAGGCTCTCAAAGCGCTCGCAGGCCGTGTAGACATCCGGCACTGCGATGCCAATATGGCCAAAGCCTTGAGGCTCGTCGTTGCCGTTGTGATAAGCAAAGTCGTCGTCGTTTTCCGTGCCCCAATTGTGGGTCAGCTCCAGCATGGCCTCGCGACCAAACGTGTAGGTGGTTCTGTGAGCATCGTCTGCCGGCACATAGCCCGCCTGACGGTCGTCAAGATAACCCAGAAAATAGAGTGTGAACTTCATCTCCGGGAAATCCAGCTTGCGCACCAAACGCATTCCCATCACTCGGGTATAAAAGTCCATAGAGCGCTCCGGATCTTTGATGCGCAACATGGTTTGGTTAAAGACATAGCCCTCGGTTTCTCGAACCGGATCGTCATAGAGGCCAGGGGCTTGTTCGAAATGCTTGGGCATGGGATTTCCTTTCTTTGCTTTTGAAGTACACTCATACTACTTGCGTGCTTTTTAGCACGATTTCAAGGTCCTTTCTCACTCAAGATTCTTTCTCAAGGCTCTTTCCTGAATTGCGGGCAGCTCATGGCCTGTGCGGGGTCTGTGATAGACTCACGTCCTCACACCCCTTACCTTCTACTTGGTGCCGGCCAAGGCCATGACTGACAACACGAACATTCGCTCCCAGCAACAAACCTCAGCGCGACGCCTAACCGTGTTCGCCCTGCTCTTTGTTGTGCTCACGATCGCAGGTCTTTACGCCGTATACGACCAATTTGCCGGGCGCAGTATCAGCTTTGATAGACGGCTGATTGCACCGCAAACCCTTGCCGCCGTTTTCGCACTGCTGCTGGTGTATTTTATTTCTGATGGGTTGCGCTTGCACTACACCCTAAGGGCGCTTGGGCACCGGCTGCCCTTTCTGGTGATGTCGCGCCTGGTGTTTATTAACCTGTTTGTCTCTAACGTTACGCCAATGGCCACCGGCGGCGGATTTGCACAGATTTGGTATCTGCATCGTTACGGCGTGCCCGTAGGCAGAGCCACAGCCGCCACCACGATCAGAACCGTGCTGGCTGTGCTTTTTATCTTCACGTTAACGCCGATTTTCCTGCTCACCCTGAATGCGTTTGACGGCCAGTCCGTCGCAAGCGATCTGGGCTTTGCTCTGGCCATCTTTATCCTGCTGTATCTGGGGTTTTTCATTATTCTTCTGTTTCGCACCCGTTGGCTCATCGGGCCGCTCAGCGGACTGCTCAGCCTCCTCAATCGCGTACACCTGATAAGCGACACCCATCACCAGCGCTGGCAGTTCAAAGCGCGGCGAGAAATGCTACGCTTCTCCCATAGCTTCAGTGACTACCTCCGGGGCAGGCGGCTATTTGTATTACTGTCGGTGGTTTTTACCGCGGTGTTTCTGCTCAGCCTGTTCAGCTTCCCGGCTCTGCTGATCTACAGCCTGGGTTACGATGTGGATTATCTGGTATCCCTGGGCCTGCTGGTTGTCACAACGTTTATTATGTATTTTGCGCCAACACCCGGTGCTTCGGGTGTTTCCGAAGGCGTCTTCGGCAGTTTCTTCAGCGACATCCTGTCGGGGAACCACCTGATTCTGGTTATTGTAAGCTGGCGCCTGATTACTATCTATCTGGGTATGATCATCGGCCTGATCGTGTTGCAAAGGGAACTGATGAAAAGTCGCAGGAAATCTGGATGATCTTCCGAAATCCGTTAAAGCTTCTGTTTTATCTTTGTTTGCTGATCGTAATACTGCTGGTCGGCTACAAGACGTACCTTAACTTTTTCATGAAAAATTTCGCCGGGGTGCATACAGGAGAAGTTGAGCAGATCCATCGAGACGTATCGGCCACCGAACCGTTCAGTTTTGCCGTTGTTGGCAACATCAATAATTCCATTGGCATTTTTGAGGAGCGCATCATCCCGGAGTTGAACGCCTCGGGGATGGATTTCATGGTATCCGCTGGTAACGCTGTCAGCGGCGGCGGTGAAGGAAAATATCGCGCCCTCTACGGATCCCTGAGCCACCTCAACATCCCCTACCTGCTCACGTTTGGCGCCCATGAACATGAGGATTTCGGCAGCTTCCGCTTTTATGATCATTTCGGACCCCATTTTTACAGCATTCGGGCTGGCAGCAGCCGACTGATTTTTCTCGACAGCACGGGAAAAACGCCCTGGCAATGGCAGATGCGCTGGCTAAATGAGTTGCTTGGCGAGGATACCTCAAAGGCCAGAATCCTGTTTATTGGCCACCCGCCACTGAAACCCACGGAAGACGCTCTGTTTGATCAGCCCGAGGATTATCTTGCTCCGCCCGAGTTCCGGAACGCACTGCTCAAAGCCGTCAAGAAGCACAACATAGATTTGGTGTTTTCGGCCAATCTCTCGCTGTACTCAGAGACGCAGCTTGGAGATACAAGTTTCATTACCACCGGTGGCGCAGGCGGGCTGGTCATGAACGATGAAACGAGTTTCTACCACTATGTGCAGGTAAACGTCAGCCCGGAGGGTGAGATCAGCCACACTCTCCAACGACTTGAGGTGGGGCAGCACCCGATCCTGAAGCGGCTGGAAAGCCTGTGGTTCTTTATTTATTCGCTTTTCTACGCCGGCTACCTCAACTTCCTTATCATCGTGGCGATTTTCGCAGCGATTGCCATAAAGCTCTACGCCATCATTTTTGTGGGTAAGGATTATTACCCCGACTATAATCTGGACCCGACGCCCTGGCTGGAAAAGCCGATACGCGTCGCCATGTTTACCAACAACTACCTGCCGTTTATAGGCGGCGTGCCTATCTCCATTGCCCGGCTGAGACGGGGCCTTGAAGATCTTGGAGACAAACTGTTGGTGGTGGCACCGCGTTACAAGGATCAACCGGAAGCTGAAGAACACGTACTAAGAATTCCTTCCTTGCTCGCGATGGGCGAGAAGCGTGAGTTCCGGCTGGCCAACATCTTTCTTGGACGTATCCGCAAACGAGTGCGGGCATTTCATCCAGACATCATTCATTTGCACCATCCATTCTGGCTGGGCTCACTCGGGCTGTTCATCGCCCGCCGGCTCAACGTGCCTGCTATCTACACCTATCACACCAGGCTTGAGCACTATGCCCATTTTGTGCCGCTGCCCGGCCTTATCTTCCGAAATCTCATCTCTCATACGCTGATCAAACGCTTCGCCAATAAGTGCGATGGCGTTATTGTGCCCACCTACTCAACCGAGGAATACCTAAGGATGATTGGCGTAAAAACCCCCACGTTTGTGCAGCCAACAGGAATTGAGTACAAACGTTTTCAGGCCGTATCAGACGCTGATATCGCGGCGCTTCGCACAACCCTTAACCTGAAAGACGAGATTGTATTCATCAGCGTATCGCGGCTGTCGAATGAGAAAAACATCGACTTCATGATCGACGCTATCAATACGCTGCGACAGGAAACGAGCAAACCATTTCACTTCCTGATGATCGGAGAGGGACACCAAAAGGACCGCCTTCAAAACAAAATCCACGAATTGGGCCTGGATACTCTTGTCACGCTTGTGGGTGCCGTGCCGCCCGAGGATATCGCCGTTTGGTATCGTCTGGGCGACGCTTTTGTGTTCGCGTCCAAATCCGAAACCCAAGGCATGGTTATTCTGGAAGCCATGGCCGCAGGCCTGCCCGTGGTGGCCGTTCGCTCCAGTGGTATCGACGATGTTGTGCGCCACGGAGTGAACGGATTTAAAACCCCCGAGAGGCAAGATCAGTGGTGCACGCAGGTGAAACGTTTACTGGAAGACGACGAACTGCGGGGCAAGCTTTCCAGACAGGCACTGGCCTTCGCGAAGGATTTTTCGGTAGAACAGTTTGCCACGGACGTGCGCGAGATTTACGCCACCGCTCTGGCACTCAGTAACAAAAAATCGAGAAAACAGAGAGAAACATGAGCGACATTTCTCTTGAGGCCCGTGCCTTGAGCCCCTGCCAAGGTATGTCGGGGGCTCAGACGAAGGGTGTTAAACCCGGCTTAAATCTTCAGAAGCCATAAAGCAGCGAAATAGAGGTTTCGGTATCAGTGGCAACGGAACCCGCAGGTGCATCGGATACGTGGTCCACACGGTAAGCCAACTTCATGGATAGATTACCCACGACACTGGCTTTCAGAGCGGTCTCTGACCGGCTAATAACATTGTTCTCATCCAGCCCGATTTCGGTACTCAGTTTCTGGGAAAACAGTGCGTTATCAGATAGCGCAAAGTTGAATTGGGCTGCCAGGCGGGATATGGCCTCGCTTTCAACATCTTCACCGTCGGAATCTAACGCCTCCAGTTTGTTGTACCGATAACCGACACCAGCAGAGAGGTCCAGAAATGAGCGCTTACCTCTTTGCCAAACCCGGTTACCGTAACCGGTAGTTACCGTGGATTCGAACTCGTACCCTGAAAACCGATTTTTCTCGTAAGCACCCCTTAGGAAAAGGTATTGATTCTCGTCAAATTTATAGTTGGTTTCGAGAGAGCCCCTGTACTTCTCGGCTGTGGTTTGGTCTTCAGACTTGGAGGAATTGGAACTGAACTCGGCAATATTGCGCCAACTAACCACCTCATGCACCAGTCCAAGACGCGCGTTAACGTTGGTCTCTTCGGTATTACCAGAAGTCATAAGTACGCCGAGTTCTGCCTCGCCTTCCCAGTCTTTTGCGCCTTGGCCGTAAGCCAAAGGTGCGGCTGAAATGGCGATAATGGCAACGGTTTTCTTAAACCTCATGAAAGCTCCTTGGTCGCTGCTTGATTGCTGCTTCAAAAGTATGAATACATGTTAACGAGCGCCCGTATTGTGGCCGCTCACCTTTCAGGCTTTTCCGGCCTGTTGCTCACGTTCTGATTTCTTGCGTGCTTTGCGTTCAGCGATCGTGCGCGCGGCGTCACTGCCCATATGAGACTCGCCCCGGGTCTCGGCCAGGCGCATCTGATTTTCTCTTTCTGCAAAACGCGCTTTCTGCTTTTCGCTCAGTGACTCAACACACCGATGGCAGCTCACCCCCGGCTGATATTCCGGGCGCCGCTTTTCCGCCTCGGTAATGGGACGTCGGCAGGCGTGGCACTGGTCGTAACCTCCGCGCTCCAGACGATGATTGACCGTAACCCGGTCGTCAAATACAAAACATTCACCCTTCCACAGGCTTTGCTCTTCAGACACCTCTTCCAGATATTTCAGGATGCCACCCTTGAGGTGATATACCTCTTCAAAACCCTGCTCCCTCAAATAGGCCGTGGATTTTTCGCAGCGAATGCCCCCGGTGCAAAACATGGCAACTTTTTTATGTTTCGCGGGGTCAAGATGTTGCTTCACATACTCCGGAAACTCTCGGAAGGTGTCCGTGCCGGGGTTAACTGCGTGTTCAAACGTGCCTATTTCCACTTCGTACTGGTTGCGCGTATCAACAAGAAGTACCTCCGGATCGCAGATGAGTGCGTTCCACTGGGCTGGATCTACATACGTTCCTGCAATGCGCTTCGGATCAATGCCTTCAACACCCATGGTGACAATCTCTTTCTTGAGCTTCACCTTGGTGCGCTTGAACGGCTGGCTATCAACGAACGACTCTTTGTACTCAATACCCTTGAAGCGCTCTTCGCCGGACAGCCAGGTTTGCACAGCATCGATACCAACGCGGCTCCCCGCAATGGTGCCGTTAATACCTTCCCGGGCCAGCAACAGAGTGCCGTGCACACCGTTGGCCAGCATGATATCCAGCAGGGGCTGACGAAGCGTTTTGTAATCATTCAGAATGGCGAATTTATAAAGCGCGCAAACAACAACGTGGTTGCTCATAGACTTCTCCTGCGGGCCGGACCGTAAATCCGGAGCATGGGTGAGTGTATCTGGAGGGGCCAGACCAGAGAGGGCGACGATTTTAACCCACTCTGGTTTATGTTCAAGTCAGGACTGACCGAGGCTGGAATCAAATACTATTTACCTGCGGTGGAAAGCTCCCGCTCCACCAGGGCTGAAAGCTGGCCCCACCCGGGACGGGTGAGGCGAATGTTATCCACCAGCACGGTGGGCGTGCTTGTTACCTGCAGTTGCATGGCAACACGGCGGCTTTCTTCCACGGCTTCACGGTGCAGTTCGCTTGTCATACAAAGGCGGAAGCGGCGCTCTTCCAGTTCCATATCCTTGCCATAGCGCGCAAAAGTGGCAACTGGGTCGGTCGAACCACTCCAGTCAGATTGCGATTCGAAGAGGCGGTCGTGCATTTTCCAGTAAGCACCCTGGTCGCCGGCACAGCGCGCAGCCTGGGCCGCGGGAAAAGCGTTCTGATGCTGCTTCAACGGCAGATCGAAATACACAAACCGAACCTTTCCAGCCTCCACATATTCCTGTTTCAGGCGTTTGCTGGCCTCCGCAAACTGACCGCAGGCCGGGCACTGGAAATCCGCAAATTCCCGCACAACAACCGGAGCGTCTTCAGCGCCCACCGAAACGCCGTATTGATCCAGCTGCGCTGGAAAGTCTTCCGCATTCGTCGCGGCAACAGGCAATTCATCTGAGCCTGGCATCGGCGCTGCCGTCAGGAATACCACACCCACAGCGATAGCGGCCAAAACCAGCACGATCACGCCAACCATCAGAGGTTTCTGCGAATTGGTTTTCTGCGGAGGCGGTGCTCCGGTTTGCTTACGACGTTTTGCTTCACCCATTATTGACTCCATTTTGTTTTTAAGGCGTGACCTGTTGTGTGTTAGCTGGCGAACATTTCCACAATCGTCCAGGCAGGCTAAGATCCTTTATATACTACAAACGTTTCAATACAAGTTAAGGACATCTCATGTCACTTGCCGCTTTTCGCACAGATTCGCTCAGCCTGCCCCTGGTCGCAGCTCCCATGTTCCTGATCTCCGACCCCGAGTTGGCGCTTGCGTGCTGCCGCGAAGGCATCGTTGGCAGTTTTCCGGCTCTAAACCAACGCACCAGTGACGCCTTTGAAGAGTGGCTGGTTCAGATGACGGACGGCCTCGAAAAACTGAAACATGATAACCCGCAGGCGAATATTGCGCCCTATGCAGTCAACCTGATCGTACACCGCTCCAACCCGCGCTGGCAGGCCGACCTGGAACTGTGTGTAAAACATCAGGTGCCTATCATCATCACGTCGCTGGGCGCTGCAAGCCAAGTGGTAGAAGCCGTTCACAGTTATGGTGGGGTGGTCTTTCACGACGTTACGAACCAGAAACACGCCCGCAAGGCGGCTGAAGCTGGCGTGGACGGCCTTATTGCGGTTGCCGCCGGCGCCGGCGGCCATGCCGGTACAACGAACCCCTTTGTTCTGGTGCACGAGATACGCGACGTATTTGATGGCATTATTTTGCTGGCAGGCGGGCTTTCCCACGGCGAGGACCTGCTGGCCGCCCAGGCTCTTGGCGCCGACCTGGCATACATGGGAACACGCTTCATCAATACCACCGAATCCGGTGCGGACGACGCATATCGTAATATGATTATCGAATCTGTATCCAGCGATATCATCCACACCCCGGCCGTTTCCGGCATACCTGCAAGCTTCATGCGACAAAGCCTGGAAGCGGCGGGTTTTCCCATGGACAAGCTGCGTCAAGCGGGCGAGATCAATTACGGTGAAAAACTCAAACCGGTGGATGACGAAGCCAAGGCCTGGAAAACGGTGTGGTCGGCCGGCCAGGGGGTCAGCCAGATTAACGATGTCGTGAGCGTTGAAGCGTTGGTTTCGAGGCTAAAGGAAGAATACGAAAGAGCGCGTGCGCGGCTTTGCGGCTAAGTGAGGGAGGAGGGTTATGTTTGCGTGCAGAAAAGGCGTTTACATCAGACATCATCGTTATGCCGCCTGCCTGCACTGCGTTCCGAACGTTTATTCTGGCGTCTCACATCGGGTGTTTTTTCGAATCCGGGAACATCCTGCACATAAGTGCTTCGCCTGAGCAGCACCTGCCCACTTTCTAATTGCTCAACGACGCCCTTGCGCAACAGTTCGTTAAGCACAACAGACGAGGCAAAATCGGGATTAACCGCGTGCACGAGGTCGCCGAACGTGAGTTCACCCTGCCGATTAACGGTTAGCATAACCGGGTGCTGATTCTCGTCGAGAAAAGCCAGCGCGCTGATCCAGTAGCTCACAACGTCACGGCCAGAGGCTGACAATATGGTGCTTGCGAGCTCAGTAGGTTCCCAACGAGAAATAAATCGGGGCTGGCTGCTAGAGTTCATGCTGTGTTCTCTTTTTTGGAAACGAACCTGAGTTCATCTGCAAGACGCTATTCCTCAAAATAAAAAACACGGACGTCTGTTGGCTGCGTTCGACACAGACGGACTTAAATTTTTCTGCGACGGTATGATGTGATACGTCAGCAGCAGAGATCTGGAGCTTTTTTTCGCCGGGAGGCATAACGGGCTGGATAAAGGAAACAGGCGATGATGCGTTTCATGGTCCGAATTGTATTCCCATTGTTGACGGTGGACCAGATACGTTTGATTTATGAACTTTCAGGCGCATCTGACGTAGAGTTATAAACACATAGCAGGCAACGAGACAAAACAATGTTGGGATTTTTGAAGGCTGACCCGAAGAAAAAATTGCAGAAAGCGTACGAGGACAAACTGGCCAAAGCGCTGTACGCTCAGCGCAACGGGGATCTTAGAAGTCACGGCACTCTGATGGAAGAGGCAGAGAACCTATACGCCGAGATCAAAGCGCTCGACGACACAACCAGCAGTGCCAAGCAGTAGCATAAAGCCTGCAAAAACGTTTCACCACTCCCCCGTCAGTTGCTGCAACTGGCGATTCAGGCGCTCCACTTCCCTGCGCATATCCTGGACTTCGTCCAGAAGCTCAAGAGACATTGCCAAGCCTGGAAGGTTCATTTTCAAGTCTCGCTGCAAGCGCAACGCCTTGTGCAGGCGCGACAGCGCAGCCACATCAAAGAGCCACTGACGCGATTCGATTGCCGGCTCCATAGGCGCAATAATACCGTAATCCACCAGTTTGATCACAAACTCCGCGTGGCACTCACCCCGCTCGCACACATCGTGAAGGGTAAACGTGCTGCCATCAGGGTCCACCACTTCAACGGTCAGAATGCTGTGTTTCTCACTCATCCTTTACTCTCCCCTTCACAGATGGAGTTTGCTGCGTGGATCGAATG
>NZ_DRGY01000101.1 GCF_011049865.1 Marinobacter antarcticus | reverse complement strand
TTTAAACACATCAGTCGAACCATGTGGCTGGCTTACATCCGCGATAAAGACAACCGCGCAGGCCACCAACTAGTGAAGATCCGCGTCATTAATTCGCTTGTCCACAACTACATCAAAAATCACGGCGAAGGCTACGCTGGTGAAATGAACAAGTTATTGCGCCGCCTCCTCCGACAGACGCGCGTCCAGAGCCAGGAGCAACAGATGGAATTGGCCGAACAACTGGCAAACATAGAGGTTGAAAACATCAAGGCGAATCCCTGGGGGTATTGTTTGCTGATGCGGCGGACCAGGTATAGGGCCAGATGTGTCGAAGAGGGTGAACCCATGCGTCACAATGCATCCCCGGAGCTGTGCCTGGGTTGCGTCCATAATCTGATGCAGACGACCAATGTCGAGTGGATGCTTTTTCAAATTGCGTCACATGTTGAGATTCTGAACAACCCGGTCGTCCCGGACATTTTCAAACAGCCTTCGTTCGAGCTGGTGCGCAATGTCACACGTCACGTCCGGACGCTGAACGCCCGCCACGAGGCACTACCTGAGCTTGAATCCGTGTTAACAAGTTACAAGTTGAGGGCTGCGTAATGGTGATGGAGTATCTAAAAAAACGTGCGGAGGCAGGGGCCGGCAAAGGACTCGAAGATCGTCCAGACTGGGTTTCCGACCGAAACGCCAGTGCCGCCGCCTGGCAGTGTGTGGAGGATATGAAACGAGAGAAGGCGCTCTACATTCGGCGTCACCGCACGTCTACGGATTTTCTCGTGAAAAAAAATATCAAATCAAAGGCTCCGAAGTCGCCGCAGCACTTGGCATAAACCGCGCAACGCTCATGAACACGTCGAGCTATTCACCCCATTTCCGACAGTACCTTGACGCCATGAACGCAGGTCTGGAAGAAGCAAAGAATGCCAAATTGAAGCGTATCGAACACCCCACGGCCACCGGAATCAGGAAGAGCCGGAAAGACGACTTGGTCAGTCTGGTCAGGGAATTGCGGATGAAAAACGAAGAATTGAGGGCGTTGGCGGCAGAACCATTGGACGAAATCTACGAAGGACTGCCTCTGCCGATAAAAAAGAAGTTGGGGATCTCCTGATAATGAATGGAAAGCACAAATCGAAGCATGGAATTATTCCTGCGCTTCAAACACTCCTATGCTATGACCAACCGTAATGCAGGTTGACCGCTTCAATCGAACTTACCTAGGTGAGATTTACAACATGTCTGTAGGAATCTAGAGAGATCCGGCAACGGACGGAATCCGAGATGATTGGATGCCATCAGCAATTTACCCACGATTCGCTCGACGACCTGACGACGCGGGCATACTTGACAAAAATTCTGCCACAGATGGCGAAATTGATTAATTAAACCTAACGTCACGCGCTGATCTAGCGTGCCGGGAACCAGAAAGTCTACATAGGCCCATCGTGTTTCGATGTTGACACCATCACCTGAATAGTCACCACCAGAGCCTTCGCCATAATGGATACTTAACCTCGCCATAACTTTCGGTTGGCTCATCATTTTTCAAGCTACCGCCGCCCGAATTACCACCTGCGAACCAATCTCTCTGGTTGGTGTATGCTTGGAATCGATTATCCATATCGCCGTGAAACTCAAGCTCCGCTGCAGTTTCAGCCCAGCTTCCCGTTAATGTCACCGTACCTGTAATCGCTGTGATCAGAGCGCTGCGTTTCAATTTATTTACCTCCAGCATATTTTTCATTTGTTGATATTTTTTGCTTCATCTGCGTAGCAGATGTAACATTAAGGCCCGCCAAATCCTAAAAAAAGCAAAAAAAAGCGGAAATGTAACATTCCCGCAAATCAATACCTGAAAAAACTCCCACTACTAGGTTCTCACGTGAACCTTAAACCAACTTGAAATACAGCGACGAGTTTTAAAAAATAAGCCCCTACAATGCGCCCCAGGCTGCGGTCATTTCTCAATCCCATGCTCCACTTTATGATGTTCTTTGCGGGCGTCACGCAGGATATCGATGCCTCCCCATACCGCTATGGTGGCTATCGCGATCCCGACAACGAGGTCGGGCCAACTGTCGCCCAACCACCAGACAAGACCGCCTGCGACCAAAATCCCACCGTTCGATGCGAAGTCGTTGAGGCTGAAGGTGTTGGCGGCACGGATGTTTACGTCCGGTTCTTTAAGGTGGCTAAGCAGCCAGATGCAAACAAGATTGACGACGGCGGCGACCAGTGACATCGAAATCATCAATGGTCCCAGTGGTTCAGAGCCGCCAACATAGCGTCTCCATCCGTCGATCAAGATGCCGACAGCAAAGACTAATAGCAGGCCGCCCGATACGTTTGCGGCACCACGCTTCCACTTGGATGAGCGTGACAAGGCAAAAAGGCTGATTCCATAGACTAAACTGTCGGATGTGTTGTCGAGCCCGTTGGCGATCAGAGCACTGGAATCGCCTACGGCACCGGTCGCGAAGAATCCCGCCGCAATTGCAAGGTTGAGACCAAGAACGATCCAGAGCGTGCGACGCTCTTTTTCATTTCCCACATTAAACACAGTTTCTGACATAGGTAGTGCCCATCCATAAACGTAAACCAATGATCTTATTGTAAAAAATGCGAACTGAATAAATAAAACCTCCGGCGGAAAATGGCATTCTTTGTTTCAACCAATTGAAATTAAAAGAAAAACCAAAATCCGCGGAGGCCACAATGCGAAAAAAAAGCATTGCACAACGCAGTATATTCGATGTGTTTGCCGAGCACGAACTCGGCCGTGAGTTGAAGCTCATGTCCGATTGGCTGGATGAGCACCCCGAAGTGCTGGAGGGGGTGGCTGCGGACTTGGGCCGAGACCGGGTGAAGCCGACCGGACGCCGTGGCTTGTCGGTGGAGACCGTGTTGCGTTGTGCCCTGCTCAAGCAGCGCCGCCAGCTCAGCTACGAGGAGTTGGCCTTTTGCCTGGAGGACTCTCGGTCGTTTCAAGCCTTTGCGCGGCTGGAGCCGGCCTGTCGGCCCCGCAAATCCGTGCTTCAGGCTTGCATCGGCCGCATTCGCGCCGAAAGCTGGGAGCGGATCAACCGGACGTTGCTGGTCAGTGCGCAAGCGGAGAAGGTCGAGCGTGGACGCAAGGTGCGGGTAGACAGCACGGTGACCGAGACGGATATTCATCCACCCACCGATAGCAGCCTGCTGTGGGACGGGGTCCGCGTCCTGGTTCGCTTGCTGAAGTGGGCTCAGGCGTTGGCGGGCGACACCCGGTTGACCTGGCATGATCACGGTCGGGCGGCGAAAAAGTATGATCGCCAGATCCAGTATGGGCGAGGCAGGCAGTCGCAAGACAAGCGCTACCGGAAGCTGCTCAAAGTGGCCCGTGCCACGCTGGATTATCTGCACGAAGCCCAACTGAGGCTGGAGGCCCTGGCGGTGGAGGCGCAGGACCTGGCCGACTGG
>NZ_DRGY01000100.1 GCF_011049865.1 Marinobacter antarcticus | reverse complement strand
CATGGCACTGCCGCCGCTGCCAATCACAGCAATGTGCAGGTTGTTGTCACTCATATACGTTACTCCTTGATAGTAGATGGGCTATTGCAGCAGGCGTCGTGTTTCTTCTTGCGCCATACGGCATAGCAGGTCAGGCCAATAAATAAGACCAGTGCGGGCAACAGCACGTAGTCGAGATAACCGGTCAGGGCAGCCAGGCCTAACGTTCCTAGCAAAACCACCAGTATCGGTGTGAGACAGCACAGCGCGACTAGCACAGTGCCAATAACACTCACCCGCAACAGGGTTTTGGGATTTCGCATGGTTACTCCTGTTTCGTCTGGGGCTGTTTCAGTGTGGAAGGATAACCCGCGTTAGTCGTAGCTTGAGTCAGCGCCTCAACGGAGGTTTTCGCATCGTCGAAGGTGACCGTCGCATCACGCTCTTCATAGCGGACATCGACAGAGCTCACCCCCTCGACCCGGTTGAGGGCGGCTTTAACAGTGATCGGACAGGCCGAGCAGGTCATGCCAGGGACGGACAAGATGACCGTTTGTTGCGCCGCCAGGGCGGGCAGGCTAACGAACAGGAATAACACAGTGGCAATCAGTGATTTTTTCATGGTGTAGTGCCTCTCAGTAAAACAGGGGTAAGACGAAGGGAAACGCCAGTGCCGTCAGAATAAGCAGCGCGACGATCCAGAACACAACCTTGTAGGCCGTGCGCACTTGCGGTAGCGCGCAAACATCACCCGGCTGGCAGGCCCTGGCGGGTCGGTATATCCGGCGCCAGGCAAAAACCATCGCCACCAGGGCCGCACCGATGAACCATGGTCGATAGGGTTCCAAAGCGGCCAGATTGCCGATCCAGGCACCGGAAATGCCCAACGTGATTAAGATCAGGGGGCCAAGACAGCAAGCAGATGCCAGAACAGCGGCAATCCCTCCTGTGATCAGAGAACCGCGACCGGATTTGGACTCTGACATTACGATGGCTCCTTTCATGACATGGGTGACTACGCTAAGGTTACTCCCGTAGTCAGCTACGGAATCAACCCCTATGTCCAAAAAACAACGCTCAATGACCATTGGCACTCTGGCCAAGGCCGCCGGTATGGGAGTGGAAACCATCCGCTATTACCAACGCCGGGGATTGGTGGCAGAACCTGAAAAGCCTTACGGTAGTATTCGCCACTACGACGATCAGGCGTTGGGGCGTCTTCACTTTATTCGTACGGCTCAATGGCTTGGGTTCAGTCTGGATGAAATCGCGGAATTGCTGACACTGCAGGATGGCACCCATTGTAATGAAGCACGGGTATTGGGCGAGCAGAAATTAACGAGCGTGCGGCAGAAAATCCGAAGCCTGCAAGGCATAGAAAAAGCGCTGGATGGGCTGGTTCAGGCGTGCTCAGCGCAAAGGATGAATGTTGAATGTCCTTTGATTGCCTCGCTGCAGCATGGAGTTGTGCAATACTCCGAGACGGAGACGTCAGGGCGGTCAAATCGTGGTTAAAAATCGGAAAAATGCTTGAGAAAACAGACCTCAGCGCAACCTGGAAGATCTTGGCAGGCTACGCTATGAGATTATACCAACTGACTCATTGATGTGGTGTAAGCTACTTTGCCTTTCTATTGCTGTTCAGAGTTTCGATTGCGCCATTGCTGATACTGTTTCCACTCCTGCCATTCCCGAAAGCGCTGATATTCACTGGAATCTTCCGGCATG
This sequence comes from Marinobacter antarcticus, assembly GCF_011049865.1. Taxonomy (GTDB): domain Bacteria; phylum Pseudomonadota; class Gammaproteobacteria; order Pseudomonadales; family Oleiphilaceae; genus Marinobacter; species Marinobacter antarcticus_A. The sequence goes on along the minus strand of NZ_DRGY01000100.1, from coordinate 74,962 downwards.
CGCTGAAATTGTTGGTAACGCTCAAATTCCTCATAATTCTGCTGCTGGCTCGTGGACGGATTAGCTTCCTCCGCGAGCTTGGAAGGCTGTTCCGTTGACTGATTCGGGTGCACCAGCGACTCTTTTGATTGGTCTTTGGAATAAAGAGTATAGCCACCATCGTAATCATCACCTTTTTGCGAACTGATAAGGCCCGGACCGTCCGCCATACGATCACCAGATCCTGGCAGTTTCTCATAGTCGGCTTTTTGCGGGCTCAAGGCGCCACTGCAGCCAGATATGAGCACAGTCACCGAGACGCCAGCGCAGAGTAAAACATAAGGCACACAGTTTTTTGCTAGCATGATTATCCAAGTTTAATAATTAAGCAGATACGCCAAAAAATTTGGTAAGGCCTTGCTGTCAATGCGCCTCTTCTGGTCAATCAAGCTATTGACCCACATTGATGAAAACGGCCTATCCCAAGAAAAAGGGCGGTTGCAAACAGTCACAAACCTGTCCCAACCGCCTTCGCCGCTCAAATGATATTAAAGAAACTTGACCCGCGCGCCTACATAAAGGTAATTGATATCTTGCGCGTCTATGAGCACGCCACCGCCGTTTTCAACGTTATCTAGCGTAACGTGACGGACGCTGCCGAACAGTTCAATATCGCTGCGCAGATCGTATACATAGGCCAATTGGTAGTTGTTACCTTCGCTGCCTTCATTTGCAAGATCGTTGGAGCGACCCCAGCCGATCTGCGTGTGATGCTTGGCCACGGTATACCCGACACCGACGAAATAGCTCTCGCCTTCAGCAGAGGCCGTGTCGCTATCCCGCTTCTTATACATGCCGGAAACGTTCAACCCCGAGGAAAGCAACACCGATGCCGAACCGCCGTATTCCTTGAAGCTGCCATCGAAGGTACGGACGCCACCCTGACTTATAAGAGCGTCTTTATCTTGGCTATCGAGGAAATCAACGGCCGCTGCAAACTTACCACCATTGCCAAACTCCGTAGCGTAACGAGCCGCTGTTTCGAAGGCTTTACCACTGGCGACACTAGCGGACAGGACAAGGCCACCGAACGCCGGTGTATCGTATCGCACGCGATTGTTTCGACTCAGCGCATCGAGGTTATTATACGCCGCACCGCCAATGGTACCAACGGCGACCCCGTTGTCATCCAGAAACGAGATACCACTGGCGTAATAGTGCGCTGAACCGCCGCCCAGATATTGTGTTCCCGACAGGTCCACCTCCGAAGTGCCGTTCGCAGCGCCATCACCCTTGCCCAGACTGACCTTGCCGAAATTACCGCCGAAGTAGACTTCTGTTTTTCGGACATCGAGGAAAGTTTTGTCCGTATTATTGCTATTATTAATGTCGAAGCCGGTCGAAATATCGTTGGTCAATCCTACCTCGTAGTTCAAGCCAACCGTCATTCCGTTGTCGAAATCCTGACTTCCCAAGACCCGAAATCGGGTATTCGAGCCGTTGTTATCCACGAAGCCAATATCATTGTCTTCGCCGTTATCGGCTGCAACAAAGGCCTTATCGACCTGTCCAGATATTTTAAATTCGACAGCAGATGCTGGAGCAGCAACCGTGAATGCGGTTGTTGCCGCAGCAAAAATTACAGAGCGTGAAGCGAATTTTTTCATTGTTATATTACTTCCCTGACGTTAGTGCTCCGCGTATTCGCGGAGGCGTTGTTGATTTAGTTCAGCGCGTAATAGTAAAGCATATTATTTGAAATATTCAAACCTATAGAGTGTATTCCCCGAAACATGAATCACTCCCGTTAAACCTTCTCACAAACAAAGTGTTGCCTTGTTATACTATACCGGATTCTACTTCGCTTTCCAGATCAGGCGCCACCCCCTGGCTCCGCAAGATTGATACGAGTTAGCATACTTTGGCTTTGGTTTTGGACGGTCACGATTAGTTGCCGGGGTGATCTCTGCCCTACAACGAATGGCAGGGCTACAGCAAGTGGAGCACCGGAGCATTGACACGGTCTCTCGAGCTAGTCAAAAAGTACGTTATTGACCCTTGAGCTACTCATAGGTTTAATCTAGCTGCTTTAAGCAGCCCTTTAAGGTCTTAGCCATGGAAAAGCTCACCCGATACACAACACTGTTAATGCTCGCTCTTTACTCTGTTTTTGCGTTTGCCGACACCTCATCCGGCCCTGGGCGTATGGGCGAATCGGGAATGATGAGCAGTGGAATGATGGATGGCGGCATGATGGGCGGCGGTATGATGATTGTCTGTATGCTTGCCGGCCTATTGGTTTTGACTCTGCTGGTGCTCGGGATTCTGGCACTCGTCAAATTCCTGCGAAGCTGAAAATCGTCAACCTGAGCGGAGATTCGTCACGATGCGCGATTTCATTCCGGCACGTCGAACTTTTTTAAAATCGGTGGGCGGCGCGGCAACCTTTGCGCTGCTGCCAGCACCACTGTTACTCAGTGGTTGTCAGCAAGGTGCCGCTGAAACCGATGCGGACGAATCAGGCCTTGATCAGGGCCCTTTCGACGTCGAATTGACATTGTTTGCTCGCCCGGATGTAACGCCCATCCTTCCAGGCGCTGCCAGCGAAGTCTGGCGTTATACCGCCAGGCTGATCAAGGGGCCCGGCGACACGCTCACTCATTCAGACAACCGCTATGTCGGTCCATTGATACGGTTGCGCCGTGGCCAGCGTGTCCGGATTCATATTGAAAACCATCTTCCAGAAAACACGACCGTTCACTGGCACGGGTTGCACGTGCCGCCAGAGGTCGATGGCCAACCGCGCTTTCCCATTCAACCGGGTGCTACAAAAACCGTCGGCTTTGTGGTGGATGATCGTGCTGGGCTTTACTGGTATCACCCTCACCCGCACGGGGATGACGGCGGACGCGTTGGTTTCCAGTCCTATGCCGGGCTTGCAGGCCCGCTTATTATTGAAGATGACCCTGAGCGCGAACTGGATTTGCCAAAGGGCGATCGGGAACGGGTCATGGTGCTACAAGACCGCAGCTTCGCCGGCGAGAATGAACTGAGCTACCTCGCTGACAGCATGGGATCGATGATGACCCGGATGCAAGGGTTCAAAGGCGATCACTTGCTAGTGAATGGTAAACCGGCGACGGTTGAAGAGGTGCAAGCAACAGCTTATCGCTTGCGTATATTGAATGGCTCCAACGCACGTATATACAAACTGGTCTGGAGCGATGGTCGCCCCGTTACCGTTATTGGCACGGGCGGCGGGCTGTTGGAAGCACCTGAAGAGCGCCCCTACGTCACCCTGGCGCCTGCCCAGCGCGTTGACCTGTGGGTCAGCTTTGAGGGTGATCGCCAAGGCACCGAGATCCAGTTGATCAATGAACCGCATCGGGCGGGTGAGATGATGGGCGGTATGATGGGAGGCTCTAACAATATGTCTGACACGCCTACGTCATTGCTGACCCTGGTGGTTAATGGCACTCCGGGGAAGGCTGCGCCCGCGTTACCAGACCGGTTGAGCAGTGACTTGGCCTTCCTCGCGCACCCGGACAACTCCACAAGAATCCGGCCTTTCAGGCTCAGTATGAAAATGATGCAGGGCTTTGCGATCAATGGCCGTCAGTTTGAGGGTGCAACCGTCGCCGATGATGAAGTCGTTTCGCTGGGCGCAACCGAGATATGGGAGTTCTTCAACGACACCATGATGCCCCACCCCATGCATGTACATGGGCTGCAATTTACGGTTATTAGCCGACGAAACGCCAACGCGGGGGGCGCCCGGCAACTTCAGGCAGGGATCGTAGACTCGGGATTGCACGATACCGTACTGGTAATGCCCGGTCAGCGGGTCCGGATTGCTCTGACCTTCAAGGATTTCAAAGGGCTCTATCTGTATCACTGTCACAACATGGAACACGAGGACAACGGAATGATGCGCTATTACGAAGTGCGCAAACCGTGAAGTGCTTGAAAGGAATCAGCGTGTGCCCATACTAAATGTCACGCTTTCTCATTCTGCGGGCTTTACGTTGTCCAAATAGTGCAGCCACTGCTTTGGTAACCCATGTGCACGCGCACCCTCACGCAGCATCGTGAGATAGCGGAGCGACGGGTTACCATCGCGCGCCTTCCCCTCGGCGATGTAAGCTACGGCCTGAATTCGGTTGCCCTTGACATCCTCGGCCTCGATCCAGATCGGCCAGTAACGGGGGCCGGGCACACCTTCACTCGCATCCAGGCGTAGCGAATCGCGTCGGGTTATTTTATAGAGTACGCCCCAGACTTCGGCGTCTGGATCGAGCGCAATATTGGCCGGGGCGGCCCTGCCTTTTGGCCTCCCCTCCAGGTTGAAACGAAGCCGATAGCCCTGAATCCGTCCCGGGCGCCACTCGAGCGGGTACATGCCGCGGCGCTCGCGAAAGGCGCTATCGTGCATGTTGGCCCCGAAGGCGAAGTACCAAACCTCGTCCGTCGGTCGCCCGGTAAGCGGGATGCCGTGCAGCCGGTAGTAAAGCCCGGACAGTACCCAGGATTTCGTCAGCCAGCGTCGTAATCGCGTTTGTTTCACGGGTAGCTCTCCTTTATCGGGACATTGCGCAGACGGCGAACAAGAAAGAACTGCAGCAGGGGCGCCAATGCACCTATCACGGCCACGCCCTCCAGCAGGCTGTGCTTGCCGCGTACGTCCCCCCACCAGCCCCAAAGCGGGTTGGAGAGCAGCGCGCCGGTGGTCTGCGCACCCAATAGAAAGGCGACCTGTGAGCTCGAAGCCTGTACTGCTATCACCTGCAGAATGTAGAAGGGCAAGGCCATGGCGACCATACCGGCGGCCCAGCGCGAGTAGAGAAACAACCGAAAGCGTTGGTCGCGGCGGAAAACCTCCACGCCACTCTTCAGAAACTCAACAAAGCCGCCAGTGTGTTCAGCCGGTAAAGGGGTCTGTGGTTCGCCAGCAGAAACAAAAGACAGGGTTGAGATCAGCAGCAGTAGAGCCCCGACGATCAATATCGCAGCATACCCTTCGGAGAACGTGAGCACCTCAAGCAATCGCCCGGCAATGGCAGCCACACCGAGAGCCAGCAGTCCGCCGCCGAAAAATCGCAGCGCTAACATACGGCTGCGTTTCCCCGACTCTATCGAGCGTGCCACGATGTCGTTATAGGGCACGGCAACAACGCCGCTGACAAAGGCATATATTGTCCAGAGCACAAAAAAACCCGCAATGGCAAAAGTCCCGGCCGAGTCGCCTGCGAGCGCAACCAGGGTCGCCACTCCGGCCAGGCACAGCACGCGCCCGAAGGCGCCGAACATGTAAAACGGCAGCCGCCGGAACCGACGCTTGGGCTCAGCCGCAGCGGGCATCATTATCCCCCACCGCCCGCAACTCCCTAAGAGAGACATTCCTTAGCCACAGGACCGGTGCGCCGATGACTGTCACGGTCAGCATGTTCGCGACCTGAACGGTCAGCACCATGGCAAGCGCCTGCTCCTCGCTCAGGCCCAGCACTCCGAGGGCGAACACGGCGCCGACTGTGAAACCTGCGGTGATACGGGCGAAGTGAGTGACAACGGCGAGAAAGCCGAAGACTACCAGTAGGAACAAATACTCCACGGGCTGCAGCAGGACGCCGATCGCCAGCCCTGCCCAGAGGAAATGAGTTGCGGCGATGAGCTTGCTGACGACGCTGGCCAGCACAATTCCCACGCGTCGCCATTGTTCCTGCGGCCACACAATGCCCACGGCGAACGAGCGGGCGAATCGGCGTGCGGGGGCGACAAGGCGACGGGGCAGACGATCGACGCACCAACCCAGCCAGCCGGTGCCGTGCTGCGCGTGTAGCCGATAGCGGGCCAAGCCGAGCAGCAGCAGAACAAGCAGAATGAAACTGCCGCCGGCGCCCCAGCTCAACCCGGCGCTGATGGCACCGGTGGGATCAGGCACCGCCATGAGGATTAATACGACCGGAACAAAGCCGGTGAAGACAATGCCGTCGATCACGCGATCAATCGCCACGGTGGCAAGTACAGAACTTGTCGACAAGCCCTGACGACGGGCAACGAGCCAGGAACGCACGACAGGACTCGCGCCGATGGGAATGATCAGGTTGGCGAAATAGCCGCCCATGATAGCGCCGAAAAGGTGGAAAGGTCCGACGGGCCGGATCGGGTACAGCAACTGGCGCCATTTCCACGCCCTTAGAAGTTGCTCGCATGCCATCGCTGCCGGCACCATCAGCAAAAACCCAAGATTGGCCCCGGCAAGCATCGCCAGAAAACGGTCATAGTCGATCCGGCCAAACACCCAGAGTAGCGCCGCTATGCCGATGATGCCGCCAATCCAGGGGCCCCATCGCCGCCACCGGCCGTTACTCTGCTTCTTTGTATACTCCGCTTCTTCTGGCGAAGGCGTCACTCTCGGGCCTCTACGCGGTCGAGAAAAGCCCTGTAGTTATCCGGCAGCCCACGCTGGCGCGCAGCCTCGCGAAGGAGGCCGAGGTACTGCTGGCTGGGCTGACCCTCGGGAACAGCATCCGCCACCTTATAAGTCATTGCCGGAGTCCGTTGGCCCTCGGCGTCCTCCACGTCGGCCCAGACGTAGGCATACTGCTTGCCTTCGCTGTTGTCGAGGCGCGCGAATTTGCGCGGCGGTAGAAGGTAGAGTACACCGTAGACGCTCTCGCCAGGCGCCTCGACGATGTTGGCCGGCGCCGAGAGCCCGGGATACCGGCCGCCGGCACGACTGAAGACCAAGCGATACCCATCGAGCCGCGCGACCCGGGCGTCCTGCCAAACCATGTGCCGGCGCTTGCGAAAAAGCCGCTCATTCATGTTCGAACCGTAGGCGAAGTACCACACCGGCTCCTGTAGAGAAGCCGGCGGCTGGCGGCCACGGCGAAGCCGGATCAGTTGACGAACAAGCGACCAAAGCAGCGGGTTCACGACGCTGCCCCTTGGGTGGCACGCCGCGCCTGGCAGCCGACACAAGCGCATTCGCCCCTGTCGCAACTCGTGTGCTCGTGCGACAACAGGCTATGGATTACGGTGCGTAGACCGAGTAAATGCTGGATATGCTCTTCAATGGCCGGGAGATGCCGCTCGAGTGCCTGATGGATTAGCGTCTCACCTTTCATAGGGATCACCTCTTTCATTTTAGGTACCACGTTAAAGCTTCCAGCAACTGGAAGTTCAAGTGTTATTCTCCTTTTATCAGTACATAGGGCTGATTCCTACGACGCACGATGTGGCATCAATCGGTGTCAGTCCCTATTCGATCAGATCTTGCTCAAATCCCCGTTCCCTGCCAGCGGAATCATGATGTGCGCATACGGTGTTCCCGACCACATAACCCAGGGGCCAGCCCCGCCTGAATCGGTTGGCAGTCCCTTCAGGTCCTTGCTGTCGGGTACCACCACCATAATATGAGGCGGGCGGGGGTCTGATTGCCACACGCCTTTGTCCTTCGGGCCCTGGGCGAGTGGATTGGTATCGCTACCTGGTTTTCCGCCTTGCAACATATACCCGAAGCCGACCCGGTCGGTATGGGGTTCCGTCTTTTGCATGTAAGCCTTTATAAAGCCTTGATAGGATGGATCAAGGCATCTGGGGCTGTTTCCCGGTTCGGCGGCGTGGTCCGGGAGACACACCCAGCCGTTGCTGCCCTTGCGTAATACCCTGCCATCCATTGTTTTTACGGTGGCGTATTTGGCGACATCTGCGGGCGCTGCACTCAGTGCGTTCTTGATCAAGTCTGAGTCAGGCATCGATAAGTCTTCGGAGGGCGATGCAGATTCGTGATTGGTATTCGAGCTGGCACAACCCGCCAACAGTAAGGCGGTTGCCGACATAGCCAAAAAATGACGTGTACGCATGGTTTTCTCTCCATTTAGGGAATGAGTCATATCAAATCCTTGAGCCCCTGATGTATAAATCCGTAGCCGGTCAGGACTGGCTCACATACTGCCGCTAGCCTGAGTCCTATCCCGACTCGGCCGGCGTCGTGACACCTGCCCAAGCAGCCAGCGCACCACCGGATAGGCAGTCATAAAACCCAGCAGCAGCCCGCCCCACATGACGAACCAGAACGCGATCGAGGTGGGCGGGTAGCCCAGCACAAACGCCACGATCAGCATCGCGGCGCCCATACCGGTATCGAAGGCGAGAATCGCCAGCACCGATATTTTCAGCGCCACCCGCAGCCGCAATCCGGCCGAACGGATCTCGCCCGCTTGGGTCAGCGACCGGTATTCGAAGGCAATCAACAGCGGCAGCGCGAATACGGCAATCAGCAGAATCATCGGCCACACGCCTTTGCCGGCGATCGTCACGCCGGTGCCCACCACGATCGGCACGGCAATCAGATGGCCAATAAACGAAGCCGCGCCGCCGGGGATCGTCTCAATGGCAGCGGTTTCTCCCAAACCCATTTGTGGAGACGCGCCATGTTGCTGCTGCCATCGCGGGGTAGCCGGACGCCCCCATCGGTAATAAGCCCAAAGCGCCAGCGGACCGGCATAGATAGCTGTAATCGGCCACACCGCCTCCCAGCTTTTCATGGACTGCCGGTAGCCACCGCGATAGATATCGGCAAGGATCACTCCAGCACAAAGCAGGCCGATGCCAGTAACGGACCATGAAAGTGTTATCAGCCATAGCGGTATTGTCACAACAATCTCCTTTTGAATATCCGTATTCTGAACACGGGTTGATTGATCCGTAAAAGCGCAGAACTGTGTTTCACGCAGAATAGCCTTCCATTCCGGGTCAATGTATTGGCCACCCCAGTGATCGAGGTGGTCTCTGATTGGTGCAATTGATGAAGCAGAACCGGAACCAGCCTAGATGTTGGAGTTCAGTCCAGGTCAAGGGCGGATAGCTATTAAAGCAAAAATGACCGCTAATTCTCCCCCCAAAAAAACTCCTTGACCTGGAGTTAACTCAAGGTCGTATCGTTCTCCTGACGATCATTTAAGAAGGCGACGTTCCCAAGCCGCCAGACTTCAGGAGCAATCATGAAAACCACGATATTGTCTATCGACGGCATGCACTGCGACGGCTGCGTGCAGGTCGTTCAACACCTGCTGGAACAACAGGTCGGCGTTAACGGCTGCTCAGTGTCTCTGGACTCTAAACAGGCACGTATTGCGCATGACGCTGACCAGGTTTCAGCCGAGACATTGGCCGAGGCTTTGCGAGCAGCCGGTTATAAGGCATCCCCCACGGAGAGTTAAGCAGCATGGACCTGTTACAAAGCCTGATTTTGGCGACAGGGCTCGGGCTTTTGGGCTTCGTCGAACCGTGTTCCGTTGGCAGTCATCTGATCTTGCTGAAATATCTGGATCGATTGTCGCCAAGGCAACGGCGAATTCAGACTCTGGTTTACACCCTTGTCCGGGCCACGTTCACGGGTCTGCTCGGCGTACTTGCCGCCATCATTGGCTCGCGTTTTCTAGGTGTGCAGGAAGGTTTATGGGGCGTGCTCGGCAGCGTATACGTTCTGCTGGGTCTGGTTTATCTCGCTGGTGGCGCACCCTGGATGATTCGGCAAATGAATCGGCTACTGCCCCACGTTTCACACAAGGCCGGCGGTGCCAGCCTTGGGGCTGTGTTCGGCCTGAATGTCCCGGCGTGTGCGGCGCCGTTACTGGCGGTGCTGCTGGGCGATGCGGCTGCTCAGGCAGCGGCGGGCGTTGGAGTCGCCTACGGCGCTTTGTCGTTATTCGTTTTTGGTCTGGCGCTTTCCAGCCCTCTCATACTGGCCGTTTTTTTGCGCTCCGGGCGCCGTCTGCTGACCGCGATTGCGGGGCTTGCCGGACGCATGCCGCGCTGGACCGGTGTGGTACTGATAGCACTGGGGCTTTGGTCCATCACCTTGGCGCTTTGATATGACGCGATTCAAACTATAACCCGGAGGTATCGTATGACATATGTCACAACCCGTTCAGACGAGTTCACACCATGGAGCGAAGAGGCAACTGATCGTCAAGGAATCAACCGCGTAAGGGCCCATATTGGCGGACTGCACTGCTCACTGTGTACCGGCACTATTGAGCGGGCGCTAAGTAGCAAGCCCGGCGTAAAACGCGTCGCGGTGAGCCTGACCCATGAGCAAGCGCTCGTGGAATACGACAGTGCTCAGGCTAATGCCAAGGATCTGATGGGGACGCTGCAACAGATCGGTTATACCCTGAGCGACCCACGCAAGGTAGAACCCTTCGAACGGCAGGAGAAAGCGCTGGCCGTCGAGCGCAAGCGCTTCGTGGTCGCGCTCGCGATGAGCCTGGCATCAGTGGGACTCATTGTTGATGTCACAAGCATCTGGACTCTCGCGCTCTCAGTCGTGGTCTATGTCAGCCTGGTCGGGTTTGGTTATGCGGTTCTGCGTGGCCAGGGTACCGCCGCCGCACTGGCCGGTAGCGTCGGCCTGGCTGCGGGCGGGGTCGCCTTATTCGCTTTGCGTGCCAGTGGCGTGCTCACCGGGTTCGAGCCCTTACTGGTCGCTGTACTCGCACTGGGTATCATGTTCGGCGTTGCCAGGCATATGTTGATTATGGGGGTACAGGCGCTACGGCGAGGTATTCTCAACCAGCATGTGCTGGTGGAGATCGGGGCCTTCGCGGGACTGACAGGTGGCGGCATCGGGCTCGTTCTTCAGCCTGAAGGTTATCCCACTGCCGCGTTTTTTGCGGTGTCAGTGATGGTGCTTACCTACCATATATTCTCCGAATGGTTATCGCTGATCGTGAAAACGCGCAGTGCACAATCGGTTAAACGATTGCTGGATTTGCAACCCAACACGGCACACGTGGTTACAGAAGATGACGAACGGGATCTGCCGGTAGAGCAAGTGGCATCCGGTATGCAGGTGCGGGTGCGACCCGGCGAGCGGATCCCGGTTGACGGTGTTGTTATCAGTGGTTCCTCCGCCGTGGACGAAGCGCTGATTACCGGCGAGTCGCTGCCGGTGGACAAATCGACGGACGATACCGTTGTGGGCGGAGCGATCAATGGCAACGGTACGCTGTTGATCCGGGTCACTGCGGTCGGTACCGAAAGCTTTCTGCATCAGGTGATCAGCAGCGTAGAAGATGCGCGAGCCCTCAAACCCGGCCTGCTGCATATCGTGGATCGTGTGCTGCAGGTTTATACGCCCACTGTTTTGATCATCTCGATCCTGGCTTTTCTGGCCTGGACCTTGGGGCTTTGGTTATTTGGGGCCGAGCCCCTGTTCCAGCGTGCCGTGTTTGCCGCATTGACGGTACTTGTTATGGGTTATCCATGTGCGGTCGGTATCTCCGCACCGCTGTCGATTGTAAGGGCTGCGGGTGAGGCCGCGGACAAGGGCGTGTTGATGCGCACCGGTGAAGCTTTTCAGGCGCTGCGCACGGTCGATACGATCGTGTTCGACAAAACAGGCACGCTCACTGAAGGTCGGCCCGCCGTGCGGTCTGTTATCAGTATCGACGGCGATGAGAACAACTTGCTGGCTATCACCGCCGCGGTGGAGGCGGCGTCTGAGCATCCACTGGGCCGGGCGGTGGTCGAAAAAGCGCTGGAGGCCGGGGTGAACTTCCCCGACGTGGAGGATTTTCAGGCCGAGTCCGGTCGCGGCGTGAAAGCGCAGGTTGATGGTGAGACTGTCTGGGTTGGCAGTCCGGCGTTCCTGAAATCACAAGGTATCGACCTGAGCGCATTGGCCCAAAGTGTGGAAACTGCCGAACAGCAGGGCCATACGGTGATTGTCGTTGCCCATGATAATCGTCTGCTTGGTGCGATCGCCCTTGGCGACGCTCTTCGCGTTGATACCATTGAAACCATCAGCCAACTCCACGAACTCGGCATCCGCACTGCCATGCTTACGGGTGACAACGAGCGCACCGCCCGCCACATTGCAGAGCGTGCCGGCATCAACGAGGTATATGCTAGCGTACTGCCTGCAGACAAAGCTGAAGTCCTGCGTGAGATGCAACGACAGTCGCGAGTCGCGATGGTCGGCGACGGTATCAATGATGCTCCGGCACTGATGCAGGCCGATGTTGGCATCGCTATGGGCAGCGGCACGGATATTGCCATCGACTCTGCCGACATCATTATTCTCAACGGGCGTTTGGGCGCCGTCATTACGGCTTGGGAAATTAGCCGTTGGGGGTATCGCAAGATGCTGCAGAACGTGAGTCTTGCCTTTTTGTTCAACGGCATTGGCATTCCCCTGGCGACCACCGGGTTGATCTATCCGGTCTGGGCGATGGTTGCAATGGCCACCAGCGTCACCGTTATTTTTATCAATTCGCTATGGCAGCGACCGGGCATGTTTTTCGATGCAGTGGCGAGCGTGGGTGATAGAACTTAATGTAGGGGACGTCATTCTCAAAAGACTGGGGAAACATCATGCTTCAGATTGGTAAGGTTACGGAACAACTCGATATCAGTGCCGATACGCTGCGCTATTACGAAAAAATCAACTTGTTACCCCGGGTTTATCGCAACACCGCTGGTGTTCGACAATATAGCGATAAAGATCTGTCACGCTTGGGCTTTATCAAGCGTGCCCAAAAAATGGGTTTTAGCCTGGCGGAGATCTCAGCGCTCCTCAATTTCCGGGAAAATCCTCAAGCAGCCCGACCACAGGTACGCTCACTAGCGTTTCAGAAGCTGACGGACATTGAGCTTCATCTGGAAGAGCTCGGGCGGCTTCGGGATGAGTTGCGACTACTCACGAACCGTTGTGGCGCAAGCCCGGACGGATGCCCGATTCTGGAATCACTCGATAACTGAGGAGCCTCTGAATAACCTCTGAATTGACCCTGGCTTTCAGAGGTGCCCTAGGTAGCCGGTATAGCGTTGTGTCTGGCATGCGGTGCTGCGCTTCAGGCTCAGCATAAAAATGATGAGAAACCAGAAGATGTTTTTTGATTCACCTCCCAAAATGCATGTTATTCTAAAAAAGACTTAAACTTTCGTTTTAATACTTGACCTGTGAGCGGCTAAAGACCTGCATACTCGCGCCAGCTCAAAAACGACCTTGAAGCATGTGACTCACCCGACAGGAAGCCATTAACTTGGAACGCCCACGGCCTAACAAATTCGCACTTTTTCTGCTGACCCTTATTGTGGTTTTTCAGCCGATGGTGTCGTTTGCCTTGACGTTACCGGGACAGCATGTTGGAACCTCCTCAAATGCACCGGTTATGGAAGACTGCCCCAAAGCAATCAGTTTTGGGGCGGCTACAGACCAAGCTGATGAAAAGTGCGAGGGCATGACGCTGGAAAGCTGCTCTTTGGCTACTAGCCAGGGCAATTGTGGGCTTTCAACGATTTTGCTTCCTGCTGGCGAATTCAAGCAAGTTATCCAGTCTACGTCTGATCAGCTACCGATCGCTGTTGAGGGCGATTACCGCAGCATCATACTCGATACCCTGACTCCCCCACCGAATACCTCAATAGCCTGAATCAATACCTGACTTGTTTGCCCGTCTAACCCCCAGCTAATTCGGGTGAGCGGGCGCATGTGTGCTATTACGAGGAAATATCATGAAACCACCCAGGCGTCCTCTGGCGGGATGCATGAGCACTCTGATACACCAGCCTCCGTGCCAGGGTCTGAAGGCTAACAAGTCTTAGGCCGGGAGAGCCGCACACCCGCGGCCCTCCCCCTCACTAACTCAATTTGATGATTTGGAGAAAGAACCAATGCGATTTGCCTTATTGGTGGCACTGGTTGCTATTGCTTTTATAGCTGGTTTGCTGGGCCGTCCATACGTGTTCTCTGAAGTGTCGGGAACAGCAATGAACGTATCCAGCGAGTCGGCAGGCAAAGAAGCACCGCTTTACTGGGTTGCACCAATGGACCCTAACTATCGGCGAGACAAACCTGGGCAGTCCCCCATGGGGATGGACCTGGTGCCGGTTTACGACGACAACAGCTTAGATAACGAGGACGGTGGCGTCAGTATTAACTCACAGATTCGCGCTAACCTCGGAGTCAAAACCGGTGTTGTGACGCGGGGCGCCGTTGCTATACCTGTCTCGACGGTGGGTTACGTCACTGACAATGAAGAGCAGCTAACGCTGGTTCACAGTCGAATTTCTGGCTGGGTTGAAGTGCTCCATGTGAAGTCCGTCGGCGAAAACGTTAAGAAAAACCAACCGCTGTTTGAGATCTATTCACCGGAGTTGGTCAACGCCCAGCAGGAGTTTCTGCTTGCCCTGCGTGTCAGTTCGGGCCCGGTCGCCGAAGCGTCCGGAAACAAACTCCGCGCTTTGGGGATGACGGACGCCCAGATTGCATCGCTGAAGAAAAATGGAAAAGCGCTGCAGCGGATAACCATGTTTGCACCCAGCTCCGGTTATGTAACGAACCTGAATGCCCGTGCTGGTATGTATATCCGCCCGGACACTGAAATCATGGCGATCGGTAGTCGGGATTCGGTCTGGATAATTGCAGAATTTTTTGAGCGTCAGGCAGGCCTGGTGAAAGCTGGGCAAGAGGTGCGTTTCACAACCCCGGCACTGCCCAACAGGGAGTGGCAAGGCACAATTGATTATGTCTATCCGGAGCTCGATCGTCGCACACGGAGTCTTCGGGCAAGAATTCGTGTTCCCAACACGGAGGGTACTCTGCGACCCAATATGTTCGTCCAGTTAACAATGGATGCGCCCATTGGTGAAAACTTACTGACTGTTCCAAGGTCCGCGCTGATCCAGCGTACCAACAGCCAGCACGTGCTGGTTGCGGAGGGCGACGGCTATTTTCGTCCCGCACCGGTGCGCACCGGCCAGGAAGCCGGCAATCGTATTGTGGTCATTGACGGTCTTAATGAAGGTCAGCGGGTGGTTACATCTGCTCAATTTCTAATCGACTCGGAAACCAACCTGGAGGAAGCCCTGTTGCGTTTCGAATCCGGCCAGACCAGCGCATCCAGCGGCAAAGGGAACGCCGAAACCGCAGGGTTAATCACCGGGATCGGGAGAATTTCAGAACTTGACCTCGGCGGCGAATCCGCAAGCATCACACTGAATCACGGTCCTATAACGGAACTGAGCTGGCCCGCCATGACGATGACCTTTGGGATATCAGAGTCGGTGGATACGACCGGACTGGACATGGACCAGAAAGTCACCTTTCGTTTTCGCGAGACCCCCCAAGGCTATGTGGTCGAAGATCTGACCGCCATGCCAGAAACACAACAAAATACTGGAGAATAAACCATGAAGTTCACCACTCTTGCACTATCAATGGTCGTTGGCTTTGTCACGGTTCCTGCATTGGTCACTGCAGATGAGGCCATGTCGTCCATGCCCGGGATGGCAGCCGGGCAGTCCGTCGATGCAATTGAAAGCAGCGGCGTCATCACCGCCATTGATCACAACAACCGCAAGGTAACCTTCAAGCACAAGGCCATCCCGGAACTAAGCTGGCCCCCCATGACCATGGGGTTCTCGGTTGATCCGAACGTTGACATGAAGTCGGTCAATACGGGCGATTCGGTTACTTTCACTCTCACCCCGTCGAAAAGCGGGCAAAAAGTGACCCGCATCAAGAAACAATAGGTCCCTGCGGGTGCCTGCGACCGCAACCCGGGCATCCGCGCATTCCAGAACCGGATGAACAATATGATCAATACCGTTATCCACTGGTCACTCCATAACCGTTTTTTTGTGCTGCTTGCCACACTGATCCTTACCGGGTGGGGCCTGTATTCGCTGAAAGAAACGCCGATTGATGCCATTCCGGACCTGTCGGACGTGCAGGTTATCGTTAAAACCAGCTATCCGGGGCAGGCACCGCAGGTTGTGGAAGACCAGGTTACCTATCCCCTTACCACCGCCATGCTGTCAGTACCAGGCGCGAAAACTGTTCGCGGCTATTCCTTTTTTGGGGATTCGTTCGTGTACGTGATATTCGACGACGATACCGACCTGTACTGGGCTCGCTCCCGGGTACTGGAATATCTGAGCCAGGTGGCCGGGCAATTGCCGGCCAGCGCCAAACCGGAACTGGGGCCAGATGCCACCGGTGTGGGCTGGGTGTTTGCCTACGCGCTGGTTGATCGAAGCGGCAACAATGATCTGGTGGATCTGAGGTCTCTCCAGGACTGGTTTTTGAAGTTTGAATTACAAACCGTCCCCGGGGTCTCGGAAGTGGCCAGCGTTGGCGGCATGGTCAAACAATATCAGGTGGTGGTCGACCCCAATCGTCTTCGTGCCCACGACATTACGTTGCAGCGCATCCAGGTGGCGATTAACCGGGGCAACCAGGAAGCAGGTGCCTCGGTGATTGAGATGGCGGAAGCGGAATACATGGTGCGAGTGACCGGTTATCTGACTAACGCCGATGACCTTAGGCAGATCCCCCTCGGCGTAAACGTTAATGGCAAGCCACTGCTGCTCAAGGATGTGGCGGATATCCGACTGGGGCCCAAGATGCGACGGGGCATTGCCGAGCTCAATGGCGAGGGCGAGGTTGCCGGTGGCATTGTGGTGATGCGGTTTGGCGAGAATGCCCTTGCAACCATTGAGGGCGTGAAGCAGCGCCTGCGGGAAATCGAGCCCAGCTTGCCCGACGGTGTGGAAATTGTGCCCACCTATGACCGCTCGACCCTGATCAACAACGCCGTGGACAATCTTTACACCAAGCTGGTGGAGGAGTTCCTCGTTGTTATTCTGATCTGCGCCGCGTTCCTCTTTCACCTGCGCTCATCCCTGGTTGTGATTG
The DNA here is from genome assembly GCF_011049865.1 of Marinobacter antarcticus. Taxonomy (GTDB): domain Bacteria; phylum Pseudomonadota; class Gammaproteobacteria; order Pseudomonadales; family Oleiphilaceae; genus Marinobacter; species Marinobacter antarcticus_A. The sequence goes on along the minus strand of NZ_DRGY01000100.1, from coordinate 58,275 downwards.
TCAGTCTCCCGGTGGGCATTCTGACGGCGTTTGTGGTCATGCACTATCAGGGTATCAACGCCAATATTATGTCTTTGGGCGGGATCGCCATCGCCATCGGTGCCATGGTGGACGGGGCTATCGTGATGATCGAAAACGTCCATAAACACATAGAAAAAACACCGTTGACCGCTGAGAACCGTTGGTCGGTCATCGCCCGGGCGGCCGGAGAAGTTGGCGCGCCGCTGTTCTTCTCACTGATGATCATCACCGTCAGCTTTTTACCGGTATTCACCCTGGAGGCGCAGGAAGGCAAGCTCTTTGCCCCCCTTGCATTTACCAAGACCTACGCAATGGCAGCCGCCGCAGGGCTGGCGATCACGCTGGTTCCGGTGTTAATGGGGTATTTCATTCGTGGCAACGTTATTCCGGAGCACCGCAACCCTCTCAATCGTATGCTGATCGCGATCTATTCGCCGGTCATTCGCTGGGCGTTGCATCGGCCGGCCATCATGATCATTGGCGGACTGGTCGTGCTCATGATAGGGCTGTGGCCAGCCAATAGATTGGGTAGCGAATTCATGCCGCCACTCAATGAAGGCGATCTGATGTATATGCCGACGACTTACCCGGGCATATCCATCGGCAAGGCACGGCAGATTTTACAACAGACCGACAAAATGATTGCGACAGTGCCAGAAGTGGCGACAGTTTTCGGCAAGATCGGTCGCGCGGAAACAGCGACCGACCCGGCACCACTGACCATGATTGAGACCTTCATCCAGTTCAAACCCCGTGACCAGTGGCGACCGGACATGACACCCGACAAAGTCCGAAAAGAACTGGAACGGATCGTTAAACTGCCAGGGCTGACAAATGCCTGGGTTATGCCCATAAAAACCCGAATCGATATGCTCTCTACCGGCATTAAAACCCCCGTGGGCATCAAGGTGGCCGGTTCCGATCTAGCGGTTATTGAGAGCATTGGCCAGCAGCTTGAGGCCATTCTCAACAAAGTCCCCGGAACCGCTTCTGCGTTCTCCGAGCGGGTAGCCGGCGGCCGCTATGTCAAAGTGGATATACAGCGTGACACCGCTGCCCGTTTTGGTCTCAACATAGAGGATGTTCAGGCCGTCGTACGCACGGCGATCGGGGGCATGGATGTGGCAACCACCGTGGAGGGGCTGGAGCGCTATCCCATCAATATGCGCTACCCCCAGCAATATCGGGACTCAGTAGCGCAAATGCGGCTACTGCCGATAGTGACCCCCGACGGGCAGCGCATTGCCCTCGCCGATGTCGCCGATGTCCGTATAGATAACGGGCCACCGATGATCAAATCCGAAAATGGTCGCATCAACGGCTGGACCCTCGTGGATATTGCAGACCGGGATCTGGGAACCTGGATTGAAGACGCGCAGGCACGGGTTCGGGAAGAGCTTGATTTACCTGCAGGTTATTCCGTCACCTGGTCCGGTCAGTATGAATACATGCAGCGGGCCAAAGAACGGCTGACGGTGGTCGTTCCGTTGACGCTCGCCATTATCCTGATACTGCTATACCTGAACTTCCGTAATCTCATTGAGGTGGGCATCATCTTTGGCACCCTGCCCTTCGCCATGATCGGCGGTATCTGGTTGATGTATCTGCTGGGCTACAACTTGTCAGTAGCGGTGGCGGTCGGGTTTATTGCCCTCGCCGGTGTTGCCGTTGAAATCGGCGTGTTGATGCTGGTTTACCTGAACCAGGCCTTGCGCGAGGCGGTGGAATCCGTCGACCACCAGATGTCCAGGCTCACCCCGGAGTTGCTCGGCGAGGCCGTTTCCCGTGGCGCTGCCCAGCGAGTGCGTCCCATCATGATGACATTTTCTGCCATCGTCGCGGGTCTCGTGCCCATCATGTTTGGCAGTGGTACCGGTTCCGAAGTGATGCAGCGCATTGCCGGCCCCATGATCGGCGGCATGGTCACTACGCTTATTCTTACCCTGCTACTGATTCCTGTGATTTTCTATTTATGGCAGCTTCATCGCCTGAAGCGCTTTGTACGTGAAGGAGCTCAATCATGACATTCGCTCTAACTCGATTCCTGATCCGTCCTATTCTCGTCGGTTCCATCCTGACGATTGCAGTTTCCGTCAGCTATGTCCGGGCTGAGGTACAACCCGGACGGCCGGCGGATATTAATGACTGGATTGAAAAGGCACTCGACACCAATGCGTCGCTGGCTGGCACGCGAGAAACGATCTCCGCGGCCCGCGCCGCCGGCGAAGCCAGCGGCACCTGGGATGACCCGGTGGCGAAATACGCGTTAGCGCCACAAACCCTGGAAGGCGGAAGCACGGTAGGCCACCGCTTTGAAATCTCCCAGAAACTGCCCTGGCCTGATCAGTTGGAGGCCTCTGAAAACGCGGCGGCTGCCCAGATAAGAGGTGCCCGTGCCGACGCCCAGTGGGCGGAGCGACAATTAACAGCGCAGGTAAAAGCGGCTTACGCGAATTGGTGGTATATCGATCAAGCCATTCAACTGCACCATCAAACCCGCAACCATGTCTCGCAGCTTATTGAGATCACCGAGCAGCGGCTGGCCTATGGCAAGGCTCCGCAAAGCCAGTTGCTGCGGCTCACAACGGAACTTGATGCGCTGGATGCCCAGTTTATTGGCCTGGGAGAGGAACAGGACAAGCTGCGTGCCAGCCTGTTACCGCTGTTGGGTGCTGAGCCCGATTCGCAGCCTGTTTCATTGCGGGTTCCTCCGCTCTCAGCTTTACCACGGACAACCGACATGACTGACGCGCACCCGTTGCTGTTGTCTGTCAAAGCCCGAAAAGAAGCCGCCGCCGCCAGGCTAAAAGAAAAAGAGGCCGGTCAGCGCCCTTCTTTTACGGCAAATGCGGGCTACAACAGTCTCTGGGCCGACGAAGACAAGCGCTGGACCATCGGCGTTGGTGTTCAGATACCCTTCACCGGACGCCGCCAGAGCAGCGCCGTACAACAGGCAAAATCCCAACTGGCACAACAGGAGTGGAATCTGCTCCAGACTCGCCGGGAATGGAAGGCCGCGACCGCCCAGGCGATTGCGGCGATCCGCGCCAGCTATTCGCGACTGGATATTCTTAAGGACCGGCAGGTGCCGAACCAGACCGCACACTGGCAGGCGATGCTGGACGAAATCGGCAGCGGGCGTGGCGATATCGAAGCCGCCATCGACAGTGCCCGGAAACTGACGGCTCTCAAACTGGAGAAAGCAAGACTTCAAAGGCAACTGTTCGCCGCGTTGGGTCAACTTGAAAGCTGGTTGCCAGAGGCCGCTGCTGTTCGATAAGAGGCATGGAGGTCACTTCTTTGTGATTGACAGGTGCCTCCCTTGTTATTACGTTAAGTTACAAGCTTAGATTATTTTACATTTCTCGCGAGGATGAACTTTATGCTGTTCCGTCAGCTTTTCGACAAAACGTCCAGCACCTATACCTACCTCATCGCCTCAGGCCGCGGGCGGGAAGCGGTGATTATCGACCCCGTAAAAGAATCTACGGAGGCCTATCTTGGATTGATTGATCAACTTGGCCTCAAACTTGTCAGGGCGATCGACACCCACACGCACGCTGATCACGTCACCGCCCTGGGCGCTCTGCGTGACGCCACTCAGTGCGTCACCATCATGGGTGAATTTACCAAGGCGGAATGCGTGTCAGAGCATGTGTCGGAAGGCGACCGGATCGACATCGACGGCATCCGCCTGGAGGCCATATACACCCCTGGCCACACGGATGAGTCCTTCAGTTTTTACTGGAATCAGGGCAGCCAGCAGGCCGTCTTCACGGGCGATGTACTGTTGATTCGCGGCAGTGGCCGGACGGATTTCCAGGGCGGCGATCCGCGCAAAAGCTACGATTCCATCGTCAACAAGCTGTTCTGCTTGCCAGACGATACGTTGGTGTATCCCGCCCATGACTACAAAGGAATGCTGAGCTCTTCCATCTACGAGGAAAAACATTACAACCCACGTTTGGCGGGCAAATCGGAAGCCGAGTACGCCCAGATTATGAATAATCTGGATTTGCCCAACCCCAAGCTGATGGATATTGCCGTACCGGCTAATCTGGCCTGTGGCAAGCAATAGTGGCACTTGTGAGCATGAATTTTCGCCCAGGAACACATTATTCGAATCGATGAGAATCTCTATGGACAGCTCTGGATGACGAAACACACGAGAGTTAGGATTGAACCCACATGGGAAGAATTCAATGAACTGGACTGCAAATATTCAAGGCCTGATTGGAGGCATCGGCACTGGCGTCGGCAGCGGCTGTCTTTTGTGCGGCCCCCTCTGCCGCCAGTGAAACCTTAATTCGCCCATTTTGTTAGCCCTATAGCCGCCCACTGTTTTGCACATTGGTTACCCAAAAGACACCCAGTTCGTTACCACCGCTGGACATTGCGCGCACTGAGTCAAGCACGGTATCAACGTGGCTATCATCAAGTAGAATATCCACACGGATTCGGGGAACGTAACCCACCACCATATCGCGAGCCGAGAGGAAAGGATCGTGTACCTCCTTTGCCCCATGTCCCTCAACATGACTGAAAGTAAAACCCTCTATTTGCGTTAAACTACGCAATAAGTCAGATAAATTCTGCTGACTATTGCTGTGCACAATCATAATAAGAACTTTCATACCATCACCTCTTTGTCAGTGTGCAACCTGGCTTCGGCCCGGCCTTCAAGCCACGCGTAGAGTGTTGGCAGCAATACTAAAGTAAGTACCGTTGAGGAGAACAAACCACCGATAACCACAACAGCTAATGGTCGTTGTAACTCAGACCCGGGGCCAGTGGCGAACAACAGTGGCATGAGCCCGAAACTTGCGATCAAGGCAGTCATAAGTACTGGCATCAAACGACGTTCGGCACCTTCCTGTACGGCTTGAATAATACTACGCCCAGACTCACGTAACTGGTTAAAATAAGTAACCATCACCACACCGTTAAGAACAGCGACACCAAACAAGGTTATAAAACCAACCGAGGCAGGGACGGAAAGATACAGACCAGACACAAAGAGACTGACAACGCCACCGATCATTGCGAAGGGGATATTTAAGATTATCAAGCTTGCCTGCCCCAACGAACGGAACGTAATAAATAGCATCAAAAATATTAACGCGATTGCAATAGGGACTACGAGGACCAAGCGAGCAGAAGCGCGTTGTTGGTTTTCAAACTGTCCGCCGAAGGTAACGTAGTAACCTGGTGGTAGTGTTATATTGCGCTCAATAGATTCACGAACCTCATCGACAAAACTGACCACATCGCGTCCATCAACATTGGACTGTATGACCACCTGTCGTTTAGCCGACTCGCGTGTAATAGCCACAGGTCCATCTACTTCTTGAATATCCGCCAGGCTACTCAATGGTATTTTGTTACCGTTGGGCGATTCCACAAACAAGCTTCCGATAGCCACCGGAGAAAACCGCGCTTCTTCAGGGTAGCGAAGTAATACACCGATGCGCTGATTGCCTTCGATTACCTCGGTGACAACACGGCCCCCGACAGCCACTTCTATCAGCTGATTAATATCTTCGTTATTGATGCCAAAACGGGCGATAGCCTGAGGGCGAATGTTAATTTCCAAATAACTCTGCCCTGACAGCTGTCCACGAAACACGTCCACGGCGCCGGGAACGTTATTGACCAAGGCTTTGATTTGTTTAGATTTTTCTTCCAGAACAGAAAGATCGTCGCCGTAGAGTTTAATCGCCATAGCGGCACGCACGCCCGTCAACATCTCAGATACGCGCATGTCAATGGGTTGGGTAAACGCATAGTCAATGCCAATAAATTGATCCAATTTTTTACGCAGATTTTCCTGGTGTTCTTCGAGGCTCACCGTCCACTCACTTCGCGGCTTGGTGATCAGAATGTTATCCGTTTGGTAAAGCCCCATCGGATCCAGGCGTAATTCATCGGCACCCGTTCGTGACACAACACCAGTGACCTCCGGTAGTTCCATCATGGCCTTTTGGAAAGGGGCATCCAACTCTAGTGAGCGTTCCAGTGAAACACTGGGTAGCTTTTCAATGATGACCACGGTGGTACCTTCATCCATTACCGGCATAAATTCTTTTCCGATAAAGGGGTACATAATCATAGCCACAACCAAAGCCCCAAGGGCAACGGCAATGGCGAGCTTTCGTTGGCTAAGTGCCCAATTCATTACGGGTAAGTAGGCATGCTTCAAGGCGCCTGATACGCGCCCTTCTTTTTCTGCGCCTCCTTTCATCAATAAGCTCGCTAGTACCGGTATCACGGTTAACGATAGAAGAAGGGAGGCCACGAGCGCAAAGGAAATGGTCACGGCAAGCGGCGTGAACATCTTCCCCTCAAGTCCCGAGAGACTGAAGAGCGGAAGAAAAACGACAATAATGATCAAGATGCCTGAAATAACGGGAGTTGCCACTTCCAAGGTCGCACGATAAACCAAATGTAGACGACTCACGCCTTTAGGTGCGCGGTTAAGTTGAGAGTGAATGTTTTCCACCACAACGACCGCGGCATCTACCAGAATCCCAATGGCAATAGCCAACCCTCCTAGCGACATAAGATTGGCAGGTACACCGAAAAGACGCATCATAATAAATGTAAATAAAACAGATAACGGCAGGATCAATGCGACCGTCAATGCCGCACGCAAATTTCCAAGCATTACAATCAATACCAATAACACCAGAATCACAGCTTCGCCTAAGGCCTTTTCAACGGTCCACACCGCTGCTGAAACCAAATCGGTTCGATCATAGAACGGGACTAATTCCACACCTTGAGGCAACGCTGACTGCATTGCGTCTATTTCTTTTTTAACGCCGTCTATTGTGCTGCGACTGTTAGCGCCTTTACGCAACAGCACTAAACCAGTGACAACCTCACCTTGCGCGTCAGCGGTCACCGCTCCATAGCGTGTCAACGAGTTGATACGCACGTCGGCAATATCATCCACATGCACGGGTGTGCCGTTGCGGCTGGTCACGGTAATACTGCGAATATCCTTCAGGCCAGAAAGCTGACCTTCAGTGCGTACCAACAGCACCTCGTTATTGCGATTAATACGACCACCACCGGCATTGCGGTTATTGTTTTCCAGTGTGGCTTGTAAATCGTTGATGCTGAGCCCATAGGCCATTAAGGCGTCCTGATTGGCAACCACTTCGAATACTTTTACATCGCCACCCAGTGAATTGACTTCTGCCACACCGGCAACTGAACGCAAGCGCGGACGAATGACCCAGTCTTGAATGCGGCGCAATTCTTGATTACTATAGCCAACGCCCTGAACGCGATACATATAGCCTTCGCCCAAGGGGGTTGTAACCGGCCCCAGGCCTCCTTCAACGCCATCGGGCAGTTCACTCCAGACTTGATTCAAACGCTCCGTTACCTGCTGACGCGCCCAATAAATATCGACACCATCCTCGAAGTCGATAGTGACAATGCTGAGCGCGTTCTTCGTCATCGAACGTAACACGACCTGGCGCGGCAACCCTTGCATTCCCATTTCAATCGGGAAAGTAATTCGGCTTTCTACTTCCGTAGGTGCCAAGCCCGGGGCCTTAATAATAATTGACACTTGCGGCGATGCGATATCGGGAAAGGCATCGATAGGAAGAGTGCGAAAAGCCCACAGGCCTGCAACGCTAAGGGCACCTGCTAACAGCAGGATCATTAACCGTTGTATCAAGGCAAAACGAATCAGGGAAGCAATCATAAGCTACTCGCCTCCCTGATATTGCCAATGAGATTTCAACTCTGCCACACCCTGGGTTACAACTGTGGCTCCTGTTTCCAGGCCGCTTTGGATCGGTATCAACCCATCTGCTCCAGACCCAATATCCACTTGTGTGGGCTCAAATCGGCCCCCGCCCAAGGCCTGGAATACGTACGCCTGATCGCCCACCCTGAACACCGCACTCGCAGGCACCGTCAAGCTTTGATTGACGACACCTGATATGCTCACTTCAGCGTACATACCCGGGTAGAGTAAGCCTTCCGAATTTGCCACCACGATTCGGCCCTCTAGTGTTTGGCTTTGGCGGTTAACTTCTGTGCCGAGCGATTGCAGCTTGCCGTGAAAGGGACGGTCAGGAGTGGATTGGACTTGAATCAAAGCCTCAGCGCCTACTTTGACAAGCGGTAAACTCGCGACTGGAATCTGAACTTCAAGCCAAAGACTCGAGAGATCATCGACGTGAAAAGCTGCCTCACCGGCCGGTAACAATTGACCGGATTCGATCGTTGAGACTGACACAATTCCGTCAATGGGGCTGGTCAATTCAAATTCGGCCAGTAGGTCGGGTTTATCTTCTAATGCCTGGATTTGCTGATCGGAAAGTCCAGTCAAAGACAAAAGCCGTCGCCGTTGTTTCAGGTTGGCACGGGCCGTTTTATAGTCACTGTTCACCTTGAGCAAGCGACTCTCCGAGACGATCCCTTCTCGCCTTAAGCCAGCAATCCTGGTTTTTTCGGTCTGTGTGAGCTGGAATAGAAAGAGGGCTTCCAGGTAATCGGCTTGGGCCTGGCCCAAGGTGTTACTGCGCAACTTGGCCAGTACCTGCCCCTCGCGTACACGATCGTGCGCAACGACCTTTAGCTCAGTCACGATGCCTTCCACGACTGACGCGATGCGATTGCTCTTACGCTGATCAGACGTCAAAATCCCCGTCAACTTTACGCGTGAAGCATACTCACGAGAAGCGACAGTAATCGTAGTCAAACCGGCTGTCTTGAGTTGCTCAGTACTCAACTCAAGCTCGGCGCCGTGCACCAGAACCGAAAAGAGTGGGAGTGCAATGATCAGTAGACTTTTAATGAAGATATTCATGGTTATTTTTCCTGTTCTGCATTCAAGGAGGATCGCCCAGCGGTCAGTTGAAGCTCAGCCCTCTCGGTCCATGCCAATTGAAGTAATCCCAGGTAGCGGGTATGTGCATTAAAATACGTGCTGTTAGCATCAATTAAAGACAAAATCTCCACTTCACCCGACAAGTAGGCTTTGTTGGTGAGATCCAGGACTTCTCGTGCAGGTTCAAATACACGAGCGCGATAATGCGTGGCCTGTTGCACCAGGTGCTTAAGATGAATATAACTTTGTCTTACCCGACTGGTGATATCCCGTCGTAAAGAATTCAGATCTGACTGGGCTTCCCTTACCTCGGCAAGGGACTGACTTCGTTGCCCGCTTTTTCTGTCCCAAAGCGGTACCGTAATACTGAGGCCAATGCCGATAGATTTTTGACGGCGCCCACCTAAAAAATCTTCCGCTTGAAACACACTGAGAACCGGATCAGGCCAGCGACTCGCCTGAGACAGCTTTACGTTAGACTGTGAAGCGCCTATGCGATGCTGCGCAACCACGAACAATGGTTGGTCGGCCAAATTCATTTCAAAGGTGGCTAATGGTGGCACTGACTCCAGGGGCCTCAACGGTGTTAGAGTTAAGTTGACGGTTGAGGGTAACCCTAAATAAGCGCGATATTGACTCAACGCCTCGTGGTATTCACCTTCAGCCTTGTCCAGAATCTGCTGCGCCTCTTCACGGACAAGACCCAGACGAAGGCGTTCGAGTTTGGATAATTCTCCGGCTTGTTCGCGCCGTAAAGTAGCCGCTTTCAGTTCGTCAGCCAGTTTTAAGCGTTGCTCCGCGAGTTCTAAATTGGCCGTCGTCAATTGTAACTGCCGAAATCGCATTGCCGTCTGTTGCTCAAGCACTAATCGCTGATAGCGACGGTTAGCCTTCGCACCCTGTAGTGCTTCGCTCGCTATCGCTTTTTGGTGAGAGAGGCGACCACTTAGTGGCAAGGGTAGGCTGAATGCATACTGGGTTATATCGTTGCCCCCCGAGCCATCTTCAATACCCAGCTTGTCATCACTTTGAACCGAAATCGTTGGATTGGGCCACGCCCCCGCCTGCTGCAATGCGCCTTGCCGGGCATTGACTTTTGCCTCGGCCGTTTTTATTTCCGGAGCAATGTCGAGTACACGCTGTATGCTATTTTCAAGTGTCCATAGGTCAGGCAGGGTGGTCTCTTCTTGTTGCGCTAGTGTGGTTATGGGCAACAATAATATTGCCACGAGCACGAACCTGGGTTGCGGTTGAGCCAAACTAAACATGAACTGCTCCTGTAACGGTGTGAGCCATTGGACTCGAAAAGTAAATTGGCGATTCATAACAGTGCGTCAGGGATAGAGTCATCAGCCCAACCTAAAATGTAAGTCACAAGGATGCTAAAACAGCGAAAAATATTATATTTTGTAACCGCCTTATGTTTTTAATGTCACAACAATCGGCAATACGTTTTTATTCTTCCAATACCAGCCGTTCGATTAACTAAAGAGTTGACGCATAAAAACCGACTGGCAATCGGTATTTTGTGCGTCGTTTTATATTTAAAATAAACTCCATTGATCATTTTTATTCGGTTAAGCTCTTAATATGGCTTCTAGAGCGTTGTGTATCGGTGCGGCGCCGCTAGTAATGATGACAATAGCGGTTATTAAACAAAGAGCCGCTGAACATTTAGGAAGATCACGACTTGGCGACTGAGCTAATAAATACTGCACACGTCGCTCCAAAGCCGAGCCCACAAATTGACACACTGGCTCGCTAGTTTTGAGCGGCTTTATGAGTCGCTGCATGACAACGATTGTCTCGGCGACAGCAATAGGATCTTCGGTGTGTTGTGCCACGTGCTGATCCGCCCGAAGCTCCAAGGTAACGGCATGTTCTGATAAAATGGCTCGTTTAACCCGTGGCCAATGAAAGGCACATAACAAACGTAACGCCCATTTATAGCCATTATCATAATGACGCAAATGTACTTGTTCATGATTACAGATAATGTCCAACTGTTGAGGTGTTAATAATCGTATAAGTTCGGTGGACAGGGCTGCGACCGGCTTAAAGAGACCCACTGAGAACGCCAGGGGCTGCGTTGCCTCCACTACATGGATATCCGGTGCCAGCGTTGCATAGGTGTTGGTTTCGATCGAATCAGCTAGTGCGTAAGCGCGACGCCACTGTAATAACGCGTTGATAGTAGCCCAGAAGAGAAGCCCCAATAGCCCAATGAAAAGCGTGAATTCCCCGATAGAGAGCATATGTGATGCGGGTTGCATTACGCAGCCACCGGGATTGTGACAATGATCGAATGGCAATTTAGAGTCATGATAGATTGACGGGAGTGAAACCATGACTCCAATTACCAAGCCACCTAATAGCGGCCAAGCAGCAAATAGGCGCAGTAAAAATAATCGTGAGCGAGGATTAAACTGATTAGACCATCGCAAAAATGCATGGGCTATGAGCGCACTGGCAACACTGAAGCTTAAGACCGCGACTGAAATAAGAAATAAACTATGCATCACCAAGTTCATACTGGCTTTCTTTGTTTTTGGTTTTTCTTGCGCTCCGCCTTTTTGCTGGCGATTAAATGCTCTAGGCGCTGTAAACTTTCTTCATCAATATTGACAGAAATATCCACGAAGGCTTCCAGCACCGCGTCGGCATCATTTTTGGCCAGCTCTTCTGTAATGGTTTGAATGAGAGAGCCCAACAGCGCTTTGCGTTCGACAGAAGGTGAGTAATTAAACGCATGGCCGCTTTTTACACGCGTCAACAGGCCCTTTTTATATAGACGATCCAACGTGGATTGAATGGTATTTAAGGTGCCACCACGGCGTGGCTCAAAGTGGCTATGTACCTGTTTCGCATCCGCTATGTGCTCGCGCCACAGATAATTAAGCACTAATTTTTCAAGCTCACCCAGTTGCATGGATTTTGTTACCATCGGTCAATACCGTTGCGTTGAACTATCAATTTGCACCCAAATAAACATAGAGGCATAAAAACCGATAGTCAATAGGTTTTATGTCTCTATGTTTTCGTTTGCTCTAGGACTAGCGTCTCTACTGTGCCCAAACCCGCAGCCCCTTTTGACCCGAGGGTCACGATATCAGGTTTTAGCGTGGATGAATGCGGGACGAAGCTTGCGCCAAATAGCCCAAACACTGGGTTGTCACAGCTCAACGGTTAGCTGTGAGTTGAAGCGCAGTTGAGCAGCGACTGTAGATCGGAGACTGGGAGGGCGGGCCCGACGGCGGATGCCATGATCCGGATGCTGCGGCCTCTCAGAGGCGCTGTGAAGACACTGACACTGGATAATGGCTCAGAGTTTGCGGAGCACCGGTGCGTTGGGATGACGGTCACAGCCAGCACGTATTTCTGTGATCCGTGCCGTTCAAGTCAACGCGGCATTAATGAGAATACCAACGGCCTGATCCTGCAATATTTCCCGAAGGGAACGGACTTCAGGAATGTCACAGAAGCCTAGCTAAAGCGGGTGGTGGATAAGCTTAACAATCGGCCCAGAAAGCGACTTGGACATCACACTCCGGCAGAGATATTCTGGGATGAGCATTCAGGCACTCTGAAAACAGGTGGTGCTGCACTTATTCTATGAATCCAAGATTAAAGGAGATCTTCGATGGATATCAAACAAGTTGATGAGCGATTCAGCGTAATGGCGCAACCTGGTATTGACGACATTGAACAACTGGCAAACGCGGGTTTCCGCACGATTATTGCCAGCCGACCCAGAAATGAAACGGACGACCAGCCTGATACCGAAACCCTGAAAAACAAGGCAGAGTCGCTCGGCATCACCTGGTACGAAATTCCGGTCGAACCGGGAAAGTACGCCCCAGAGGACATCGAGGCTTTTGCCAGCGCGTTGCAATCATCCACGGACCCGGTTCTGGGCTATTGTCGCACCGGTAAGCGCGCCATCCACTTGTGGGCCTATGCCAATGCGGCTCACCATCCGGTCACGGACCTGCTTGGCAAAGCCAGTGCAGTCGGCTATGACCTGGAGCCGCTGCGAGCCGATCTTGAGACGTATCGGAATCGGACGGTGAAAAACTGATCGGAAGATATGAGGTTAATAAGGTGTACCGACTGGGTATCTTCTCCCCACTTAGAATTCGTACCTACAAGCGCCTTTTCAGTGCTCAGGTAATCGCGCTGGCGGGGACCGGCCTGACGACGGTTGCGCTGGCGCTCCTGGCCTATGATCTGGCGGGCGGCAATGCGGGCCAGGTGCTCGGCATTGCGCTGGCGCTTAAAATGATCGCCTATGTGGTCATCGCGCCGCTGTTTGGCGCTGTTGCCCAGAAACTTCCGCGCCGCTCTCTGCTGGTAACGCTGGATATCCTGCGAGCCTGCGTGGTGGCGGTTCTGCCTTTCGTCACTGAGGTTTGGCAGATCTATACGCTGGTGTTTGTTCTCAACGTTTTTTCGGCCGGCTTCACGCCGGTTTTCCAGGCAACCATCCCTGATATCGTGACGGATCAAGCTGAGTACACCAAGGCGCTGTCGCTGTCCCGTCTGGCTTACGATCTGGAGAACCTGCTGAGTCCGATGCTAGCGGCGGCTCTGATTACCATCATGACGTTTGATGTACTGTTTCTGATGAATGGTTTTGCCTTTGTCCTTTCCGCCGCTTTCGTCCTATCCGTCACCTTGCCCGCTCGCACTGACGACTCTCTCGGTGAGCCCTTCTGGACGAGAGTCACCAAAGGCGCACGTATCTATCTGAAAACACCAAGACTCCGAGGGTTGCTTGCCCTGAGCATGGCGGTCTCTTCTGCGGGGGCCATGCAAATCGTCAACACCGTCGTTTATGTACGGAGCCATCTTGGGCTTGCCGAGGAATGGGTAGCGCTCGCGTTTGCAGCCGCAGGTGGTGGTTCTATGGCAGTGGCGCTCACCCTGCCGGGTATTCTGAGCAGGGTTCAGCCGAGGTCCTGCATGTTGTTTGGAGGATTCGTTCTTTCCCTGAGTGTTCTGGCTGGGGCCACAATGCCGGGGATTCCATTGCTGATTTTGCTGTGGTTTCTGATGGGAGCCGGGATGTCGATGATCCTCACACCTGCGGGACGATTGTTGACGCAATCAAGTCGCGAGAAAGATCGTCCGGCGCTGTTCGCCGCCCAGTTTTCGCTGTCCCATGCGTGCTGGCTGGTCACCTACCCCCTTGCCGGATGGCTCGGTGTTCAGGTGGGATTAATGGGGGCTTTTATGGTTCTGGGTTCGATAGCTCTCTTGTCCGTGGTTACTGCCGCACTGCTCTGGCCGCGCCAGGACCCGGATTATCTGGAGCATACCCATCACGCGGTAACTCACGGTCATTACCACTACCACGATGAGCATCATCAACACGAACATGAAGGATGGGAGGGCCCAGAACCCCACCACCACACCCACAGACATTCACACAAAATCCATGAACACGACTTCGTGATCGACGATCATCATATCTACTGGCCCAAATAAAAAGGGCGTGCTACCCATTGAGTAGCACGCCCTCATTATGCCGCCTGGATGTTACAGATCGCCGGTGTGGTTCGCCCCAACCGGGTTGCCGAATTCATCGACGAACACGAACAGCCTGGACTTGTTCTCATCCGTAGCCTTGGGGTTGGCGTACTCCACTACCCAAAGGCTACCGGCCGAGCTCGAACGTTGCTGGGCACTACTGCCTTCGATATCGCTCCATGCGGAAGAGACCTGGTTCGAACTGATCAGTTGCTGCTTTACGGTCGCTGCCTTCTGGGTTGCCTGTGCTTTGGAAATAGGCTCCGATACGCCGTGGCTATGCCCGGCACCCGCAAACGCCTGTCCAGCGAATGAAAAAACGAGAGCGACTGTGAACGAAAGAATGATGTTTTTCATGGAATAACTCCTTAACGATGATTAATTGATTACTTCTTGGTGATGCCGTCGTAAAAACCGCTGGTTCGGAGCACGATGGTAACCGTCTCGTCGCCGCGATTTCGCCAATACCAGCCATGGGTGCCGTCAAATGGCGCCTCGAAAGCACCGTTTGCAGCGGGTTCATTTCTTCCCTGCCAGTAGCTGGTGAAATTGTCGCCGTCGTTATAACGTTCACCGTGCATGTCGAAATTAACGGGGCCACCTTCTGAGGCCCAGCTGAAAACCATGCGGTCGCCTGCTTTCATGGTGGCCTTTACCTCAAGGCCCTCGCCCGGTTTCAGAGTGACTCTTGTTGTGTCTGAACTCAGCTTGCCCGACGTCTTCCACACGGGGCCTGCGGAAAGCGCGAGCAGGTTGTCGGACGATGAGCCAACCTCCGAAGATGCCGGCTCCGCAGCATTTGCCTGGCTGAGCATGGTCAGTCCCATAGCCCCTCCCAGCCCGGTCGGATCAATACCGTATTCTGCAGGCAGAATAGCTATGATCAGAGTCAGCAGGCCAATGACAGCGGCAACGCCGGTGGCCTTGATCAGCCTCTTTGTCGATGGCAGCCCTTCGCGATCCATATTTGAAATGTCTTGCATGATCTATGTCCTCAGGAAACGGTGTACAGACCGGTCAGTTGATAACCCATCAACATAAAGCCGGCACTCATAAGAAGAACGTTGGCGGCCAACGCCTGACGCGGGAAAAAGTCGGTTCTGCGCCAGAAATTCATAGCAATCAGAATAACGCTCAACGCCATCAGCTGACCGATCTCGACGCCCACATTGAACGCGAGGATGTTTGCCACCAGGCCATCTTCAGACAGCGTAAAGTCCTGAAGCTTGGTCGCCAGACCAAAGCCGTGGAAGAACCCGAAGATGAGAACGGCCGCTTTGGTGTTGGGTTGAAACCCGAACCAGCGCCGAAAAGCACCGAGGTTATCCATCGCCTTATAGACCACAGAAAATCCGATAATGGCATCGACCATGTAGGCGTTGACGTTGGTCTCGCTGAGCACGCCATACAAAAGCGTGACGCTGTGGCCAACGGCAAACAGGGTCACGTAGATGCCCACATCTTTCATTCGATACAGGAAGAAAATGACCCCCGCCAGGAACAGTAGGTGGTCATAACCGGTCACCATGTGCTTGGCACCGAGATAGATAAAGGGCAACAGCTGTGCCCCGCTGGCTTGCTCAATGAACAGGGCATCGCCTTCTTCAACGCCATGGGCAAAGAGCAGAGTGGAAAAGAACAGGCTGACGAAGGCAGTCGCAAAAAGCAAAAGCCCACGCCTGTCTACGCCGGAAAAGCGCAGTAACGGCAAAAATGACATCCGGTTATCTCCGAATTGTGAAATCAGAACGTGTGAACGGCGCTATCTATGGCGCCAAAATCCGATGTGGACTTCAGGCTTTCGGAGGGCGATACAGCGAGGACGCCTGCTCAGGCAGAGGCGACGGAGGTCTTTGCAATTCGGGCGCATCCCGCCCGGAAGGAAGTGGCATCGCTGCAATAGTCAAAGGCATATGGTTTTCAAACGCACCCATCACATGGAGCATCAAGTGGTCGCCGTCGGTCATCTCGACGGAATCGATATGAAGGTGATCAAGAGAAGAGTCGTGAAAATGCCCATGATTTTGAGCGAACTCGATCAAAGACAGGCTTTGGGAAGCCTGGTGAACGTTCTGATCCGAGGCCCACGCACCACGAAAAAGGATAAGCAATGACAGCACTGTGACTACCAAAATTGCTTTGCCAGTGACAGATTGGGTTTGGTTCAGAAACACAGACTCACTTATCAGTTGCTCAAATCAGGTTTGAAGACTATCCAAATACTGTATTCATTGCAAAAGTATGTTTTTGCTAAAGGAAGGCCGGGAAACGAGGTTAAAGCCAGGCTGGAGGCAATAGAGATGGTTGGTTATTTCTGGCTATTAATATACCCTAGCCCCCTATTGTATAATTCAGATTACTATCTATGAGTCACCCATGCTATGAGTCACCCATGAGCCATATCACTCAAAACAAACCCAAGTTGCTGGGACGCGTACGACGTATGCGTGGTCAAGTCGAAGCACTGGAACGTGCGATCGAGGCGGACAAAGGCTGCGCCGAGGTGCTACACCAGATCGCGGCTGTGCGCGGTGCCATGAATGGCCTCATGGCGGAAGTCATGGAAGATCATATTCAGATGCACGTCGCTCATCCCGACATCGAAAGCGACGCCGAGCGCAGCGAGGGGGCCGATGAACTGATCGACGTCATTCGCACTTACCTCAAGTAGGGTCGGCTAAAACTTATTCGGTCAGGAGCACTGACGCATGCACGAAGAACAAATGGCGCGATGGCATCACGGTCACACCTTTGGGCAAGACCAGAAACAGTCTGGCGAAAAGCGCACATTAATTGTGGTCGGGCTGACACTCGTAATGATGGTCTGGGAAATTGCGGCAGGCCTGATTTATGGGTCCATGGCACTGCTTGCAGACGGACTACACATGGGATCGCATGCGACGGCGCTGGGCATTGCTGCTTTTGCCTACGCGTATGCCAGGAAAAACGCCGCGAGCTCGCGCTTCAGCTTTGGTACCGGCAAAGTGAATGCGCTGGGAGGATTTACGGGCGCCGTACTCTTGGCCGGATTCGCACTCTTCATGGTGGTTGAAAGCATTGATCGCTTTATCCATCCGGTAACGATTTCGTTTGACGGCGCTATTTTCGTAGCGATCATCGGACTGATCGTCAACGGCGTGTCGGCATGGATTCTTGGAGACCACCATGACCACAGCCATGCCGACCATGAAAACGATTCACACCACTCTCATGACCACCACGACCACAACCGCCGTGCGGCCTATCTCCACGTGTTGGCTGATGCGCTCACCTCTGTTCTGGCCATCGTCGCCTTGCTTGCCGGCAAATACGCCGGTTGGAACTGGATGGACCCCGCCATGGGCATTGTTGGTGCTATTCTCATCACTCGCTGGTCCTGGGGATTGTTGCAGGCAACTTCGAGCGTATTGCTTGATCAGCAACAGACTGCTATCGAGCAGGACATAAAGCGTGTGGTGGAGTGCGGTGATACGCGGCTAAGTGACCTTCATGTGTGGTCGATTGGGCCGAATCTATACGCTGCTATTGCCGCGGTCGTTACCCATAACCCGCAGTCGCCCGGACATTATCGCGACCGCATCCGAACAAATAATTCGTCGCTCGTGCATGTGACCGTGGAAGTCGAGACCTGTCCATTGGATTCCGAGCTTTTTTAGTGCCTGATATCAATCACCTTAACAGTTATACATTGCCTGGGGTTTTATACTGAATATAAATTGTTATCGTTTACATTTATCAGCCAGGTCCGTAAACTCATGTCGTCTATCAGAGCCTCGGTATGGGCACCCACTTCAATGGATGACGGAGATATCATTGTGATTAAAAGAACGGCTTTTGTTTTCGGGCTGGCGGGAAGTTTGGCGACACCTATCGTTATTGCCGAAGAGGCTAGTAATAGCGATGAACAGTTGTGGCAGGTAATCGAAGAGCAGCAGAAGCGGATCGAGACCCTGGAAGATTCGATGAATTCGTCTGGCGAGTCCAAGGTTAGCGACAATGGCTCTGTGCAGTCTGGCGCAAGGGACTTTCATATAGGTGGATACGGTTCGATCCGCGCCGAATCAAACAACTTGGACGCCGACCAGGACACCTTTACTTTTCGACGTTTTGTTTTGACGGGCGACGGTAAAATTAACGACCGCCTTGAAGCTTACTTCGAGTTGGAATTTGAGCGGTTTGGCGCAATTGAGCTGGAAAAAGGAGCTTCGGCAGGGTCTGATGGTTTCTCTGCAGGACAGGCAATCGAAGGAACCAATGGCTCAGAAATATCGATGGAACAGGCCTGGGCAAGATATCGTATCAATGACAGCGTCAATCTGGACATGGGTGCCCTGCTTGTTCCTTTAGGCCGCTTTAATATCAATCATGATGACAATCAATGGAATTTGACTCGTCGTACTCTGGTAGACAGGGGTGCGCCCGTCTTGCCAAACAAGGCCGCATGGCCAGAACTGGGGCTGGGTTTTTCAGGACTGGTAGAAACCCGGGCGGGCCTGGTTGACTACCGACTTTACGCAGTAAACGGCGTCAACCTCGACTTCGAATTCGAGGGCGAAGTAGCAGCCGAACCTGCTGGCAACTCAACGATAGGTGTCACCAAATTTGAAGCTGGATTTGCCCCTTCCCGCGGCGGATTTTCCAACGATCTTAACGGCAATAAAGCCATTACTGGGCGGCTGGGCCTGTTGCCTGAACCGGGACAGGAATTCGCCGTTTCTGGATATTACGGACGCTATACGCCGGATTTCATGGACTCTGAGTCGGTGTGGTCAGTTGCCGTTGATGGGCTTCATACTTTTGGTGGGTTTGAATTTGAATACGAGGTTGTTCACACCGATTGGGGCAATATTGATGACGTTGCTGCCAGTTTCGCCCGTGCCGCTGTAGATAAAGAAGTGGAGGCAAAGATCAGTGCCGAAGGCGGTGAAACCACAGAAGTCGTTAGCGAAATCACGCTCGGCGGGCTCGCTGAAAGCCGCACAGGTTATTGGATAGAAGCTCGTTACCCATTCTGGCCGAAAGCATTGGACAATACCTTTCTAGGGCGTGGTTTCGGCAACCCCTCTCTTGAACCGACCGTTCGCATGGAGCAGGTTGTTGTTCGCAATAGGATAACCGGTATTGAGTTCTCCAATCGCCAGATCACCAACCTCGAAAAAGAGAAAAGCTCTATTGTTAATCGCGTCACCCTTGGCCTGGCCTATCGTCCGGTTCCAGACTGGGTGATTTCATTTGCCACGGAATACACTTGGACTGACGAACAGACACTGGCCGGTTTAACCAACTTTATTCCGGCTGGAGAAGATGAAGACAGTGTTCTAGCGTTCTCGACGGGCGTAGCATACACCTTTTAAAATGCCGTGTTGTCTGAGGCAGGCGCGTGTGCCGCGCCTGCCTCAGAATTCAATAATAAGGTTGTTCTCATGAGTTACCCGCTTGGGCGCGCCCACCTTTTGCTTGTACTCATTTTGCTGTCTGTTCCGATGCCCCTTCTGGCTGATGAGGTTTATAAAGAACCTCAGGTATTTTTGAGAGAATCGTTTGCCGGTGATATCCCGGAACCCGCCGCACTATGGATTGTGGGCGAAAAAAAGGCGGTTGCCGCAGATGTATTGGGGCATCCACCCGCCGCGTTGCGTGAACGATACTGGAAGCAAGGTTCACGGGTTGCCTGGATACTGGAGGAAGTTGGCAAAGCACGTCCGATTACTGTCGGTATATTGGTGGATAACAATGTCATTCGTAAACTGGACGTACTCGTGTACCGGGAGACGAGAGGATGGGAAGTTCGATACCCCGTTTTTACGAATCAGTTCAAAGGCGCGGAACTTGAGGGCGGCAAAACGCTCAACCAACCCGTAGACGGCATTACCGGTGCCACCTTGTCAGTCTACGCGCTCAAAAAATTGGCACGTTTAGCGCTCTATTACAGCCAGTTGGTTAATGACTCGTGATTTCGTTCACACGCTCCCGGCAAACCCGGCGCAAATTTTTACGCCTGTCGCATCGCTATATCGGTGTAGTTTCAGCTGTTTTCCTGATATTGATTGCAGCAACCGGCACTGCAATCAACCACTTGAAAGATGTTGGTATGGAAGACAGTGTTCTGACCTGGCCCCCACTTCTGAGATGGTACGGACTGAGTAACGGACCACAGGAAATTGTCAGCTTTAACACCGATAGTGGTGTGCTTGTGAGCTGGATGAACAGTCAGCTATTTCTTGGCAAGGAACCTCTACAGCTCGAACAAATCGTCGACAGTCCGCTTTTGGGTATTGTTGAAGGCCCGGGTTTTTTAGCAGCCGCGACGTCGGATTCGATAACCCTCTTGACTCGAACTGGCGTGCTGATTGATCGCCTTGGGCAAGAAAATTTGCCCGGCCGTATCCGGAAATTCGGTTCGAAAGCCGACTCTTTTTTTATTGACACGCCAAACGGACAATTCAGGACGACCTCGTCGTTTCTGAGCTGGACCCAGGCCCCATCTGTAAACGAGCAGGTTGCCTGGTCAAGTCAACGCCCAACACCTGCGGCGGTCAGAAAGCAGCTTCTTGATACCTATCAGGGCGGCGGCATTTCTTTGCAGCAGTTCCTGCTGGATCTCCATTCAGGGCGTATTTTGGGCATTGGGCCGTGGATATCTGACTTGTCAGCATTGGCCATTCTACTGCTAGCAATCTCAGGAATAATTAACTGGAGACGCCTCCCACGCTGATCCAGTCGCATGAGAACACCACCCCGGTGCTTATGGGAAGCGTCGCGCGTTTTCGCATTCCTCTACAGCTTGGCCGGGGAAAAGTACGTTTACCTGCAAGCCACCCAGCGAAGATTCAGAAAATTCCAGACGCCCCTCGTAACGATCCACAATTTCTTTAACGATACTCAACCCCAGCCCATACCCGCTGCCTTGTTCATCGAGCCGGACCCAACGCTCCAACAAGCGTTCCCGATCTTCTTCTTGTATTCCAGGACCGTCATCGCTGATCGATAAATTCAGGCCCTCAGTGGATGTACTAAGCGCAAGATCAACAGCAGATAACGACCATTTACCCGCATTTTCCAGTAGATTTCCCGCGACTTCACTGAAGTCTTGCTCATCGACCTGCCATTTTAACGGCACACCGGGCTTCGGGGAGAATCTGAACTGCTTTTGCGGGAACATTCGGCCAACCAGGTCCACCAGGTCCTCAGTCAGAACAACGACCTGTGTGCTACGACTTATCTGTGGGCCTGACACGTCCCCTCTCCTCATTTGAGAGTCAAGTGTTTTATGTAATGACCTCAACTGTTTTATCATATAGATACGATCATCGGGGCTGATGTGCGACGAATCCGCCTCGAGGACAGCAAGCACCGAGGCCAGCGGCGTTTTAACGCTGTGGGAGAGGTTGGCGATCGTTCTGCGGGAACGCTCAAGGCGGTCGTCCAGAGTTTCAAGCAAACGATTAAATCCGTTTACCAGGTCGGAAAATTCCTGAGGTACCGTATTGTGCAATCGAGCGCGCCTGCCGGAATGCAGATCAGCTAGATCATTGCGAACCCGGGATACCGGCGAAAGCGCAAGATGGACCGCCAGAAAAATCACACACCACAGAACAATCAAAAGCAAAACAGACAGAATGGCAATTGATACATGAACTCGTTCCCATCCGGCTAAGTGCGGTGTTTGTGTCTCAGCAACCACCAGCACAACAGGCAGGCGGTTTGTACGGAACGTACGCCGATAGCCTATCAGCGACCGCTGACCCGACTTGATGTAGACAACTCCGGGGGTCTTTTCAGAGAGCAACGGGCTCATTATCTCTTTATCAACGCCAGCAGAAAAATACAGCGTCTGCCCTATTCTGAACGCAAATGCATGCTGAAAAACAAACTCGAGGCTCTCAATGCTCTTTATGGCCCTTACTGTGTCAGGGTAAGAGTTTGTTAACAGATTCTGAAGCTGGTCGGACTCCTGCGCCAACATGTCTTGCCTCACATCGCGTGAAAACTGCTCCAGCAAGGCTTCATGACCAAACCAGACCGCCAGCATGACAAGAAAACTCAACGGCATAAGCGAGGCCAGCAATCCCAGACGAATGGAACGTCGAAACAATCAATATCTCCCGGTAATACTCTGATGTCGAAAACGACTTTCATGTAGCATCAACTGAATACGTTCCTATTATTGCAGCAAATAACTTTGATGCCTATTTTCCCTTTTGGAGGCTGTAATGAGATTACTGCTGGTAGAAGACGAGGTGGTTTTCGCTGAAAAACTGATGGGGCAGCTCGAGCAGGCGGGGTACGCTGTTGATCATGCAGCCACGGCTCACGCTGCGGAAGTACTGTTTCAGTCGGAAGCCTACCGCGTGGCAATTCTTGATATCGGCCTCCCTGTGACCGATGGCCTCACCCTGCTACGCAGGTGGCGTCTTGAGAACCGCCAAGAACCAGTACTGCTACTAACAGCCCGATCAAAATGGATGGAACGGGTCGAAGGTCTTCGCGCTGGTGCCGATGATTATCTTCCCAAGCCCTTTCATTTTGAAGAGCTTGTGGCAAGGCTTGAGGTTATTGTGCGACGTTCCGAGGGGCGAGTATCGTCACAGATATCGGCCTATGGTTTTACACTCAACGATGAAACCCGGTCTTTGGAGTGTCCTGAAGGCACCAGTTACACCTTGACAGCAACCGAGTATCGGTTACTGCGCTGCTTTATGGCCCGTCCTGGGCGCGTGTTCTCGATAGAGGAACTTATCGACGAACTGTATAACATTGATCGCAGTCCGACATTGAACGTGATTCAGGTCTACATAACTCGTTTAAGAAAAATGGTCGGTAAGGAGTATATCCGCTCGCTGAGGGGCCAAGGCTATTATTTTTCCGGGCCGGATAACGCCGTACGGAAATAGGCTGGTCGCATTCAAGTCTTTCCGGTTACCTGCCTGAATGTTCAAGTTTAATTAAGTTTCGTCGGTTAAAGTTTCGCTTCTGCTAACCCTCGGTATCTGGGTGAAATTTTTAATCTGTGACGGAATATAAGTCTATGAGGCGAACCTCAAAACGATTTTTCCCCATGCTCGCTATTGCGTTAGCAGGCCTGGTGTCTTTTCCAGTGGCAGCGCAGAACAGCGTTTCCCTGAAAGCGTACAAAGCCAGCCAGCCGTCGTTAACATTAACTCTCAATGAAGCGATTGCAAAAGCTTACAACAACAATCCGGCACTCGCCGGGCAAAAAGCGCGCATTGGCATGTTCACGGGGGATGTTCAGCACGCCCGCCGCATTGTTCCCAGCAACCCCGAGTTAGAACTCAGCGGCGGTCGCCGGTCAAATAGATCACAAACCTCAACTGATTATGGAATTCGCCTGTCCCAGGAATTCTGGACCGCGGGCAAAGCTGATTTGAGCGAGAAAGTCGCCAGCGGACAGTTGTCCTCGGCCGAACTCGAGTATGACTTCCTGAGACGGGCAATCGGTGCCCGGGTGCGGGCGGCCTTTTTCGATATTCTTCTGGCGAGAGAGTCCCTTGAGACAGCAAAGCGAACCATCGACCTTATGTCCAGAACTCGTGAACTGATGCGTATTTCGGTAAATCAGGGTAAGCGAACACGGCTTGAGTTGAATACCGCGGTTATTGGGTTTGCCCGCGCCAAAAATCAGGAGGCCGCCGCACAGAGACAGCTTGAAGAATCACGATTAGCCTTAAGTGAAGTGCTTGGCGTTGACCCTCAGGAACCCATACGGGTGGACGGCAATATCTCACTGGACTTCGAAAGCTTGCCCCCGGAAAACCAGTTAGTAGAGCTTGCGTTAAGTCGCAGAACCGACTTGCAGGCCGCCATGGCACTTGTCAGCTCGGCAGAATCAGGTCTTGATCTGGCGCAGAATCAGACAATACCTAATTTGCGAGTGTTTGGTTTTTTTGACCGCGAAGAGGGCAGCAACATCATTGGCGGTGGTATTTCAGTGCCCCTGCCAACCGTTCACCGATTCGGTGGCGAGGTGAAGCGCGCGAGTGCAGAACTTAAAGCCGCCGAAGTCAGATCCGAGCAATTGCGTCTCAGTATTAAAATCGGCGTCTTGAGAGCGCAGGCAAAATACCGTGCAGCCACAGCCCAACTTGAACAGATGAGCGCCTCTATCCTCAAACGGTCAGAGGAAACGCTTGAACTGATGCAGACAGCATTTCGTGCCGGCAAGGTCGGTACAACCGATGTCCTTGCCGCCCAGAATAGTTTGATCTCCGTACGCAATGAGTACATCGAGGCCCAAAGTGATTACATCGCGTCGGTAAAGGCGCTCGAAATCAGCACCGGCGGTGGCATTGTCATGGCCTCCGGCAGCGGCCAGTGACGTTTGCAGATATCAGGAGCCACCAGCCAAACCCCCTTTCCGACCGTATCCATTTCAACTGAGAGTTAAAGTATGTTGCAGATAACCCGGGCTTTTCCGTTAACTCTGTTTGCCGCTACCCTTCTTTTTTCTGGCGTGCCTGCGGCCCAGGAGGTAGACAATGAGGGCAGCGCAGAAGCGTCCCATCAAGGTGAAAGCAAGCACGGCAATGAGAAAGTAAACCAACAAGAACAACGTGAAGAAGAGGGGGCGGTACATCTGACGGAAGCTCAGCAAAACCTTCTGGATATTAACGTTTCGCCCGCCTCGTCAGGTCGTGCGAACGAGACGGTCAGAGCCCCCGTGGAAATTATGTTTGTGCCGGATCTCGTCGCGAAGGTTGGCCCGCTTCTTGAGGCAAAAGTGTCAGAAATCCTGGTAGATCTTGGTGACAAAGTCTCCAAAGGCGACACCATCGCAACGCTCAATAGTGTGGCTCTGGCAAAAGTACGGGCGCGCATGCAGTCATTGACCGCAAGAAAAGCGGCGGCCGAGGCCGAGTACAAACGTGAACGATCACTGCAGAACCAGGGCATATCCAGTGAAGAAGAGTTTCTCTCAGCCAAAGCCCGTTTTCTGACTATGTCCGCCGAGCTGAATGCCGCCAGGGAGGAGTTGAAGGCTTACGGCGTATCGTCAGCAGAATCCGACACAGCGAGTCTGGCCAGCTATGCCCTTAAATCGCCAATCAACGGTGTGCTTGAAAAAAAGGATGTGATGATCGGGCAAACTTTATCATCTTCCGACACGCCTTTTATGGTTGTTAACAATCGGAAAGTCTGGGCCATGATCAGGGTGTCAGAGTCTGCTATCGGTCAGTTGGCGCTCGGGGACACGGTTAGAATCCAGTTACAGCCCGGCGCATCCCGCGCCTATAACGGCCAGATTTCCTGGATATCCACACAGTTGGACGAAACCAGTCGCACCGTTCTGGCGCGAGCGGAAATTGACACACCTGAAGGCTATTTGCGGCCCGGTATGTTTGGCACGGCGGTTATGTCGGCTCAAACCAATGGGGCGTTACCGCTGGTTCCACGAGACGCTGTTCAGACCGTTGAAGGGCGCGATGTTGTGTTTGTGCCCGGCGAAGAGCAAGGCGAGTACAAGGCGACCCCCGTCAGGATCGGGACCGAAGCAAACGGATGGATTGAAATTCGTAGCGGTCTTCGTAGCGGCCAGCCTGTCGTCGCGAAAGGCGCTTTTGATCTCATGTCCGCGCTCACTGCCAAGAATCGTAGCGCCAGCCACGGCCACTAAGGTTTCGATATATGATAAACGCTCTTGTTAATTACGCCCTGGCTAATCGGCTATTGGTGATCGTCTTTGTGATTGGCGTTGCGCTGGCCGGGTATTTTTCGTTCAACAAACTACCGGTTGATGCCTTTCCCGATGCAACGCCGACGATGGTTCAGATTTTCACCACAAGTCCCGGTCTTTCACCTGTTGATGTTGAGACGCTTATTTCCTATCCCGTGGAAGTAAGCATGTATGGGATTCCTGGACTTGAGAGAGTTCAAAGCACTTCCATTTTCGGGCTTTCACGGGTTTCCGTTTACTTTGAAGATGGCACGGACATCTATTTTGCGCGGCGCCTGGTCATGGAACGGCTTGATGAGGCCGTCCGACAGATACCGGCGGGAATGGGCGAACCCGAACTTGGCCCTATCAGCACCGGCCTCGGTCGCATCATGATGTATTCGCTGGTTCAAGAAGAGGGAGCCGATTTTTCGCTGGAAGAGATGCGGACGATTCAGGACTGGATCATAAAGCCCCAGCTCAAAACTGTTCCGGGCGTCACCGGTGTGCTGTCTATCGGTGGCGAAGTAAAACAGTACCAGGTCAACCTTGACGCCCGCGCGTTGCAGGCCCGTGGTCTCACCGTGACAGACGCTCGGGAGGCCATTGTCGCGAGCAACAGGAATGTCGGTGCCTCCTTTATTACCCGCGGCGGTGAAGAATACATTGTGCGCGGCTATGGCTGGGTCAGCCCCGGTGAAAAAGGGCTTGAGGATTTGCGGCAAACACTGGTCGCAGAACGGGAAGGCACACCGGTTTATCTCAATGACGTGGCTGACATTGAGCTGGGGCCGGCAATACGTCGCGGTGCTGAAATATCGTTAGGCGAGGAATCCGTCGGTGGTTACATCATGAAGCTGATCGATACCAATACCAGCCAGGTTCTTCGGGACACCGACACCAAAATAGCGGCGCTCAATCAATCCCTGCCGAAAGGACTGTCAATAAAACCGTACTATTCCCAGGCAACGCTGGTGGAAAAAGCCATCGGTACCGTAGAAAAGGCATTGCTTGAGGGCATAGCGCTTGTTGTCATCTTTCTGTATCTGTTTCTTGGAAATCTGCGCTCGACTCTTATTGTCGTGGCTACCCTACCCCTTTCAGTTCTGGTGGCATTCATTGGCATGAGGTTCGCGGGTTTGTCCGCCAACCTGATGAGCCTGGGTGGGCTGGCGATTGGCATTGGCATGATGGTGGACGGTGCCGTGGTGATGATCGAGAATATTTTCCGTCATCTTGAGGAGCGTTCGGAAGAAAACGTCAGCATGATACGTCTGGTGGGTGAAGCGGCCCGGGAGGTCGCCCGGCCGATTGTATTCGGCATCGGCATCATCATTATTGTTTTTCTGCCGCTGTTCACGCTGGAAGGCGTTGAAGGCAAGCTGTTCTCACCGATGGCTTATGCAATCTGCTTCGCCCTTCTGGGTTCGCTCATACTGGCACTGAC
The DNA here is from genome assembly GCF_011049865.1 of Marinobacter antarcticus. Classification (GTDB taxonomy): domain Bacteria; phylum Pseudomonadota; class Gammaproteobacteria; order Pseudomonadales; family Oleiphilaceae; genus Marinobacter; species Marinobacter antarcticus_A. The sequence continues at coordinate 30,753 of NZ_DRGY01000100.1, read as the reverse complement.
GGTGGTGCCGGTACTGAGTTCGCTGGCGTTCAAGATGGGCATCAAGCACAAAGAGCCCCGCCTGGTTGGATGGTTGAGCGCGGCTTATCGGCCCATCCTGCGAAACGTTGTTAAAACACCCAAACTGGTCATGGGGATAGCGCTTGTCCTGTTTTTGGGAAGTTTGACCCTGTTCCCCTTCTTGGGCAGCGAGTTCGTACCCACCTTGCGGGAGGGCAACTTCCAGATTCGTTCAACATTACCACCCGGCGCGAGCCTGGACTCGGCAATAAGCTACAGCAAAAAAATCCAGGAAGTGCTGGGTGATTTCCCCGAAATTACCGGTAGTTATGCTCGCGTCGGTCGCGCAGAAGTGGGCGGCGATCCGGAACCGGTCAACGTGGTTGCTACCATGGTGGTTCTGAAACCCCTTGATGAGTGGCGGTCAGACATCAGCTACGAGGAATTGCAAAGCCAGATTGCAGAAGCGGTAAATGATCAGATACCCGGCCTTGCCAACAATATTTCCCAACCTATCCAGTTGCGTACCGACGAGCTCTTGTCTGGCGTTCAGGCGCAGCTGGTTGCGAGCGTTTTCGGTGACGATCTGAAAAAGCTTGGTGATATTGGCAAAGAAATTGCCGCCCTCGCCCGCCAGGTTCCCGGCGCAACGGATGTTCGCACTCAGCAACTAGCCGGCAAAAAGCAGATTGTCATTCGCCCGGACCGTGATGCATTGGCGCAATACGGTATCAGTGTGAACGACGTGATGAATACGGTTGAAACCGGCATCGGTGGTCAGGCAGCGGGCCTTGTGTTCGATGGTGTGCGCCGCTTCGAGATTTTTGCCCGCTTGCAGGAAGAATCCCGTGGTTCCATTGATGCGATCCGGAACATGCCGATGCGCGGTGCAAAAGGAGAAATGATTCCGTTGTCACGTATTGCCAGCGTGGAGACCTACTCCGGGCCGAAAAAGATCTCACGTTCCAATGCCAGTCGTCGGCTGTATGTGCAAATGAACGTGCGCGGTCGCGACATGGGCAGCGTGGTGGCAGACCTTAAGCAGCGAATCGCTGAGGAGATGGAAATGCCACCGGGTTATTTTGTGGAATTCGGTGGTCAGTTCGAAAATCAGCAGCGAGCCATGGCCCGTTTGCAAATCGTCGTGCCCATCACCCTTGGCCTCATTTTCCTGCTGTTGTTCTCCGCATTCAGCAGCCTGCGTTACGCCAGCCTGATATTCCTCAACGTTCCGTTTGCGATCACTGGCGGGGTTGTCGCGCTGTTTGTCAGCGGTCTTTACCTGTCCGTGCCGGCAGCGGTTGGTTTTATCGCAGTATTTGGCGTCGCAGTGCTCAATGGCGTGGTGATGGTGAGTTATATCAACCAGCTTCGGGATGAGGGCTATGAGGTTATTGAAGCGGTCAAACTCGGTGCCGAGCGACGTTTGCGACCGGTTCTGATGACCGCAACCGTTGCCATTCTCGGGCTGATACCTCTGTTGCTGGCGGACGGCATTGGCTCCAATGTGCAACGCCCACTTGCCACTGTGGTTGTCGGGGGGCTGATCACGTCAACCCTGCTGACACTGTTGGTGTTGCCGAGTATCTACCGGTGGTTCGCTGCCGAACGTAACGATGTTGAAGTCTGACGAGGAGATGAGCCATGTATGAGATCAAAGCCTACGTACGTGAAACAATGGCTGAGCACGTCATCGATGGATTGGCGGAGGTGCCAGGGGTTACCAGTATTGCTGTGGTCCCATTGAGCGAATTCGGGCATTCAACGGCGGGCGGCGGAAACCACCTTGCAAAAGTACGCATGGTCAAGCTTGAAGTGGATGTGGCTGACGAAGCATCGGCATGGGAAGTTTCAGGCGTAATCGTTGAGAAGGCCCGCACTCAGGACGGGCACCCCGGTGATGGCAAGGTACTTGTTTCCCGGTTGGTGAGGGCTATTCGCATTGAAGACGGGGTTGTTGACGAGGAGGCACTGTCCCGTCCAGGTAGTTAGCCGGCAATAACCGGGCTAGTGGACCATTCCAGGTGGCCGGGCTGACAGCGGTCGGCCCTGCAGTGTTGATGGCGACAAGGCCTCGGAAGTGGTCAACAAAACGCTTCAGTCCAAGCCCAAAATGCGACCCATTGGTCTACAACCTTGATGGCCAATGACAAGCTATGCCCGCCGCCCCAGCAGTTCTGGGGAGCTCCTTCTTCTACCAAGCACCAAACGAGGTTGATCCCGTGAGTCACGAACATGTTCATATGCCCCCCGAGACCAAGGACAAACGCGTTGCTATAGCCATCTGGGCGAACGGCATACTGACTCTGGCCCAGGTTGGAGGGGGTATCTTTGCTGGCAGCCTGGCCCTGATCGCCGACGCCTTGCATAACTTTTCAGACATGGCAGCGCTCGTTATAGCCTTTGCGGCTCGAAAAATTGCGCGCCGCCCGGCTGACTCAAAGATGACCTTTGGCTACGGACGAATTGAGGTCGTTGCGGCCCTCATAAATTACACCACTTTGATAATTATCGGGCTCTACCTGGTCTATGAAGGTGGCATGCGGATAATCGACCCTCCGCAAATCAAGGGCTGGTGGGTAGTCTGGCTTGGCGGTATCGCCCTGGCAGTGGATGCATTGACAGCTTTGCTTACGTACTCGATGCAGAAGGGCAGCGTCAACATCCGCGCGCTGTTTCTTCACAATCTTTCCGACGCACTCGCTTCGGTCGCCGTGATCATTGGCGGGATACTTATTCTGCTCTACGACCTGCGGTGGGTTGATCCTGCAATCACCATAGGTATCGCAGGCTACATTCTCTACCTGGGTCTTACAGAAATCGGTGGGACCATCAGAACACTCATGCTGGGTAGCCCTGTGGATATCGATACAGATGCTGTAATACTGGCCCTGTCAAATATCGAAGGTGTGATTGACCTTCATCATGTGCATTTTTGGCAGATGGGAGAACACGATGCGTCGCTGGACGCTCATGTAGTTATCGAGAAAAGCGCATGGGATCAGCTTGAGAGCACCAAGTACAGGATAAAACAGGCTCTGGAGCAGGAATTCAACATAAGTCATTCGACACTGGAGTTCGAACATCCCGACCATATTCACAAGGATGCCCATACTTATGGGCACGGTTAAATTTCTGATACCGGCTCTGCCCTAATCCCATATCCAGCGTTGTGCGCTGCGCACTACTTCGACGTCGCCTTCTCAACGTAATACGCCACGGCTTTGATCTGCTCTTCAGACAGTGAACCGTCAAATGCAGGCATGATGCCCACACCGCCACTCACGGCGTTGACCACTTGATCGGCGCTGGGTTTGAGTTCATCCAGGTTGGGGCCAATTGCACCAGCAGATCCTGCGTCGTTCAGTGTGTGGCAGATGGTGCAAGACGGTTGCGCCTGTTCCAGAAAGACTTTCTTACCGGCATCAAACTGCTCATCCGCCAGAGCGGAACCGATGGTTAGCAGGCAGGCAGCAAGCGCAAGGGGAGCTCGTAACGTCATAATACTATCCTCGATAGAATGGTACTTGGTATTTTCGCGGTAATCCAAGAGCTGTCGCAGCGGCCCGTCGTTGTAGCGACCGCTGAGTGGTTTTCGGTTAGCCGACTGTGACACTCACGCCATGATCCTTCCAACTGGCGTTGCCGTAACCGCGCTCATTTTCAGTTCGGTTGGGTGGCTGGGTGTTGCCTTCGCTATCGGTGGCCCGGCTAACAATGCGGTACTCGCCCGGAGACAGATCGGTTGCAAGCACAAAAGGCCGCCAGGCGTAGCGCCCCATATCCGGACCCAGGAAGCGGGCCTGTTTCCAGGTTTTGCCACCATCGATGGACACATCGACTTTTGCGACCGCGTTAATGCCGCCAAAGGCTACGCCGTGAATCATGTTGCGGCCCTTGTTTGTATTCGACAGCGGGGCTGTCACCCAGGATTTAACGGGCATCTCCCACATGGACGGCTGCCCTGGCGCACCCTTATCACCAATGGGGCGAATGCGATAACCGGAGGTCTGAATTTTGGCTTCGGATTGATCTTCGGTAAACGCAACCTGCTCTACGTACTTGACGTTGTTAACACCATAATAGCCAGGCATCACCATCCGAAGCGGGCCGCCGTGGGCCAGAGGCATGGGGTCATCGTTCATTTCCCACGCCAGCAGGGCCTGATCAAGGGCCCGGGTCGGCACCGAGCGCTCAACCTGGATGGTCTTGGGATCGAGGCCCGCAGGCAGTGATTCACCACCGGTACTGGTTATGTAATTCATACCCGCCTTTACACCACCAAGCTTCTCAACAACATCCCGCAACCGCACACCGGTCCACACAATACAGCCAGCAGCTCCCGTGCCCCATTGGGTACCACCGGGGCCATGCTCGAAAAAAGCGCGACCGTTACCAGAGCATTGCAGCACCGTCGTTACCGTTTCAATACCCATGTCTTTCAGGTCTGCGATCGTCAGAGTTTTTGGGTTGTTGACGCCCTTGATACTGACTTTCCAGGCATCGCGGTCAGCCACGATCTGCTCGTTCGGTGCAGGCAGATTGTTGCGCACATACAACTTGTCGCTGGGCGTAACCACGCCGCTACCAATAGCACCTCGTTCGGTTTCAATGGTATTGGCGCTGTGGACAATCACTTCGTTGGCGTTTTTCCATTTGACGTAATCAGGCAATGTTTTGGGTTCTTCCGCCCTGGTAAGCGGCGAAAACCCCAATAAACTCACTGACGCCATGGCGCCGGCACTACCGAGCAGCAGGCGTCGGCGGCTGAGCTGGATCGGCTCTGCCTGAACGTCGGTATTACTTGGGTACTGATCTGATAAGGACATGACTCTTCTCCTTGTTGTTGGCCTTTCCGGGCCCCTCGCCTTAGGCACCACACGATACATCCATGCGTCAGTTTAGATGCTGGATGTAAAATAATCACGTTTACTGTCTAGATAGATTCTAACTCCAAATCACTGGTTGCTGGCATGGCATTCGCTGGCCCGACAACCAGTAAACCGGATTCCTTCATCGGGATGGCCAGCACCTCCAGCTGGTTTTCGCGAGTACGGTAGTCGCCCATGGTGGCCATCGCCTTCCGCACGTCTGGATTCCTGAACAGAACCTGTTCCGAAATCCGGTACTGAATCACCAGGCTGTTGCCCCGTCGCATGGCAAAGGCCTCAGCGGGTTCGCCGCCCACGGTGGTGTGCCAGGAGGCTAGTAAGCGACCGCCTGCCAGCTTGGCTGGAACTGATGAGTCAGTGGTATTTCCCAGCGCAGGAAGGTCCGTGAGGGCCACCTTTTGATAGTCTGCCAAGGCATCACTCACCATCGGGATGTGGCCTTGACTCATAACACCCACGTCGGGCAGCCACAGTACTCCGGCAAGCACCAGTGCCACGGCCCATCCTCCGGCACCAACCGCCGCAGGGCGGTATAAGCCGGTCAGCCATTGTCTGAGATTAAATCTGGATGTCGTACTGCGCGCTTGTTCAGAATGATCCGGCGCGTTTGCAAGCGCGTTATCAAGTTGCTTATGCAGCTCGATCGGCATGCGGGTTGTCGGCATATCATGAAATCGTCTGCTCGTGGCCTTCTGACGGGCAACGTCCGCACGACAGGCTTCACAGCCTACCAGGTGCGCCTCCACTATGGCCGTGTGATGCTCATTCAGTTCGCCATCCACGTAACCTGCCAGCCAGTCCTGCAGCTCGAGGTGGAGTTCAGAGAAGCGCCCGGCCTCTGTTTTGTCGAGGTCATTCATGTGGATTTACCGCCGTGTATAGAGGTTGCTGCTAATCCATCCCCGGATTCCGTCCTGATGAGGAGGTTGGCCAAAAGCCGCCGACCTCTTGATAACCGACTCATGACCGTACCCTGTGCAATGTTCAGAACCTGCCCAATCTCCTGATAATTCAGCCCTTCGATATCCCGCAACAAAACAACTTGACGGAAATTGTCCGGTAGCGCCTGCATCGCTTTCATAAGTTGTTCATTGCTTTGGGTTTGCACGGTTTGTTCGAAAGGTCCGGCGGACGTGCAGGCCTGCTCCTGCAAAAATGCGTCACCGGTGGTAAGCATAGGTGCCAATTGATCTCGCCGTGCGCTACGCCGAACGTCATCAGCCACTACCCGATTCAGGATTTTCAGTAGCCACGCATAGATCGCACCTTGTTCCGCAAGCTGGCCAAAATCTCGCCACGCCCGGAGCAGCGTCTCCTGTGTCCAGTCTTCAGCCGCCTCCCGCGACCGGGCCTGGCGCTGCGCAACACCGAACAGCCGATCCCGCCAGGGGCGAGTCAGGGCGTCGAACTGCTGTTTGCTCCGGGCGTTGCGCATCCACAGTGCCTTATCAGGAGTGCTTTATTGGGCTAGCCATTAACCAAAGACGTCACCAGCTTTCACTTTATTCCCAACCGGCAGTCTTTTTTTAAGGGTTGCCGGGTACTGCAAGCCAGAATGGAAACTTCCCGTCAACGGGCTCCTGGCGAACGACCTTCAGCGACTCCATGTCAATAATGGTGATCATATTGTCTGCTGTCACAGACGTATACAGGTAACGGCCATCGGCGCTGGCCCGCACACCATGGGGTCCGGTTCCTACATCGAGATTGGCAACAATTGCGAGGCTGTCAGCATCAATCACCGTCACCTGAGACGCGGAGATGGCGCCCGTGGCCACATAACGGCTGTTGGGAATCACATCGATGCCACCGTGACCCGCGCCAACCTTGAACACCTTGAGAACCTTCTCGCTGTCCAGATCAAGAACGCCCACATGGCCGATGAAGTCACGAATCCATAAACGATGCCCGTCACCGGAAATATCAATATTATGGGGGGTTTCCAGCCCCGGTGTCGGTATCTCTCGCTGTTTGGTGAGCGTTTCCATATCCACCACGGCTAACGCACCCCCGCCCTGCAAGGTGACATAAGCGAGGCTGCCGTTCGTATTGAAAATGAGGTTGTGAGGCGTGTCACCCACACTGATTTTTTTGACCAGTGCCAGCGTTTCCATATCAATGACCGCAACGATCCCCTGGTTGGGCGCTACCGCAAGGCCGTAACGCCCATCTGGTGATATCTTGACACCCTGCGCCACCTCGCCAATCGAAATACTGCCTTCGATTTCGCCGTTATTCGTGTCCATAACGTACACATTGCCGGTCTTGAACCCCGACACTATGAGCTGTTTCCCGTCCGGACTCAGGGCATCGTAGTGAGCACCCTCAACCCCGGGCCAGGATGATTTTGAAGGAAAGCGCTCAACAACTCCGGTTTTCTGGACTGCGGCATAGATCGGTTTCGGTATAGCCTGTTCAAGTGATACTTCCGACGCCATGTGGGTGGCGTCTGATGCTGCCACACTTTGAGAGGTGGGCGATGACAACGCCGAACCCTGCCCTTGGTTCCCCAGGACCACCTGGCGCAACTGATAGACATCTTTACCGGAGAGGTCCTTACCTGAGATCGCTTTCACCTCATCGGCAGAGTAAGGGCGAAATTCGCCGGAAAGACGTGCTTTATTGCCAAACCCTGTCACCACATAATTCAGGACATCCGCGATTTGCTGGTCGCTGAGCGATCCACCCCAAGCAGGCATATTGCCGTTATACGATGTCCCCTCTACATCAATCGCGCCAGTCAGGCCGTATTGCAGCACATGGACCAGATAGTCTCGCCCGCCCACACCGCCACTGGCATTGAAGACGTTTGCAGTGTGATCCTTCTGAGGCGGAAACGATCCGGGAATTCCCTGCCCTTCAGCCTGATGACAGGCGGCACATTGCTGGTTATAGACCTGTTTTCCCCGGGCAATACTGTCTTCTCCCGGTGCCGCTATGGCGCCATTAGCGCCGTAGAAAAGACCTATTGAAAGCACAAGTTTTGATATCTGCAAGATACGTTGGTTTATCATTGTTAGAGTCCTGATTCACATGTGGAACCATGAAGCATTTAGTCCATGACGGCCGGTGCTCTCCATTCGTAGCCTATATGCCGCGCAAGCTTCACGGGGTCTGTAAAAATATTTACGGTCTCTTATCAAGACGTCACCACTGCCCGATTTATTCCCCCAATTGAAATTTATGTGAGATTGTCTGGTTCATACCACAACAAGCGCCCTGTTGACTTCGTTGAAATATCGCGAGAGCGCGTTGATTGTGCTTTCGGTTATTTCATGCCGTTGATGGTGAACGCCTTGACGACAACATGACCTTCATCTACCACTGGTTTATCAACATTTACGGAGCCCGGCCCAAACTCATAAATACCTTTTTTTCCAGTGTCCTCATGCAGCATAACAAATAGCTTTTCGCCAACCTTTACTGTGTGGTCAAGCGTCACCTTAACGTCACTGTTGTGACCGGCGTTGATCATTGTATGTCCGATAGAAGACGGTACAACCGGCTTTCCTTCGGTGTTGCTGTCATGGATAACAACAAACCCGGATGCGTTAGCCTTTACGCTTGAAATAGTCACTTCGTTACCAGCCTTCTGGGCTGAGACATCCAGCCCGGGGCCTTCCGAAGCGTAAACTGAACTTCCGGCAGTAAGTGCGACAATCAGTAGTGTGTGTTTCAGATTCTGTTTCATAATGTATCTCCTGATCCTATGCATTGAGGTGCGCATTTAGGCTGGACCGACACCGAAATGGCAGATTCACGTGATGTACGGCTCCTCCCGTATTCCAGTGTTCACTTGAGAACGCAGAACCGGCATACAAAAGAAGGCGTAACGAGTGTCCGTTTTATTCCTTTGCAGTCTTCAAATTTTTATCAACCAGAAGCCCTTCAAGCGAAAAGCAATATCAGGCCTCTGTTAACGAAGTAGCCACCAACAGTCAGGAAAACAAAGAGCAAAGCGGCCAATATCAACGGCTTGGCGCCAGCCTGCTTGATCGCCCCAATGTGTGTTCGCAAGCCCAGAGCGGCCATAGCCATGGTCAGTAATACGGTATCAAGCCCAACCAGAATATCGACCACAGTTGTCGGAATAACGTGGAATGAATTAAGGCCACTGATCGCGAGAAAAATAACGGCGAACCAGGGCACGGTAATGCCACCCTGCCGTTCAGTTTCTTTGCCGTCTGTTCGCTGATTGGTAAAGCCAACCAAGGAGAGCGCCAGCAAAAAGGGAGCCAGCATCATCACTCGCAGCATTTTTTCAATCACCGCGGTGTTGCCAGCGACATCGTTGACAGCCTGCCCGGCGCCCACCACCTGGGCAACCTCGTGCACCGTGGATCCCACAAATAAACCGTATTGATGAGCCGTCATTTCAAGATACGGGTACACCATCGGATAAAGAAACATTGCCAGGGTTCCGAAAACCACCACGGTAGCCACAGCAACAGACACTTTATGAGCCTGGGCCCGAATGACCGGTTCAGTCGCCAGAATGGCCGCTGCACCGCATATAGAGCTGCCTGCGCCTATTAGAATCACGGTTTGTCGGTCCAGCTTTAATAACCGGATACCGATGAGTAACGCCAGACCAAAGGTCAGTGTGAGCATGACCACATCGGTCAGAACACCCTGCCAGCCAACGCCTGCAACTTGCTGAAAGGTAATTCGAAAACCGTACAACATGATCCCCCACCGCAGCAGATTACTTTTTGAAAAATCAACGCCCTCAGCAGTGTGATGGGCAATCCGGGGAAAAAACGTGTTACCTGCGATAATCCCGGTAATGATTGCAAGCGTCAGGGCGCCTAGCCCGATTTGATTGGCCAAAGGCGTTTTGGCGGCGGCCAGCGCAGTTCCTGCGATGACGGCGACCAGCGCAATACCTTTCCACCATGCAGATGTGTTGGCAGTTGTTATTGCTTTTGGTGGTGTGAACGTGGTGGCTGTCATGTGAACCTCGTGCTGTCTGTCAACTGAGGTATACAGCGTAGGGTTTGCTTATGCATAATTCGAATATAGTTTTATCATATTGGAATAACATGAGGTTATACCGGTGAATCTGCACCTACTGCGTATTTTTCATACTGTAATTGTCGACGGTAGCTTCTCGCGAGCCGCTGAAACGCTGCATATCAGCCAGCCGGCGGTATCGAGGGCCGTAAAGGAACTAGAAAGCCAGCTTGATTTGCCGTTGATTGAGCGTTCGGGTGGCACAGGCAATAGCCGAAAAGGGGTGCAGCTAACCGCAAATGGCGACGTGATCTTTGATCACGCTCGCGGTATTTTTGCGCTGGAAAAGGCGGCTATCGACGACATTCATGCCCGGGTGGGGCTAAAGCGAGGCACTTTGGTGATCGGTGCGAGCACAACCATTGCGGGCTACTGGTTATCACCCTACCTGGTAACGTTTGCGAACCAGCATCCCGCTATTGATATCCAGGTTGTCGTCGGTAATACCCAGTCAATTAGCCGCCAGTTGGTGGATTGCGATATCGATATCGGGTTGGTCGAAGGTACCGTGAATGACCCCCGCATTATTTGCGAGCACTGGCGTGATGACAAGCTTGCGGTGGTCGAAGCGACTGTCGATGGCAGCGCCATTCATGACAAGGTGGAAGACCTTAATGATTCTGAGGCCTTATGGGTTGTTCGTGAAAATGGCTCCGGCACGCGAGAAGTTTCTGAACAGTTTTTTGAGCATGAACATATAACACCCGTCAAAAAAATCACCATGGGCAGTAATGAAGCCATTATCAATGCAGTGGTTCACGGATTGGGCCGTGCCCTGTTACCAAAAATCATGGTGGATAATCTGCTGACGCAAGGTTGCATTCGGGAAGTGAGCGTCTCGGGCTCTGCACCACTATCACGACCATTATTCAAACTCCATTACCAAAACCGGCCGCAAGGGCCTCTGGTGACGGCTTTTGCAAAATTACTTCAGTGATATAACCTTAGACATAAACATTTCAATACTGTGCCAAAACTCAGAAGGGTGAGTGTTATATGGAATGGCGAGCGGAAAACTGGTTCTGGACTCTGATTGGCATAATCTTTGTCGCCATGCACCTGTTCGGTCATGGAGGTCATAAGGATGGCCATGATAAAGATTCGTCATTAGCTTTATGATCTGTGTTATCTATGGTTTGATTACACCTGAGAGTCTGCATATGCACGAGTTTCTTGAGCAGGTTCTGCCGGCTTTACAACTGGCTCGGTCGTCCATTCGATAAAAATCAGGCTGTAGCGGGTTGAGAACCGGTAACGTCAATCTCGAAAAACTATGCCAGCCCTTGCCCTTTGCGGGTATTAGGAGAAACGATAAGCATGCTCGAACAATATGGACTTTTGCTGGGCTTGATTGTTGGTGCGACAGGCTTCGTACTGAGCCTGTACGCTATCGCACGTGCTACCGGAAAAACACAACAGGAACCCGGAAAAGACGTCCCCGCAACTGGTGGCCAGCTGTCACGTGACCCAGTTTGGGTGCGTTATCATGCGCGTTATTATGGATACGCCTTGTTGTTTCTGGCTTTCGATATGGAAATGGCGTTCATGTATCCGTGGGCGGTGGTTTACAAGCAGGTAGGGCTGGTTGCCTTGCTTGATATGGGTGTATTTCTTGCCATCCTGTTTCTCGGCCTGCTTTATGGCTGGAGTCAGGGTGTATTGCGGAGGCAATAAATGATCGTCGGCGCCCGCCAGGGCAAGCTTTCCGGACTTCGCCAATTAGTGGCCAAAGCAATGGCACGTGACCTCACCGGCTTTCTTGTTCCGGGGATCGACATCGCGCATGCACGGGGGCTGGATGTGGAAGCGGCTGGCGTGCGGCTTGTAGCCAGCCCTCGCCACGCCAGCGTGCTGCTCGTGGTTGGCGATATCTCGCCTGCGCTGCGGAACGCCGCCGCAGTGATCTATGCCCAGATGGCGCGGCCTCGCGCTTTACTGGTTCTGGGTACAGACGACCTATCGCCCCTACCTTCTGCAGATGTGACAGCCGAATTGTCACAGCCAGGCCTGATTGATGGCATTGCCCAACTTCGAATTGCTTTCGCCGAAGGCGCCTTTCGACCAGAAGTGACAGACTTTGACGCGCCGATGTTGCACGTTCGAGTCGAATACACTTGCCCCATGCACCCGGAAGTAGTGCAGGACGAGCCCGGCTCCTGCCCCAAATGCGGCATGACTCTGGAGCCGCGCGAGGCGTCCGCCAATGACGTCGACAGTCACCCGCACGAGACGCACGATCACGGATCACACAGTCATCAGCACGAAGCGAACGACCATCAGTCTATGGATCATGCGGCATCGGAGGAATACACCTGTCCCATGCACCCGGAAGTCGTGCAGAGCGAGCCGGGTTCTTGCCCCAAGTGTGGCATGACCCTGGAACCACGAAAGGCAAAGGCTTCAAAAGCCCATGATCATGCCAGCACTGATCAAAGTGATATGAATCATGGCGATATGGATCATGGCGATATGGATCATGGCGATATGGATCACAGCGGTATGGATCACAGCGGTATGGATCATGGGGATATGGATCATGGGGATATGGATCATGGGGATGATGCGTTTATGTCCATGATTGACGTTACCAAAGATCTGCCACGCAGCAGTGACGGCCTGCCAATGGACTGGATCGACGTGCCCTTTGGGCCGTTTTTCCCGGGTTTGCCTAGTGGCCTATTGCTGACATTGACGCTCGACGGTGACACGGTTGCCGGTTCCAACGCCGGAACACTGACGGACAACGTGACATTGCCTCATCGTTCGGCGCTCGAACCCCTTAGCTTTGTAGCGCGGCTGAGCAATATGGAACCACTGGCTCCGCTTGCTTATCACTTTCTTGCCAGCCAGGCGATGGAAAATGCTGCTGGCATCGACATTACGACTACTGCGGCCCATGGCCGCATTGGTGCATTGGAAAGAGAACGAATCACCAGTCATCTGGGCTGGCTGGCGCTGTTCGGTCAGCAGATGGGCTTCGACTGGCTGTTACGACGTGCTGCAACAATGCAACTGAAGTTCCGGTATGCGAACGATCAGCAAATCATGGCGCTCAAACCAGACTTAGCAAGCCTGATCAAACGCCTGCGCCGGACACCATTACTGAAATCACGCAACGCTGGCATCGGTCGGCTAGCTCAAGATAATGCCTTGCGAGGCCCCGTGGCACGCGCTGTGGGCATTGACAACGACGCACGAAGTACGAACCCGGTCTACACCGCGCTGGGATTCAAGGCAATCAGCCGCGACAGCGGTGATAGTATGGCCCGCCTGCAGGTACGTCTTGACGAGCTCAGCCAAAGTCTCGCGCTTATTGATGCCGCCGGTACCATCGAACTACCCGAGCCAACTGCCATCGGCTCGGCAACCGGCGCTGGCGAGGCATTCGTTGAAACACCCCGCGGCGCAGCTCATCTGTATCTGACCCTGGAAAAGGGTCTTGTGGTAACAGCGCAGTTGGAAACACCCTCCACACACCACCTCACCCTGATCGACACCCTGACCAAGCAACAGTCGCTGGGCGATGCCCTCCTCGCCGTGGGCTCTCTGGATCTGTCGCCCTGGGAGATTCGCCAATGACGACTGCGCTCATACTCCTATTATTGGCCGTCGGTGCTTACCTGGTCGCGGTAATCGAAGCCTGGACTATGAACGGGCGCTGGCAACTGGCCGCACCGATCACCGCCGGCATCGCCCTGCTGGGCCGGGAATCTATCGTACCGCGCAAACCCGACCGGGTTTTCTTTGAGGTGGCACCGGTCCTGTTGTTGATCTCGGCACTGCTTGCCGCCACGGTGCTTCCTCTGACACCTGGTTTGATCATCACTGACCTCGCCACCGGCGTACTGTTCATCAACGCGGCACTGGTTTATGTACTGGTGGCTTTGCTGATGGCCGGCTGGGGGCCGAACGGCGCCTATGCAATGATCGGTGGCTGGCGCTTTCTGGGCCAGCTCATTGCCTATGCCATGCTCATCGTTATGCCCGTCACCGCGGTGGCGATGCGCGCCGAGTCTTTGTTGACCACCCAAATCGTTACCTCCCAAGCGGATCTATGGAATATTCTTTACCAGCCACTGGGATTTGTACTGTTTTTCGTCGCCGCCATGGCGCTGGCGTTTCTGCCGCCGTTCGACCTGACCACGGCAACAAGTGAGCTGGCCGGCGGCGTGGAAGCGGAATACAGCGGCGTGCGGCTGGCAGTCTTTCGGCTTGGACGTTTGGTGCTGGTTATTACTCTGGCGGCAACCATCGTCGTTTTCTATCTGGGTGGCTGGCAAGGGCCCTGGCTGCCTCCCTGGGCCTGGAGCGCCATCAAGATATTGGCGGTCACCGCACTCATGTTGCTGGCCGGGCCGGCTTTGCCGCGTGTCCGCGAGGCCGATCTGCTGAGTTTATGCTGGAAACTCGGTATCCCTCTGGCGCTACTCAATATCTTTGTGGTTGGGCTGCAGGTGTTGGTATGGCCATGATCAGCGCACAGACGTTTTTTATCAGCTTCTTTGGGCTCGCCGCCGTGTGGTTCGGGATAGTCGTCTTCCGCACTCATTCGATGATGCGTTCCGCACTGGCCCTGCTGTTCTCACAAACAGCTATCGGTGCCATGTTCATCGGGATGCAGGCGGAATTCCTCGGTGTGTTGCAGATCATGATGATGGCCACGGAAATGAGCATCATGGCGATTTTTATGGTGATGTTCATGATGGATCCGGGCGGTCTGGGCAAGATGGATATGACCCATCAAAAGCGCCGTTCCGTGATAACGGGTCTGGTGGCATTTTTGGCCATCGTAGCCGTGGCCCTATTTACCAACTGGGGGACTCTCGCCGGCTCGGTACCGGATTCCGCACAACAGATCGAGGATCTGGGGCTTGAGCTGATGGGTAGATCAATGCTGATCTTCGAGACCGCTGGTCTCACACTCCTTACCGCCATGATTGCTGCCACGGCCGTGGCGGTTGAACCCTTAAAAAGGAACCGAAACTGATGACGCCTGAACTGTTCCCCGCGTTAATCACCGGCGCAGCGCTGTTCGGTATCGGCATATACGGCGCACTGTCGCAAACCAATCTAGTGATGCTCCTGATGGGTGTGGAGTTAATATTGGCCGGCGCCATGGTTAACCTGGTCGCATTCTGGCACTACCTGCATCCAGACACCCCCGCCGGACAGATGTTTGTGTTGATCGTGATGACCGTGATGGCAGTAGAAATGGCAGTAGGCTTTGGTGTGGCCATCGCCCGTTTCCGCGCCATAGGTTCGGTTGAAATGGAAGAAGCCGCCGAGTTGAAAGGATGAATCTTATTTTCGCCACGATCCTCGCACCGCTTGCTGCTGCAATGCTCATTCTGTTGCTGCGGCGAATCCCCGAGGTGTTCGCGCTATCAGGCGCCACAATCGGTCTGCTGGCCAGCCTCGCGCTGTTGGCGGACACAAGCGCCGGAGTGAGCCACGAGATACAGTTACCGGGTTTGCCGAATCTGCCCCTGAGCCTGGTCGCCACACCACTCACAGCATTGCTTTCAGGCCTGGTCGCCATTATTGGCGGTCTGGTGGTGGTGTACGCCATCGGCTACATGAAGCGGGACGATGAGAAGGTTCGTTTCTTTGCCACCATGCTGCTGTTTGTCGCCGCCATGCAAACCCTGGTGCTCGCCGGCGACTGGATATTACTGCTTGCCGCCTGGGAGCTCATCGGACTTGCCAGCTATTTGCTGATCGGTTTCTGGTTCCAGCGCCCGGGAGTAAGATCCGCTGCCACCCGCGCCTTCCTTTATACCCGCAGCGCCGACCTGGGACTCTATATTGGGGTATTCATCCTCATTGCTGACGCGGGCAGCAGCAATATCACCACCACGTTAAACACCGGTGGTGGTGCCGCGACAGCCGCAGGGCTGCTGCTATTGGTCGCAGCCATGGGGAAATCGGCGCAGACACCATTACATGACTGGTTACAGCGGGCCATGGCCGGCCCCACCCCAGTCTCGGCGCTATTGCACTCCGCCACTCTGGTGGCCGCGGGCGCGATTCTACTGATCCGCACGGCGCCGATGTTGCCGGATCAGGTACTGCTGGTAATTGGTATCGTTGGCGGTATCACCACCCTGGTCACCGGTTTGATTGCCCTGGGCGAGAGTGACCTGAAGCGCACGCTTGCGGCGTCGACTTCCAGTCAGTATGGCTTGATGCTGGTGGCGGTCGGGGCTGGGGTACCCCTGGCAGCATTGCTGCACCTGCTGGCCCACGCGTTCATCAAGAGCTCTCTGTTTCTCGGCGCGGGGGTGTTCCAGCACAGCCGTGATAGCACGGCGTTCAGCGAACTTCATGGCGCAGGGCGCGACCGACCGTGGATATTCTTCGGTTTTGCTGTGGCCGCGCTGGCTTTGACGGGTATTCCCCCGCTGAGTGGTTTCTTTTCCAAGGATGCCATTATTGCCGCCGCTCTGGCCTCCTCCTACGCTCCATTATTCACAACACTTGTGCTGGCCAGCACACTGCTCACCGGCGCCTATATGGCCCGGTCGCTTCGTATTCTCTGGCAAGGAAACACCGCACACCATAACATCACCGGTCTGGCATGGATGGGAGCGGCGCTGGCGTGCCTTGTTATTCTGGCCGCCATCCTTGGCGCTGCCTTTCCGGCTATCGAGGCAATGTTTTCCGACCCGCTCCCTGCAAATAATGTTGCCATGATGCTGGGTCTTGTTGCCGCAGTAGTGGGCCTGACCCTGGGTTGGTTTGTTCCGGCACAGCATTTGCTGGGCCCGTTGAGGCCATGGAGTCAGCGAAGCTTCGCCATCGCTGGCGGCTTCAATACCTGGATGGTGCGGCCCGCACTCGCTATCGCCCGCAGCTGCGAGCGACTGGAGCGCGCACTATACAACCGGGTGCTGGCTCTGGGGCAACTTGGACTCAGTCTTGGTCAGGCCGTGCGCCTTGGCGATGAACGGGGTATCGACGGGCTGATATTTTCTCTGGTTCGTGGCGTGACCTCTCTTGGCAGTCGCGCCCGTCGCCTGCAAAGTGGGCTCATCCATCGCGAACTGGTTATCACCGTCGTGGTTACCACGTTGATTTTCGCCACCCTACTGATTTCAATACTGACTTTTTAAAGGAGACAATCTGCGTGCTGCCCATCGTGTCCATAACCGTGTTTCTGCCGCTCCTCGGAGCGCTGCTCATCATGGTGTTGCGCAGGCCTCCGCCGGGGGTAGTGCACGCCATCGGCATAACAACCAGTGGCTTGACGCTTTTGGGTGGCGTGTTGATGTGGTTACGAGGTGTTAATGACAGCGGTTTTGCCCAGGTTGAACAGATCGACTGGATGCCTTCCATCGGTGCCGCCTACCGGGTGGGGGTTGACGGTATCAGTCTGCCGCTGGTGCTGTTGAGCGCCCTACTGTTTTTCATCACTTTTATCTATTCTGCCAAGCTGCGTGAACGCGCCCCAGCCTTTGTGGTGCTGATGCTACTGTTGGAAACGACCGCTATCGGTACCTTCACGGCGCTGGATGGTATCCTGTTCTACGTATTTTTCGAGATATCACTGGTATCCATGTATTTCATGATTGCCGGCTGGGGACACGAAGACCGACAGCGAGCAGCGCTGATGTTTTTTATTTACACCTTCCTGGGCAGCCTGCCACTGCTGTTGGCAATACTTGGGCTATATCTGGGCAGTGATCCGCACACTTTCGACATGCGCGCCTGGATCGACAACCCACCTCTGGCCGGCGCGGCAGCCATGTGGGCATTAGTTGCAATGCTGTTTACCTTTGCGGTCAAGACACCGGTATTCCCTTTACACACATGGCTACCTGCCGCACACGTGCAGGCACCTACGGCCGGTAGCGTCATACTTGCTGGGGTGATGCTGAAATTTGGCACCTATGGGCTGGTGCGATTTTCCTTGCAGATGACACCAGACGCCTTTCATGAAGCTGGTATCGTCATTCTGACTTTCGGTGTCATCGCCGCTCTTTATGGTGCATTTGCCGCTCTGGCGCAGAGCGACCTCAAGCGTTTGATCGCCTATACGTCCGTTAACCACATGGGTTATGTCATCGTCGGAGTCGCCATTGCCGGGCTGGCGCTCGACCCGACGGTACGCACAATTGCACTCGATGGTGCGGTTCTGCAAATGGTCAGCCATGGCCTTGTCACCAGCGCCCTGTTTTTGCTTGTCGGCATGCTACAAGATCGTGCCCACACCCGGGAGATGGACCAATTCGGTGGCCTGCTACAGCTGACACCGGTGCTTGGCTGGTCTTTCATGCTGGCCGCTTTCGCTTCTCTGGGCTTGCCCGGTCTGGCGCACTTTCCGGCCGAGTTTCAGATCTTTCTGGCGACCCTGCAGGTCGAACCAATGGCGGTCATCGCTATTCTTGGTATCGTTATTACCGCAGGCCTTTATCTGAAGGCGATCAGCCAGGTGTTTCTTGGTGAGGCAAACGACCGGTGGAGCGACATGAAGGATCTGAACCGACGTGAAATACTCGCACTGGCTCCGCTGTTGATATTGATTATTGTAGTGGGCATCGCACCGTCCTGGGTGTTAGACATCATTCACAAGACCACAGCGGCGCTGCAGTTCTGATGGCTTCTGACCTTATTCTGCTGATCCCCGAGATCATTCTACTTCTCAGCATTGTTGCCGCGCTGGTAGCCGAAATGCTGCACCTGCCCCGTACAGCGCTGGTGGTCATGCTGGCCGGCCTGCTGGTTGCGACCGTTCTGACTCTGCCGCTTTTAGGCCAGGACACCGGCATATTCAGTGGCACATATCGCATCGATACACTGAGTGTCTGGGCAAAGCTTATTTTGCTGCCAGCAACGGCACTGGCCCTTATACTGGCGCGGGCAGAGCTCGCAGACAGTGACCGCGAAGGCACTGTCTATGTGTTGCTATCGCTGGTCACCCTGGGTTCGTTAGTATTGGCCGGCGCGGGTGACACCATGCTGCTGGTGCTGGGCGTATTGATGTCCGGCCTGGGCTCCTTTGCCCTGGTCGCCTACCCCCGCAACAACATCGCCACTGAAGCCTCAATGAAGTTTTTTGTCTTTGCTTCGGTCACCGGCAGTGTGATGATCTTCGGTCTCAGTTACTGGTTTGGCGGCACCGGCTCGACCCTGCTCAGTGACTTGACCCGCTTGGAGGGCAAGCCCCTGATCGCTGCCGTCGGCCTGATCGCCGTGATTATCGGGCTGGGCTATAAAGCTTCTTTGGTTCCGTTTCATTTCTGGGCACCGGATGCCTATGAAGGCGCGCCTGTATCGGTTGCCGCGTATCTGTCGGTGGTTCCCAAGGTTGGCGCAATTTTCGCGCTGGCACAGGTAGTCCGTCACTTACCCGTCACGATGGATTGGCCACTGATCATCGCCGTAGTTTCCGTATTAAGTATGGCCTATGGTTATCTGGCGGCGCTGGTGCAGGACAATATTGTACGATTGCTCGCCTATTCATCCATTGCCCAGGCCGGTTATTTCCTCCTTGCCATGGTCGCCGTGGGTGTCAGTTCGCTGGCATTCGAATCCATGGTTGTTTTTGCGGCCGCCTACGTGGCGATGAACCTGGGCGCATTTGCCGTCGTCATGCGTGTCGGGCGAACGCTCGATGCCTTCTCTGGCATTGGGCGAACAAACCCTGTCCTGGGCGTGGCGATGGTGGTCTTTCTGTTGTCGCTGGCTGGCATCCCACCTCTGGCCGGTTTCGTTGGGAAATTCCTGCTATTTGCGGCATCAATAGATGCCGGTTTTACCTGGCTGGTTGTAGTTGCCATTCTCAACAGCGTGCTGTCTCTGGCAGTCTATTTGCGCATCGTCGTGCCAATGTATCGGCAGAGCGACACTGTCGGGGCAACGGGGCTTACGCCCATGCCGCTGGTTACACTGGTGGGGGCCATTGCGTTTGCATTTACATTGGGGATAGGCCTGGCGGCACAGGTGCTGCTCAATCAGCTTAACTGACTTAATGTCGCCAGATTTCAGAGAGACTGCGGTGGCAAACGGATAGCGCGACAAGGCACTGCAGCAGGTAATAAAAAGCGAAGGCACGGGATGCCAGGGCTATAATCTCAAAGGTCGAGCCTGACCAGGCCAGCGCCATGGCGGACACACCTACCCCTTTTAATCGACTTCATGATCTTATTATGGTTGCCGTGCGCCCTAAGCGATACGTTTTTTTCGCGATGGAACTACGACGATCACTATCAGTCCCACAATAGTGATCGCGATCCCTGCGAGTTCCACCACACTAAACGTTTCATCGAAGAATAAAGCCCCGATAAGTAAGCCGAAGGCCGGTGTCAAAAAGGTAAATGGGTTAAGCTTGATCAAAGGTGCTCTGGCCAGCAGCCAATACCATAAAGAAACCATCAAAGCGGTTGCAGGAACTGCAAGTATGAAGACGGCACTGGCAAAAGACCATGTCCAGTCAACCTCAAAGCCTTCATCCGCCAGCAAAGAGGCGAAAAACAGGAATATTGCACCCAGGATTAACTGAATTCCCATCGGCCAATACCCATCTCCCTCGTCGGCCTGAAGCTTCAACAGGACATTTCCTATAGCCGTTCCAACAGCTCCACCAAGTACATATAATGTACCTACAAATCGATCTGTTCCAAAGTCAAATTCAGGTAAAGCCAGAACAATCACTCCGACAAAGCCAATTAATAGGCCCAAGGCAACCCGGGCTGTGATTGCTTCCCTGAGCACAAAAATCGAGAGTACAGCAGCGAACAGAGGCTGTGCATTGGCCAACACAGTTGCGATTCCCGGCCCGACATTGCCTGCTCCGAGAAACATTCCACCCAGCCCCATCCCAGTGTAACTAAATCCAATCAAAGCAAGCATTCCCAGCCGTCGGAGTGAACAGTGAAACCTGCGCCCCATTTTCATTCCAATGACAACCAAGCATAAACCCGCCAATAATGCCCTTAGCGATGCAAACAGTAATGGAGGCGCATCCGGCAACCCAACACTGATGAAAGGAAAGCAGATGGCCCACAAAATGGCGACAATCACCATTCCGACGATGGTTTTTGGTGAGAGTGCCTGGCTCGATACAGTTGCCATAAGCCTACCTCCTACAATTTTTCAGCGCATGACCGGTAACCTGGAAAGAAAAAAGCTTGGGAATCTCTGATTTAAAGCCCTCAACGAGAGCCTCGAACATCAATTTGTAGGCGCTGGATACGAGCCATCGGCGAGTCCCGAACTCCATCACCTCTTTTCAAACACGCCGATTTTTATACCCCGGGCGGACATCGCGACGATGGCAC
The DNA here is from genome assembly GCF_011049865.1 of Marinobacter antarcticus. Lineage (GTDB taxonomy): Bacteria > Pseudomonadota > Gammaproteobacteria > Pseudomonadales > Oleiphilaceae > Marinobacter > Marinobacter antarcticus_A. The sequence continues at coordinate 9,569 of NZ_DRGY01000100.1, read as the reverse complement.
ACTAACCCCCGTGTGCATGCGTTCATTGCCGACAAACGAAACCTGATCCTGCTGTCCGATCCCCCGTCCCTGCGCGCCTGGGGACTCAGTGAGGCTGAAGCCGGATATCTGAAGAACGCCGTACCCAAGACCCGGCTTGTGTCGGCAAGTGATGAGGCGGCGTTGTGGAGCAACCGGCGCAAGCTGTTTTTCAAAAAGTGCATATCAGGTCATGCTCCTGAATCATCTGACCCCGTCCACGGCTCTGCGGCCCGACTGTGCTTACAGCCCTCTCTCGGTGCCGCCAATGGCTCGCTTCGTAACGCCTTCAACAGGCCGGCCACCATAACCACAATAACCAGCGAAAATGGCAAAGCCGCAAGTATGACCGCATCCTGAAGGACGGCAATGCCACCTGCTACCAGTAACACAGCCGTGAGCACACCATTGCCAACGGCCCAACCTGCTCGCGATATTTTTGGTGGCTCAAGTTGCCCTCCGGACAGGATGATATTTATCACCAATGCCCCGGAATCGGCTGACGTTACAAAGTACACGCTAATAAGGAGCGTCGCGACGAAGCCCATAACAAACTGCACCAACCCGGTGTCTTTGTCTTTATTTCCGTCCCGGCGGCCATTTGGAGTCCAGTGCGCGGTAGCCCTCAGTGCCCAAGTCCGGAAGTGCTTTCAAAAACGCCACGATATCCCATAACTCCTGGTCACTATACGCTGGACTCCAGGCAGGCATGCCAGTCATGCGGATGCCATTCTTGAGCACCCAGAACACCTCGGCATCGGACATGACATCTTCACCCTTCGAGAGATCCGGCGGTTCCGGATTGAGCCCTTTCGCCAGCGGTGATAATTTTCCTCCGGGTGGTGTGTGGCAGAGGGCGCACGCCTCCCGGTATCGGTGAAAGCCGTTATTGATGCGGTTCGTGACGTCGAGATCCGGCGCCTGCACGGTCTGCGCGCGACGTTCGATTGAACTCTCCCGGGTGGTGACCAACACCCAGCGTAGCAACGCTGGATCCTCCCACGCGGTGGCGATATTGAAGGCACCCGTGTACATCACAGCGAGTAGTGCGAGAACGGCAAGTGTGATAACGCCCAGCGTGGTCGTTACAATCTTCATTATTCACTTTCCTTTATCTTTACCAGGGCCGGAGTTTAGGACCTGTATGCCGCAAACAGGTCAACAGCGCGTTCAGCACGGGTGCACATGTCTGATCACACAGCGGATCTTTCTTCCGCAGTTCGTTTTTGACGTTCACGCCGCCATCTGTCCATAATTCGCCAATATTCGGTTTCTGCCTTATCCCGCTGGTGATGTTCTTACAGATGGTGGCGGATCAGGCGTCGCAATTTGGCCCGCTTCTCGCCCAGCTCCTTAAAGCTGCCCGACCATTCCTTAGCCGCATTCGAAGACATCTTGCAGCTGTCGATGGCGAACAGGCATCACTGGATGGCTGGTGTCTGTCAAGTTCTGCATAATGATTACTCCGTTTCTTAAATTTTTTCCTGCCAGTAGCGATGCTCATAGAAATTACTCCACAATGCACCCAGCGTTGACGCAAAGAGCAGCTCTTCAAGCGGAGCTCCCAAAACCCTCAAACCACTGATAGCTGCATTGTTCCAATAAAGATCAACATAATTTGGATGGGTCCAGTTCATGGCACTATTGAGAAGGTCCATACGACAAATAACGGTACTGAGGGCCCCAATCAAAAGAGCAAGAGATGCTGTATATATAGAATTACGGAACCTCTGACAAAGTCACGATATCGGACTGCTGCAAAAGGCCATCCATATCCATGTAAGATACGTTGAAAAGGGCGGCAAACACCGCATCCGGCTTGGGATCGTAGGCTATTACGTTCAAGCCAAAGCCTTGCGCAATCCTCGCGACCCGTTTTCCAATAGATCCGGTACCAACCACTCTCGCCGAAGCGGCTCCTCGGTGAAGATGATCTCGTGGTCACAGCACATTCGCTGCAGGATATCGCATTCCCATTGCTCCGTTTCAAAAACCACAATCTTCACGGTCACACCCCTTCCTAGATTTTCTCGCGTCGTAAGCGTAAGGCGTTCATAACCACAGAGAGGGAAGACGCACTCATTGCAAAAGCGGCGAAAATCGGGCCTATCAGAAAACCGGTAAAGGGATAGAGCACACCCGCAGCGATGGGAACCCCTGCCCCGTTGTACACCAATGCAAAAAACAGGTTTTGTTTGATATTGCGCATCGTTGCAACGGAGAGTTTCCTTGCCCGGACAATCCCGTCCAGGTTTCCCTTCACCAACGTAAATCCGGCACTTTCAATGGCAACGTCTGCACCTGTCCCCATGGCGATACCGACATCCGCCTGAGCCAACGCCGGGGCGTCGTTGACCCCGTCGCCGGCCATCGCCACCTTGTGGCCCCTGGCCTGCAGTTCCTTGATGATGCGGGCCTTGTCTTCTGGCAGGACATCCGCTCGGATTTCATCGATGCCTAACTTAGCGGCAACAGCCTTGGCAGTTCGCTCGTTATCGCCGGTTGCCATAATAATTCGGAAACCCAGTTCATGAAGCGCACGCAGCGCTGCCGGGGTTGTTTTTTTGACCGGGTCAGCTACGCTGACGAGGCCGGCTAATGCACCATCCAATACGACGAACATCACTGTTTCACCTTCGTCTCGTCGGGTGTTGGCAACCTCAACCAGATGGCCTCCATTCAGCCCTAGCTCTTCCAGCATTTTGGCATTCCCCAGTGCCACCGGCTTTCCGTCAACCACGCCTTTGACGCCCTTACCTGTTATGGCCTCAAAATCATCGGCTTTACCGAGTGTCACATTACGTGCTTCGGCGCCCGCGACAATCGCTTCAGCCAAGGGATGTTCAGACCCCTTTTCCAGCGTGGCCGCTAACCGCAGAATCTCTGTTTCATCGTGGCCGGACTCGGGCAAAACCGCGACGAGCTTTGGCTTTCCTTCGGTCAAGGTACCGGTTTTGTCGACAATTAAGGTATCAACTTTAGCAAAGCGTTCGAGGGCTTCTGCGTTCTTTATAAGCACACCCAATTGTGCGCCACGACCCGTCGCAGTCATGATCGACATGGGGGTTGCAAGTCCCAATGCGCACGGGCAGGCAATGATCAACACGGCAACCGCTGACACCAGCGCATAGGACAGCGCAGGCGCCGGACCCCAGATTGCCCAAGCGACAAATGACAGCGCAGCTATCCCAATAACGGCCGGTACAAATTTGCCGGCCACCATGTCTGCGAACTTTTGGATTGGAGCACGACTGCGCTGAGCATTGGCAACCATCTCGACAATCTGGCTCAACGTGGTGTCCGTCCCTACGCGGGTTGCTTCCATCACCAGGCTGCCGGTTCCATTAATTGTGGCCCCGGTGACCTTGTCACCGCCCACCTTTTCCACCGGTACGGGCTCGCCGGATATCATTGACTCATCAATGGACGACCGGCCTTCAACAACCACCCCGTCTACCGGTACTTTGTCACCTGGCCGCACCCGTAAGTGGTCGCCAACTTTTACATCTTCCAGGGGAACTTCTGCCTCTGTGCCATCTGCGTTGATCAGTCGCGCTGTTTTGGCGGCCATATCGAGCAGTGCACGGATAGCCTTACCAGTACCTTCGCGAGCACGAAGTTCCATCACCTGACCCAGCAGAACCAACGTGACGATGACGGCGGCCGCTTCGAAATAAACACCAACGTGACCACCTGCTCCGCGGAACCCCTCCGGAAATATACCCGGCGCCAGCACCGCAACAATGCTGAAAATATAGGCTGCTCCCACGCCCATACTAATCAGGCTGAACATGTTCAGATTCATGGTTCGAAAAGAATTATAGCCACGAATAAAGAACGGCCAACCTGACCAGAGAATCACGGGTGTCGCAAGGATCAGCTCAACCCACTACGACATGCGCTCACCAAAAAAGTCGCGAACCGCCGTAATACCGACGAAGGGAGACATGGTTAGAATCAACAATGGTATTGAAAAAACTAGTGCGACCCAAAAGCGACGAGTGAAATCCACAAGTTCCGGATTGGGTCCCTCATCACCCACTGCGACCGATTCAACCTCCAACCCCATTCCACAAAGCGGGCAGGCCCCGGGTTTGGCCTGACGGACTTGAGAATGCATGGGACAGGTGTATTTTGCGTCCGCCCCGACGGTCGCTGACTTTACGGAGTGGGCGGTGTGATCTTGCGAGGACATAGTTCGATGATCCTTTTGATTACTGTCTGAATTCAGGATTTGAAGAGGCACAACCTTCCGATAGACTTTCAATGGTTGGAAGCCGCCACGGTGTCACGCGGCCATCAAATATCGTCCATCCGGCCAATCTGTCGAGCGAGGCGCTTGGATTCGTTTTGCTCCATCGTCAAAAGTGATTCGAGCAGTTCCTTTGCTTCAGGAATTTCGGCTTTTCCAACCAGTGTTTTGTAGAGCTCAATAATCTGCTCATGGAAATCGAATACTTCCCGGCAAATGCTGTTGAAATCGAGTCGGGCGTAGTGTTCATCGCATGTTCGATGGGTCTTGATCGGCTGATGTGAAAGATAGTCATAGACTCTTGTTTCCAAAGCCTTGGGGTCTCCCTGCCGTTCAAATTCTTCGACTATGCGCTCGATTTCAGACTCATGTTTTGCGAGATAATCCAACAATGCCCGAGCCCGTTCTTCTTCATTCTTTGTCGCGCAATGAGACAGGCAACGCGCCAAGTGTGCGTGCAGATCTCGCGTCCAATTGATTAGTTCTCTGAATGTTTTGATATCCATCTTGAGCGCACTCCAAAATTAGCTTCTAACCTGTTGCTTTTCTGAATCAAGTCCAAAATTGGCGCTACGAGTAACGCTTTAATGATTAATCTTTGATCCTGAATTCAGATAAAAATCCAATCGGAAATAGTCAGGGGGCTAACGACCTCAGCCGTTTCATATCTGCTCAAATCCAGGGCTTTAGAGGTCACTGTCTTTGACGACGCGTCGATACAGCAGATAACTGATAAGCAATAGCAACGAAAAACTGTTGCACAACGGGCCAGGGCGTAAAAAAATCGGAGAGTCCATTTACCCGTCCAAGCATTGAGCGTACTGCGCAAGAGGTGCTCACTTAGCATTGTCATCGCTGCTGTCTCGTGAAGCAGTGGCGAGCTGACGCCATTGCCCCCAACGGGGAATGAACATCGGCACCCGCCGCTGATAGGCGCGGTAGGCCTCGCCAAACTGCTCCTGGACCTGCTGTTCCTCCCGTCGGGCCAGCCATGTGTATACGAGCACGATTACTGGAAAAAGGCCGATCGAGAACAGCGTTGGCCAGTGCACCACCCCTTCGCCGAACAAGGCGATGAACAACCCCGTGTATTGTGGATGCCGCACATACGCATACAGCCCGTCTGTCACCAGACGGTTTTCGCCTCGTGCCTTGTGGACCTGGCGCCAACCCTGAATGAAAAGCCCAATCCCGGTAAACGCGACCGCATAGCCGAGCAGCATTGAGATCAACATGCCGGTTTCACCCAGCCCTACCAAAGTCGACCATAAACTTGCGCTGACGTAGTCGCTGTCCAGGCCGAAAAACCGCACCAGCAGATAGATGGTGAGCGGAAAGCCGTACATTTCGGCATAAAGCGCGATAATAAAGGCCTGCACCACCCCGGCGCCGGCCCATTCCCGCCAGTTCCTCGGTGCGAAATAACGATAGAAGAACCAAGACACCAAAACGATAACGATCAGTGTGATACCCCAGGCTCCAGCGTGGTTGAACGATTCATTCATGGCTTGATTTACCTGTAATAGCGATACAACGCATTAGTAGTGTTATTCCGACCGAATTCCGTGTTGACGGTGAACCCGGATATATTTCGCAGGCTCAGCCTCGAATGCCTCCGAGCATGCGTTGGAACAAAAGTAATAGGCCTTGCCCTCGTGAATGAGTTGATCAACGGCGGCGATGGGGCTGATCTCCATACCACAGACCGGGTCTCTTTGGCTGCGCTTGCAGTGAGCCCGTATTAACGCAGCTCGACACTACTTGATTTGAGCCTATCCCATAGATCGTGCCCATCAATTGACATCTATCAATTGGGAACCAATACGGCCCAAAGACTTCACTTTAATAATTCTGCCAAGCTCCCAAGCGCGTCCAGACAGGCAATCACGAAAACGATGATGATCAGCGTCAGGGCGAAAAGCAGAGGCTGACCAATCCACCAGAACCAAACAGCGAAGGTCGCAAGGCCAATGACGGCAGCGATCAGCACCAGCCATTGCGACGCCTTGTCGGCAAGCAGTTGCGCGGGTTGCGCGGTATTTGAAACTTCCGCTCTTATTGATCGTCGCGCCGACGCTGAACAGATATCCCGTGCCCACAGACAGGACCACGAACACGGCCATATTGAGCACGCCGTTGCGAAGCGCTCGCCAGGCGGCAACGAAAAATGGCCAACTCGGGTAGAGTATGGCGGCACTCCCAACGAAGAACAGCCACAGATTTAGGCGGAGGCCGAACGGCGGCGCCGGTCAGATGTGTCATTTCGCATTAAAGCGGCGGTACAGGAAATTGTAAATGGGGCAGAACACAAGCCCTGCATAGGCACCGTAGAGAAAGCTTTCAACCAGGCCCAACAAGAAGCCCCACCACGTCAGCCACTTGAATGCCGGCAAAAGCTGTTCAAGAAGCCCACTCATATGAAGACTTTGCGGCGTTACCAGGCCGTAAATGACGCACACCACGAAGGTGATGCTGGCCCAGATTCCCAGCGTCCAGGTTACTAACTTTGTGTTCAGCATTACGTCCGTCCCTATTCATTTGCAGTTGTTTGCCCTGTCTCTGCGCTCGTGATCTGGCGAATTCTGTTTCGCATACGGGATATCTCTCCGCATCAGAACCGTGCCTGAGGCCCACTAATGTCGGTGCGAGCCAGATTCATCCTCCTTGCTCTCGTTCCGTGAACTCGGATTCGGTCTTTTTTTATCATCATGGCCTCCATGACCTCCATGGCCTCCATGACCGAAAAGATGCAAACCCACGAATGCGATCCCCACAAGAAGCCAAATCCAGTTCTCCGCAAGCCATTCCATTTCTTAACCCCTTATTCCGATCCGACAGATAATGATTTCTCAGCAATCTATATAACGATAAAGACGTGAGGAAAAAAAAATCGTTACAGTTTTGGTAGATCGAGCGTTCTGAGCGGGGCCTTAGGCGTGTAACGAACGGTCCAACTTGCCGTCTTTATAGTGAGTACCCGCAAAGCGAAATGCCGATACGCCCGCTTCGATGCGACAACCCAGGATCAAATAGCCCGAGGAAGTGATTCTTTTAACGGCTTAAAGATCGCAACGACGAGATAAAACGATGTGGACAAGATTGCTCTCGATTTTTTTGAAGCGCCTGATCAAGCAGGGGCGCCTGGTCGTCGCCTATCCTGACGGACAGTCAATAGCATACGGTGACGGGTCGACATCCGCCGTCACCATGCGTTTGCACGCGCGCTCCCTGCCACGCAAACTCCTGATCAATCCCAACCTCGCACTGGGTGAGGCCTATATGGACGGCACCCTCACTGTCGACCAGGATGATATCTACGGGTTGATTGAGCTGCTGGTCGTTAATCTGACGCTTCAGCCCGACCTATGGCACCATCGCTGGCTAGCACACCTTCGGCGGCTTTGCCGCAGGCTCGCGCAGTTTAACCCTGCCGGGCGAGCTCGACGCAACGTGGCGCATCACTACGACCTGTCCGGTGAGCTATACGATTTGTTCCTGGGCGCCGACCGTCAATACTCCTGCGCCTATTTTCGAGAAGCGGGTGACACTCTTGAAACAGCGCAAAGGAACAAGAAAGCGCTGATCGCCACCAAACTCCTCCTGGCGCCAGAACAACGGGTTCTCGATATTGGCTGCGGCTGGGGCGGGCTTGGGCTTCATCTTGCCCGCGACCATGGCGCGCGCGTCACCGGGGTGACCCTCTCGCATGAGCAACACAAAATCGCCGAAAAACGTGCTCAAACCGAGGGTCTTGGCGACCGTGCTCAATTCCTTCTGCAAGACTACCGCGATATCGACGGCACTTTTGACCGGATCGTGTCAGTGGGCATGTTTGAGCATGTCGGGGTACCACACTACAAGGAGTTCTTCGCAATCCTGCGAGACCATCTCACAGATGATGGCGTCGCCCTGCTGCACACGATCGGCCGAGCCGATGGGCCGGGAGCAACCAATCCCTGGATCGCCAATTATATTTTCCCCGGCGGCTATAGCCCAGCCCTGTCGGAGGTACTTGCCATCGCCGAACAGTCCGGCCTCTATGTCACCGATGTCGAGGTGTGGCGGCTGCACTATGCAGAGACGTTGAAGGAGTGGCGCAATCGATTCGAGGCCAATCTGGACCGAGCACGTTCAATCTATGACGAGCAATTCTGCCGCATGTGGCGGTTCTACCTTGTTGCCAGCGAAGTGGCATTTCGGCACAACGGCCATGTCGTCTTTCAAATCCAGCTTGCCAAAAAGCAGGACGCGGTACCGCTAACCCGAGACTATCTGACGATCCGCGAGAGGCTGGACGAGCCGGCGACTGTCATCAAACTGTAACGAAACTCTTCGCCAGTCGTTCTTGAAAGTCAGCGGGGCTTATGCCCCCGATCAACACTGGATCTGTCAATCAGGCCCAGAGTTGAGCTCAGGTTGAAGATGGAGAGCTCAGCGAGCCGTTCCACCGTAATTGGATTGGGCGGCCTTGGCAGGTCTCCTCCAGCCGCTTTCGCAGAGCCTCCCGCGCCCGGTGCAAACGCACCCGCAAATTGCTCTCCGAAATATTGAAGGCCGCCGCGATCGTTTTACGGGGCTCACCGATAAGCTCAGCACGCCATAAAATTTCGGTGTAGCTTGGCTTCAAGGTCGGCAGGAGTTTGTAGAGGAACGTGCAGTCAATAACATTGAGGTCGTCTTCAACGTTGTTATCGAGACTCGCCAATTCGAGATAGCAATACTTTTTCTCAGATTGGCGCTTTTTGCTCTGAGCCCGGTAATAGTCGATCAGGCTCGTCTCAAGCACGCGGCGCATCCAGGCACGAAGCTTTTCTTTCTCGCGAACGTCACCAATTCGTGTAAGCACCTTGACGTAAAAATCGTGCAGAACGTCGGCAGCCTCGTCTTTATCGCCAAGCCGACGTGTAAGAAAACGCCGAAAGTCCTCGTAGACATCTGCCATGACCTCGTGAGCATTGTTACTAGGCAATAGACGATCACTGTCTTCCATTATGGCAACCTCTATGTCAATCCATCTTGGATCTCTCAAAGAGGAGGCAAAGAAAGCAGTGCTTTCACCGCCCAATCAGAAGACCATATACCGAGCCATTGCGACTAGATTGAGACACTAGCATCTGTATATTAACACAGCCACCCGAACCGAAACTGAATATGTGCGTATTCCGGCGAACGTGACCGGTCATTCCGGGGATCGTGACCGATTTGCACACGGCCATCACGCTGGAGTGGGTTTTGTACTCTGAACGGTCACGATGGGTCAACCGATTCCGTTTTTTGTGCTTTCGCTTTTCGCAGTGAT
>NZ_DRGY01000099.1 GCF_011049865.1 Marinobacter antarcticus | reverse complement strand
GGTGAGAACCCTGTGTGAGTTCGCCGCCCGGGAAGGCGATCTGGACTTTCGCTACACGCCCGCGCCCAGTGCCGAAGAGGGCATTGCCGGCCACCAGGCCATTCAGGGGAAACGCGGCTACGGCTATAAAAGCGAGTATTCACTTACCGGTGAATGCATGGGGCTGGAGCTTTACGGGCGGGCCGATGTGTACAACCCGCACGCCGGCTTGTTGGAAGAAATCAAAACCCACCGTGGCGACTTGTCCCGCACCCGGCCCCACCAGCGGGCGTTGCACCTGGCTCAGTTACGGGCATACGGGGCCCTGCTGTGTCGACAGGAAAAGCGCAAATCCCTGAAACTGGCGCTGGTGTATTTTGATATCGGCAAGAACCGGGAAACGCCGGTTACCGAAACCGCCAAGGCCGATGAGCTTTGGCAGGAACTGGAAGCCTTATGTGATCGTTACCGACTCTGGGCGGAACAGGAAGCCCATCATCGGGAACAGCGTGACATTCGCCTTTCGGGCCTGCGTTTTCCGTTTAAACAGTTTCGTCCCCGCCAGCGCCAGCTTGCGGAAACCGTCTATAAAAATACGATTAAGGGCGACACACTGCTGCTCGAAGCGCCCACCGGCCTGGGTAAAACTCTGGGGGCCCTGTTCCCTGCGTTGATGGCCATGCCCGCCGCTAAACACGACCGGCTGGCCTACCTCACGTGCCGTAACACCGCTCGGCAGTTGGCGGTGGATGCGATCGAGCGCTTGAGAGCGGCTCAAGAGGAACCGCAGATCTGGCCTTTGCGCACGTTGGTGTTGGCATCGAAAGCCGACGCCTGCGAGCATCCGGACAAAGCCTGCCACGGCGAGTCCTGCCCGCTGGCCAAGGGGTTCTTCGACCGACTGCCAGATGCCCGGGCCGAAGCCGCCCAGGCAGACACGACGCTTACCCAGGAGGTGCTGGCGAAGATCGCTGCGGGTCACGACATCTGCCCGTACTTTCTGGCTCAGGAGATGGCGCGTTGGTGTGACCTGGTGGTTGGTGATGTGAACCGCATGTTTGATCAGTCGGCCCTGCTCCACGGCCTCACCCGGCAAAACAACTGGAAAACGGCCATTTTGGTGGACGAGGCCCACAACCTGGTAGATCGCGGCCGGGGCATGTATTCGGTTCAGCTGGATCAGCAGCGTTTGCTAAAAATACGCAAAACCGCGCCCAAGGCTCTAAAACCCCATCTGGATCGCACCGCTCGCGCCTGGCAGGGCGTTATCCGTGATCATTTGGAAACCGGCGCCACTCCGGTATTTCTCGACAACTTGCCGCCGGCGCTCACCGGCAGCCTGCAAGGTTTGGTGTCCGGACTTACGGATTATCTGGCGGAAAACCCACCGGACCTGGCGTTACAGGAAGTGCTGTTCGAGTCGGTTGCGTTCATGAAGTTGGCGGACTCGTTCGGCGAACATTCCCTGTGCGAATTTCGCCGCGAAGGCCGAGGCCGCGCAAGCCTGAGCATTCAGAATCTCGTGCCGGCGGATTTCCTGCGTGACCGTTTTCAGGCGGCCGCCTCGGTATTGCTGTTTTCGGCGACTCTCAGCCCCGGCGTGTATTACCGGGACTTGTTGGGTTTGCCCGAAGATACCCGGTTTACCTCCTTGCCCAGCCCGTTCCGCGCCGATCAGTTGCGGGTGAACTTCACGCCAAAGATCAGCACCCGTCAGGCCCATCGCAACGCGTCGGTGGAACCCATTGCCGCGCTGATTGCGCAACAGTATCGGGCGCGGCCGGGGCACTATCTGGCGTTTTTCAGCAGTTTCAAATATCTCAACGAGGTACACGCAGCGCTGGGCAGCCACGCCCCGGATGTACCCCAGCGCGCTCAGTACTCGGCAATGAACCCGCAGCAGAGACGGGAGTTTCTGGCAGGGTTTCGGGAAGAATCCGGCAGCGTGGCGTTTGCAGTTCTGGGAGGGGTGTTCAGCGAAGGCATTGATTTGCCGGGCGATCAGTTAATCGGCGCGTTTGTAGCCACTCTGGGCCTGCCACCCTTTGATGCCTGGCATGAGATTCTCAAACATCGGCTGCAGCAGCGCTTTGGTGCGGGTTATGAATACACCTACCTGATTCCGGGCCTGCAAAAAGTGGCTCAGGCCGCTGGACGGGTGATTCGCACACCGGATGATCAAGGGGTGATCTGGCTGATAGACGATCGTTTTCTACAGCCGCAAATTAGTAGGTTATTGCCGGGTTGGTGGTTCGAAACGGAAGCCGCCGAATAAAGCGGCCTCGTTTTACGGGCTAGGGGTTTCAACCGAAATGGAAAAACGCCAGTTTGTTGCCATCCGGATCTTTCACATAGGCGCCGTAGAACTGGTCAGGAATACGCTGCCCCGGCTCGCCGTCACAGGTTGCTCCCAATTCAACGGCCTTTTTGTAGTAGGTATCAACCGCCTCTTTCGAGCCTGGCTGAAACGCCAGCATGTTGCCGTTACCAGGATGGTTCGGCGTGCCGTTGAACGGTGTGCAAACGGCTAACATGGGTGACTTCATATTTTCACCGATAAACGCAATGCGGCCCATATCCAATAGCACCTTTGCACCCTCGCCTCCCAGAAGATCCGTGTAGAACTTCTTGGCTTTTTCCATATCGCTGACACCGATGGTGACGTATCCAATCATGCTCTGTTCTCCGATTTTGCGCTTTTGTCTGCGCGGTTGGTTTTAAATCTTTACTCTTTATTCCTGTTCTCTACCGTAAGCCTGTTGTCCCACTGAAAATCCGCTGCCCAGCCCAGAGCCTGGGGTAATGGCAGGGGTTTACTGTAGAAAAAGCCTTGGCCCAGATCGCAGCCAAGTTCAATCAGTTTGCGCTCAACGTGCTCGTTTTCAATACCTTCTGCCACCAGCCGCCGGTTAAAGCTCTTTGAAAGGCTGACGATGGCACTGACAATCATACTGTCGTCCTTATCCTCTAACATATCCAATACGAACGAGCGGTCTATTTTGATCTCCTGCGCTGGCAGCCTGCGAAAATAATCCAGAGACGAGTAACCGGTTCCGAAATCATCCAGAGAAATATCCACACCAAGATCACGACAGGCTTTTAGATTCCGCAGAACGGCTTCGGTGTCGTCCATCGCCGTGGTTTCGAGAATTTCGAGGATGAGGTGCGCGCGCAATTCTCTCGGGCAATCCTTGAGCGTATCGGAGATGTCGTCCCGGAACTGCTGGCTCAGGAAATGCGACGGGCTCAGATTGACGCTCAGGGTATAAGGCAGACCCTGCTGCGCAAAGTTCAACAGTTGTTTCACCGCTTCCCCGATGACGAAGTTCCCAAGGGTACGTGCATATTCTGTGTATTCGATGTGTTCCAGAAAGTGGGCCGGGCTCAGAACGCCTTCCTGTGGGTGATTCCAGCGTATAAGCGCTTCAAATCCCGCCACCGTTCGGCTACGGAAGCAGATTTTGGGCTGATAGTACAATTCCATCTGATGCTGGTGCAGGGCATTGCTGATCTGGTCCAGTACCCTGACTCGCTCTTTGCGGGTTGAATGTGACTCAAGGTCGAAGATCTTGAAGCAGTTCTTGCCGGTCTCCTTGGCGGCGTACATGGCCTGATCCGCATGACGAATGAGCAAGTCCGTATCCGAATCGTCGTCCGGATACACCGTCACGCCCATGCTGCCAGAAATCTGAAGCACGTGGTGCTGAAAGTTGATGGGTTGCCGGATAGCCTCCAGAAGACGGGCATACACCCGTTCATCGCCCACATCACGGAGGATGGCCACAAACTCGTCGCCGCCAAGGCGAGCAACAATGTCGTGATGTCGCACAGTGGCCAGGAGTTTGTCGGCCACGGATCTCAAAACCGCGTCGCCCACGGAATGACCATGCTGGTCGTTGATCGTTTTGAAGCCGTCGAGATCAATAAAACAGACGGACACCAGGCCGTTTCGCTTGCCGGCTTCATACAGCTCCTGTTCAAACAGCTCGGTGAGCCGGTGGCGATTGGGCAGGCCGGTTAGCGCATCGAAATTGACCGCCAACTCAAGATCTTGTTTATGAGCGCTTTTTTCTTCATATAATCGCTTGCGTTCGATCAAGTTGCCGAGGGTTTGGGACAGAGGTGCCAGTTCATCAGCAAGCTTCTGAGTGTAACCTTCCGGTCGGTTCGCAAGGCCAATCAGGCCCAGGTGCGTAAGCCCGGAGAACACCGGGATACCAATATAGGTATGAATGGGTGGGTGTCCGGCCGGGAGGCCACCGCGTCTGGGGTCTGTGGCCAAATCGTTGGAAATAATCGTCTCGCCGGTGATAAGAGGTTTCCCAAGGATATTATCCAACTGGTCGAACACCATGCCCCTGCGTTCCACCTCCTGGTACAGCGCTTGTGTTTCGGGGTTCCACGCAAGGTTGGTAATGGCGCCAATCCGCAGAAAAGGGGTGCCGTTACTTTCGTGCAAAACTTCGCCGATAAATCCGAATAGGCTTCCCGTCAGAGCCAGCAGATCGTTGAGCATCTGGGAATAGGCTGAGTGCTCGTTGTCGCTGGTTAGGAATACGTTCTGGGCATGATGAATGGCGCGATTAAGGCTGGAAACCGGCACATACTCACTTTTGTCCGACTCGATGTATAAGCGCTCCAGTACTTCCTCCACCATGCCGGCCAACGTGCGGAGCACATCGAGGTCTTTCTCGCGGAACTGCCGTGGCTTGTCATCAATGATGCACAAACTACCGATTTTAAAACCGCCCGGCTCGCGCACCGGCATGCCGGCGTAGAAGCGAATGTGCGGGCTTCCCACAACAAGAGGATTATTGCGAAAACGCGGATCCAGAGCGGCATTTTCAACAACAAAAATCTTATCCTGCCGAATGGTATGGTCACAAAAGGCCACGGACCGAGGTGTTTCGGTAACACCAAGGCCCTGCCGGGATTTGAACCACTGGCGATCACGGTCCACCACCGTGAACAAGGCCGTTTTTACCTGATAGTGCTGGCGGGCCAGGCGAGTAATACGCTCAAAGCGTTCTTCAGGAGGGGTATCAAGAATCCCGAGACGGGTCAGAGCCGCGAGTCGTCTTTTCTCGGTGTCCATATCATTCATTCGGGATCCCTGATGAAGCCAGCGAATGAAATGTTAGCAGAAGAACATTCCCGACTTCGTGACATTTGGTGAGCCGCAAAAACATAAAGGTAAACCGGGCTTCCGGAAACATCAAACCAAGCAAACTTGATATAAATAAATTATAGCAGCCGGTTTTGGGAGTGCCAGCAGCCGCCCTTCGCGCTCTTTTAACGGATGTATTCTGGATGGAAAGGGCGGTCTGTCGATCGATGTGGCGATTTATGGTGATCGGGTACGGGAGTGTCGGAAATATTTACATATTTATTCTTAACGGCCAATAAGTTTATGCAACTATATGAATTTAAAGGGATGTTATATGCGGCACAATGTTTGCTTTTTTACTGACGCTGGCCATTTCACGCTTGGTTGGTGTAAAACAATTTGGAGAATAAGTATGAAAAGCCAAACAAAAAAAGCAAATATTGTCCTCGCAACGACCTTCATGGCCGCAATGCCGGTAGCGGCATTCGCAGCCCCTATAACAGACCTCGACAATCAACCCTGGCAAAGAAGTCTCACGACGGAAGGCGGAACAGCGGAAATTGTGGATCTGACCGGGCTAGGCGGCAACCTTGAAAACAATGCACCATTGCCAACGGGGGCGGTAAAACTTCAGACCGGCTCTGCAAGTGGTTCACGCGCTGAAATTCAGCTTCTTCCTGATGGCGGTTTTGGTACTGTCAACGACCTTTTTAACTCGAACCTCTCATTCGGCTATTCGATGTACAAGGGCGGTACGGGGGCTGCTGAACCGGCGCCCTCGTTCAAAATGCAGTTCTATAATCCCGAACCTGTACAGGATCGGGATGGATATATGGAGTTGGTTTTTGAGCCATACTGGAACCAGCCCGGTTCTGAGGGTGCAAGTTCTGCGGTACCTATGGGTGACTGGATTGACTACTCTGTCGATATCACCAGTGGCCTTTTATGGAGCACCGGTGGCTTTGGCACAGGCAACAGTGGAGGTGGACCACCATTACTTACTTTGCAGGATTGGCTTTCTACGCTAAATTCGGATTTTGGCGACGCTAGTTTGTTCGGTATCAGTCTGGGCCTGGGCTCGAATACCCCCGACCAGATTGGCTACGTCGATAATGTCAGGGTCAACGCCGGGAATTACTCGAGGACATTTGATTTCGAAGCCTCCTCTGAAGTACCTGCACCAGCATCACTGCCATTGCTTCTGATCGGGTTGCTTGGAGTCGCCGCAAAGAGGTTGCGTCGTCATTCATAAATGAGCAACGAAACCCAGCCACAAACGAAAAAGGGCTCATCCGAAGATGAGCCCTAAGTCGTTAAAATCATGGTCGGCGTGGCAGGATTCGAACCTGCGACCCCTTCGTCCCGAACGAAGTGCGCTACCAAGCTGCGCCACACGCCGATCAACCGCAAATATTATACGGATTCACTGTTTTTTTACCAGCCCCGGGTCTGATAAAAAAGCATCTGCAAACGCGCTGAGATTGTCATGGATTGCCACACTGGCGCCGGGAATCGGGCGCGTTTTCAGATGCCGTTCCGTGTCTTCGCCGTTGCCTGTGCGCACCAGCACGGGCCGGCAGTTTTCCGCAAAACCGGCTTCCAGATCCTTGCGGCTGTCACCGACCATAATGGCGCCGTTCAGGCTGTCGAGATGAAAGTGTTCGCGGATCTGCAGCAGCAGACCTGTGAGCGGCTTGCGGCATTGGCAGCGTTCGTCTGGATGGTGCGGGCAGTAAGCGATGAAACTGATACGGCCGCCCTGGGCTTCCAGCAGCCGCGCCATCTTTTCGTGCATGCCATCCAACACATCAACGCCGTAGAAACCCCGTGCAATACCGGACTGATTGGTCGCGATGGCAATGCGATGACCGGCTTTGCAGAGCCGTGCCAGCGCCTCAATGCTGCCGGGAATGGGTCGCCATTCGGCCACAGAGCAGATGTAACAGCCATCATACTCGTTGATGACCCCGTCCCGGTCGAGAATAATCAGCATCGTTCAGCCAGCGGCGGGCAGCAGTGAGATATCTGCGACGCGCAAAAACAGGTTGTGCAGGCGGTTCAGTAGCGCAAGTCGGTTGTCCCGCACGGCTTTATCTTCTGCCATAACCATAACCTCGTTGAAAAAGCAGTCGACAGGCTCCTGCAGGCTTGCCAGTGACTGCAGCGCGCTGGCGTAGTGGCCTAGCTCAAACAGCGGAAGCACTTTCTCGGTCTGCTGATCTACCCGTGCTGCCAGGATTTTCTCGGCCGCATCCTGCAGCAGACTGTCGTTAACGGTTTCGCCCACGCTCTCGCCACCTTGTTTGGAGAGAATATTCGATACCCGTTTGTTTGCGCCTGCCAACGCCAGAGCTTCGGGAAGTTGGCGGAAGGCTTCAACGGCTTTTATCCGGCGGTCGAAATCCAATGGACGGGTTGGGCGGCGCGCGTGAACGGCCAGGTACACTTCGGCACCGATGCCCTGCTCGTCATAGTGCGCCCTGAAGCGCTCAAGTATGTAATCAACAACGCTGGAGGCGGTACCTTCCGGGGCCAGCCCGCTGAAGTTCTCTTCGGCCCACTCGCAGCACGTCTGCAGATCAAGGGGCAGTTCCCGCTCAATGATGATGCGCAGCACGCCCAAAGACGCGCGTCGCAGGGCGAATGGATCCCGAGTGCCGGAGGGTGGTTGGCCAATGCCGAACAGCCCGACCAGCGAGTCCAGGCGATCCGCGATGGCGAGCGCGCAACCGGTCTGGGTGGTGGGCAGATTATCTTTGGCGAAGCGTGGCATGTATTGCTCGTTCAGCGCTTTGGCCACATCCGCTGGCTCACCGTCATCAACGGCGTAGTACTGGCCCATGATGCCCTGAAGATCGGTGAACTCGAGTACCATTTCAGTGACCAGGTCGGTCTTCCCGAGCATGGCGGCTCGCTCGGCCAGCGCGGGATCGCTGCCAATAGCGGTGGCAATTTTACTGGCCAGGGCGGCAACCCGAACGGCCTTGTCATAGACGCTTCCGAGCTTTTCCTGGAACACGATGGGCTTGAGCCGCTCAATGCGGTCTTCTAACCGGATTTTACGATCGGTTTCGTAGAAGAACGCAGCGTCTGAGAGGCGCGGGCGGATCACTTTTTCATTGCCGGAAATAACCTGGGCGGGGTCTTTGCTTTTAATGTTGGCGACGGTAATGAACAAGGGGAGCATTTGACCGTCGTCGCCGACCACGTGGAAGTATTTCTGATGTTCCTTCATGGAGGAGATCAACGCTTCTGCAGGAACGTTCAGAAACCGCTCTTCAAAGCGCCCCATTAGCGGCACCGGCCATTCGTTAAGGCCGGTTACTTCGTCCAGAAGATCTTCGTCTATCACCGCTCTGCCGTTGGCCTTGGTTTCGGCAAGGGCATTAACACCCGACCGGATCTGCTCGCGACGCTTGGCGAAGTCGGCAATGACATAGCCTTCTTGCTCAAGCACGACTTCGTAATCGGCCGGCGTGGGAATGATCAGGGGTTTGGGGCAATGGAAACGGTGGCCCCGGGTTTTGTTGCCCGGAGTCAGCCCCATGATGGGCGTATCAATAATCTTGTTACCGAACAGCATAACCAGCCAGTGCACAGGCCGGACAAACTCCGTGCGGTGCGCGCCCCAACGCATGCGTTTGGGGATGGGCAACGATGCCAGCGACTGCTCAACCAGGCCGGCCATCAGATCCACGGTTGGTTTACCCTGCTCTATCATCCGATAAACCACCCAGGCTCCCTTGTCGGTTTCCAGGGTGTCGAGCTGATCCGCGGTGACGCCCAGGGAGGTGGCGAAGCCGGTCAGCGCCCGTGTGGGATTGCCGGAATCATCAAAGGCGGCCTTGATAGCCGGGCCGCGTTTTTCCACCGGCTTGTCGGGTTGGGCATCGGCCAGATTGCGGATGCGGACGGCCAGGCGCCGCGGCGCGGCAAACGCTTCTACTTTGCCAAATGCGATGCCGGCCTCTTCCAGACCTTTAGTAATGCCCTGAGTGAACGCATCAGACAGAGGTTTAAGTGCTTTCGAGGGCAGTTCTTCGACGCCCAGTTCGACCAGAAAATCCTGCTTTGCCATGATTATGCGTTTCCCTCTGCCTGTTGTTCCTGCGGTGCCTGCTTCGCTTTTTTGCCTTTCTTGCCGTTGGCCTTGTTATCGGCCGCTTCGGCTATGGCCAGCACTTCCTGGCGAATGGCCGCCTGGGCGAGCGGGAAGCCGAGTGTGCGTCGGCTGTCGAAGTACACCTGGGCAACGGCTCGGGCCAGCGTGCGCACGCGCAGGATAAAACGCTGGCGTTCGGTGACGGATATGGCGTGGCGGGCATCCAGAAGATTAAACGTATGAGACGCTTTCAGTACTTGTTCGTAGGCCGGTAGCGCTAGGCCGGCTTCGATCAACCGGGCACTTTCACGCTCGTGGACATCAAAGCTCTGGAACAGAAACTCAACGTCTGCGTGCTCAAAATTGTAGGTGGACATTTCCACTTCCTGCTGATGAAACACGTCGCCGTAAGTCACGACACCGTCAGGACCTTCGGTCCAGATCAGGTCGTAAACGCTGTCGACCCCTTGCAGATACATCGCGAGGCGCTCCAGACCGTACGTGAGTTCGCCGGTAACCGGGTAGCATTCAAGGCCGCCTACTTGTTGAAAATACGTAAACTGGGTGACTTCCATGCCGTTCAGCCAGATTTCCCAGCCTAAACCCCAGGCGCCCAGGGTGGGAGACTCCCAGTTGTCTTCTACAAAACGGATGTCGTGAACCAGCGGATCAAGGCCCAGGGCCCGCAGTGAGTCGAGATAGAGTTCCTGAAAGTTGTCCGGTGAGGGCTTTAGCACCACCTGAAACTGGTAGTAGTGCTGCAAACGATTCGGATTTTCACCGTAACGACCGTCTGTGGGGCGTCGGCTGGGCTGAACATAGGCAGCGTTCCAGGTCTCCGGCCCAATAGCCCGCAGGAACGTGGCCGGGTGGAAGGTGCCTGCGCCCACTTCCATATCCAGGGGCTGAAGTACCACACAACCGTGCTGTGCCCAGAAAGTCTGCAGAGCCAGAATCAAGCCTTGAAACGTTCTGGTGTCCGGGGTGTTGCTGTCCGTTTCGTTACCCATCGCCTTGCCTGTTGCCTTATTTATCACTACGTTTGCCTGCTGCTGGTCGGTCTGTGTGTGGCGCATTATACGCTCGCCAAATCGGTATTTCTAAGGGCGTGCCATGTACTTGATTGTGAATCAGAAGAACGTCAGCCCTACGGCGAAGAGCTTCTCGACTTCCCGCACCCGCGACTTGTCTACCAGAAACAGGATGACGTGGTCATCCGGCTGCACCCGCAGGTGGTCGTGGGCGATCAGCACTTCGTTGTGACGGACAATCGCGCCAATGGTTGTACCCTGGGGCAGATTGATTTCATCCAGCCGGCGGCCAATGACTTTTGACGACTTGTGATCCCCGTGTGCAATGGCCTCGATCGCCTCGGCCGCGCCTCTGCGCAGTGAGTGAACGTTTACTACATCACCACGACGCACGTGGGTGAGAAGGCTGCCGATGGTGGTTTGCTGAGGCGAAATTGCCACGTCAATTTCGCCTCCCTGGATCAGATCCACGTAGTCGGGGTTGTTGATCAGGGTGAACACTTTGCGGGCGCCCAGCCGTTTGGCCAGCAACGACGCCATGATATTCGCTTCGTCATCGTTGGTGACCGCGCAGAACACGTCGGTGTTTTCGATGTTCTCTTCCAGCAATATGTCTTTGTCTGCGGCGTTGCCTTCAAGCACAACCGTTTTGCGCAGATTTTCTGAAAGCAACACGCAGCGTTCGTGATTACGCTCCAGCAGCTTCACCTGGTAGCGATTCTCCAGCGTGTGCGCCAGGCGTTGGCCAATGTTGCCGCCGCCGCAGATAAAAATGCGCTTGTAATTTTTGACCAGGGGCTGCAGCTCGCTCATGACCGAGCGGATGTGATCGGCGCCGGCAATGAAAAACACCTCGTCACCGTCTTCAAGCACCGTGTCGCCCCGGGGCATGATGGCGCGATCTTTGCGAAAAATGGCGGCAACCCGAGTTTCAATTCTGGGCATGTGAGCGCTCAGATAAGACAGCTCTCGCCCCACCAGGGGGCCGCCCTTGGTGGCGCGAATAGCGACCAGGCGAACGAGACCCTTGGAGAATTCCAGTACCTGCAGGGCGCCCGGGTACTCAATCAGGCGTGTGATGTGCCGGGTAACCAGATGCTCCGGACTGATCATCACATCGATGGGAAATCCGCCCTCCCCGAACAGTTCGTTGCTGGAAAGATAGGCGCTGGCCCGCACACGGCTGATTTTGGTGGGCGTGCTGAACAGAATTTTGGCAACCTGGCAGGCGACCATGTTGGTTTCGTCGCTGTTGGTGACGGCAATCAGCATGTCGGCATCTTCGGCATTCGCCTGGCGCAGTACCGACGGGTAGGACGCATTGCCCTGCACGGTTCGAATGTCGAGGCGATCCTGCAGTTCGCGCAGCCGCACGGCATCTGTATCAATGATCGTTATGTCATTGGCTTCGCTGGCCAGGTTTTCAGCCAGCGTGCCGCCCACCTGGCCGGCACCGAGAATCAGGATCTTCATGGTTCGGATTTCTCCAGTACGGCATAGAAAAAGCCGTCATGACTGGTTGGATCGGGAAGAAGCTGTCGTCCCGTGCCCATATTGCGCCCCCACTGAACCTCTGGCTCAACCAGAACGGCGGTGCTTTGTTGTTTAAGAAACCGTTGGATTATACGGTGGTTTTCCTGGGGGAACACGGAACAGGTTGCATAGACCAGGCGCCCGCCCGGTTTGAGCACGGACCACAGGGCTTGCAGCAGCCCGAGCTGGATAGCCGCCAGCGGCACAATGTCGGTTTCCCGGCGTAGCAGCTTGATATCCGGGTGGCGACGGATAACGCCACTGGCGCTGCAGGGCACGTCGAGCAGAATGCGATCAAAGGCGTCGCCGTTCCACCACTGTTCAATATCGGCTGCGTCTGCCTGCAATAGAGTGGCGTGTAAATCCAGCCGATCGAGATTTTCCTGAATTCGGGGAAGACGCGCAGCCGATTCGTCGATGGCAACCACGTCCGCAAGCTCGGCCTGGCTTTCAAGAATGGCGCAGGTTTTGCCGCCGGGGGCTGCGCAGGCATCAAGAACCCGCTGCCCCGGAGCCAGGTCCAGCAATTCGGTGCACAGCTGTGCGGCTTCGTCCTGAACGCTGACAGCGCCATCGGCAAACCACGGAAGCTGGTCAACCTGCACCGGCCTGCCAAGCTGAATACCGTAAGGTGCAAAGCGGGTGGCGGTGGCCGCTATGCCTGCCTCGGTTAACAGCGCAAGATACTCGTCACGGCTGAAGCGCAGAGCATTCACTCTCAGCGTCATGGGTGCCTGGGCGTTGTTTGCCTCCAGAATATCCTGCCAGTTATCCGGCCAATTGTGGCGCAGCTTTTCCACCATCCAGACGGGATGGCTGAATCGTCTGGCATCGTTTTCGGGTTCAGGAGCGCCGTCACGCTCGGCAGCCCGCAAAATGCCATTTACCAGACCGGTAAGGTGAGGTTTGTCGAGGGCGCGACAGGCTTCCACGGATTCGTTCAGGACGGCGTAGGTCGCTTGCTGGCTGAAGCGCAGTTGAAAAAGCGCGATCAGCATCAAATGGTGAACAATGCGATCCGGTTGCTTTATCGGTTTTTTCAGCCGGCCGTTCAGTTCACCGTCGAGGCGATGAAACCAGCGGCAGGTGCCGTAACAGAGCGCTTGAAGCACCGGACGCTCGTTGGGCGCAAGTTGCTGCAACGCCGGCGGCAGGCACTGGGACAACGACTCACCGCTTTCCACTGCCAGCAACACGCTTGCCGCAACCGCGCGCATGGGCTGGTCGGGCTGATCGTAGCGATCCATGTCAGCGCAGCTCCTGTCCGGGCAGCAGCAGCTGTTTGCCGCCGTTGATCAGATCGTTAACGCTCTGGGCGCGAGATCCGGGCAACTGCAGCCGAGTGATGCGCAGCGTGCTGTTGAGAGTTCCGTGGAGAGCGCCGTGCCCGCAGGCAACGTCAATACCTGCCCGCTCCCGCCTTATTACGGTGCCCGCCGGATGCTGGCTTTGTTCATCGATAGCAGTGGCTTCGTGAATCCGGAGACGTTGCTGTTCAAGATCTGTATAGGTGCCGGGCCACGGGTTGAACGCGCGAACAAGGCGATCAATCGCAATGGCGCTGAGCGACCAGTCGATATGGCCTTCTTCTTTGGAAAGTTTGTGGGCATAGCAGGCCTGTTCGTCATTTTGGCTTTCGCCACGGAGTTCGCCTTTTTCCAGCTGGTTCAGCGCTTCAATAATGGCGTTGCCGCCCATTTCGGCGAGGCGGTCGTGAAGGCTGCCGCCGGTGTCGCTTGCAGCGATGGGGGTCAGGGATTTCAACAACATTGCGCCCGTATCCAGCCCTTTATCCATCTGCATGATGGTGATGCCCGTTTCGCTGTCTCCGGCGGCTATCGCGCGCTGGATCGGTGCCGCACCGCGCCAGCGGGGCAAAACAGAGGCGTGAATGTTGAGGCATCCGTGTACCGGTATCTCCAGCACCGTCTTGGGCAACATCAAGCCGTAGGCTGCAACGATCATGACATCCGGTTGGAGGTCTGCCAGTTCCTGTTGCGCTTCCGGCGTTTTCAGGCTCTCGGGCTGGAATACCGGAATGCCATGGTCCAGAGCGACCTGTTTAACCGGGCCGGGTTGAAGTTTTCGGCCCCGACCTGCTGGCCGGTCCGGCTGGGCGTAAACGCCCACGATGGCGTGGTGGGTGCCCAGCAGCGCGCTCAAAGCGCTAGCTGCGAAATCCGGAGTGCCGGCAAAAACGAGTCGCACGGTGTTGGGTCTCTGTCTCGTTGAATACGAAAAGACCGGGCCATGGCCCGGTCCAGTCTCTTTTATAAACGTCTCATGGGCACTTCAAGCAGCATTCACGCGCTTTGCTTGTGAAGCTTTTCCAGTTTTTTACGGATGCGGGTGCGCTTGAGGTTGCTGAGATAGTCGACAAACAGCTTGCCGTTCAGGTGATCCATTTCGTGCTGGATGCAGACCGCCAGAAGGCCTTGGGCCTCGATTTCAAACGGCTTGCCGTCCCGACCAATCGCACGAATAATGCAGTGCTCTATACGTTCAACGTCTTCATAAAAACCGGGCACCGAGAGGCAGCCCTCCTGCATGACTTCGCGCTCGCCATCCAGTACTTCGACCTGCGGATTGATGAACACCCTTGGTTCACTCTCGTCGTCAGACAAGTCCATCACGATGATCTGCTTGTGAACGTTCACCTGCGTCGCCGCCAAACCAATGCCGGGCGCATCGTACATGGTCTCGAACATGTCGTCGATCAGCGTCAGGTCGGCGTCTGTCAGGTCGCCAACCGGCTTTGCGATGGTCCGCAAACGGGGGTCCGGGTACTCAAGAATGTCTAATATCATAATACTCGTACTTTTTGGCCTGTATGACGAATGTCAGGGTTTCGGACTGGCACTCTTTAATGGGGCTTTGCTTAACGTTTAACGTTGCCTTTTGTAACCGTGTGAAAGCGATCACTGAAATGCGACAGCGTACTGCGCAAATTGTTCCTCTCATACTAACATGAGCAGCGTTGCGCTTCCTTGGCTGTATTATCCAACAATTCACCGATTGAGTACAAACTGATCAGGCGATAGTTAAAAGCTTTTGAAAAGGCCATAGAATTGACTGGAAGAACAAAAGATAACATCACAATTTGTGAGACTTCTTCTATAGTAACTTGCATAACAACGTAATAAGCTGCAGACAACTTTCTGCATCCTTACCGGAATTCACTGAATCAAGGCACAGGATCAAGGACTTAGATGATGAGGAAACTGCTGTACGCTCTGGCAGCCACTACGCTGCTAATCACCTCTTGGGCTCACGCTGCACCAGAACTGCGGTCTGATCATCCTGAACGCTACACGGTAGTGAAAGGCGATACCCTCTGGGATATTTCTGGGCGCTTTTTGAGCGAACCCTGGTACTGGCCGGAAATCTGGCACGTGAATCCTCAGGTCGCAAACCCGCACCTGATATACCCGGGTGATCTGCTGGCGCTTGTTTACATTGACGGCAAACCCCGGATCACCAAGGTGGCGTCCAATAACGGCGTTGTGAAATTGTCTCCCAAGGTGCGGTCCAAGCAAATAGATACGCCCATTCCTGCCATCCCTCTGGATGCAATCGGCAGCTTCTTGACGGACACCCGGATTGTCAGTCACGAGTTGATCGATGCGGCACCTTATGTGCTGGAGGGCAAAGACAGCCGCATCCTGACCGGAGCCGGCGACCGTGTGTACGCACGCGGTAAAAAGCCCGCCGACAAGGTGGGTTTATTCCGTCGCAGTAAAGAATTTGTTGATCCGGACACCGGAGAGTTTCTTGGTCTGGAAGCGCGTAGCATTGCCCGGGGTAATGTTGTGGCTGAGGATGGAGACATTCTGACGTTGGACCTGACACGCTCCAGTGAAGAGGTTCGTATAGGGGATCGCTTGCTGGTTAATGAAGACCGTCGCCTGACGACCAGTTTTGTGCCCAGCTCTCCTGACCGGGAGGTCGAAGGCAAAATGATATCGGTGGACGGCGGTGTTACCCAGATTGGCCAGTACAATGTGGTTGCCATCAATCGAGGCAGTCGCGAGGGGCTGGAGGCTGGCAACGTCATGGCTATTCTTAAAGCCGGAAACCTGGCGCGTGATCCGGTGACCAACGAAATCGTTGAGTTGCCCTCCGAGCGAGCCGGTTTGCTGATGGTCTTCCAGGTTTATGAAAAAATGAGCTATGGTCTGATCCTGAAGGCAACTCGTTCGCTGACGGTCGGCGACAAGGTAACCAACCCCTGATTTTTTAATCGGCTAATCAACAGTCGGGCCAGGAAGGCCCGGCTTTGTTTTTTCAAGGATGATGCGGTGTTTTATTCTTCTTCTGCCCAGTGGCTTTTTCTGACTTGTTTGCCCAAATTCGGGCGTTCCCGCTGGCGAGCCATGCTCGCAGTGTTCCCTGACCTCACCGACCTCCTTGCTAAAAATTCAGCGACGCTTCGAGCGCACGGCCTGCATGCTGAAACGGTCGCGGGCATTCTTGCGTGGCAACAACAGGATGAAAGCAATACGTTCGTGAACGGGGTCCGGCAGATTTTGCTGGACTGCAAGCGGCACGATATCGGTATTGTGTGTTGGCCGCACTCTGATTATCCGGAAGTTCTGAGGCACATCCACGATGCCCCGCTGGTGTTGTATACCCTGGGCGATTCCAGCCTGTTGGGCCATGAACAGATCGGTATTATTGGCAGTCGCAATGCGACACCCGCCGGACTGGATCATGCGCGCCGGTTTGCGGCGGAGTTAAGCAACCGGAAATTACTGGTCACCAGTGGCCTGGCTCTGGGGGTAGATGGCGCTGCACATGCAGGCGCACTGGATGCCGGGTATGCCACCATTGCCGTGGTGGGTTGCGGGCTTGATCGCACCTACCCAAACCAGCATCGTCGCCTTGGCCAGCGGGTTGTCGAGAAGGGTCTGATGGTGTCTGAGTACCCACCAGGCACGCCTGCAAGAGCCGCCCATTTTCCCCAGCGTAATCGTATTATCAGCGGCCTGAGCCGCGGCATTCTGGTGGTTGAGGCCGGGCTTAAAAGTGGCTCTCTGATCACCGCCCGCATGGCGTTGGAGCAAGGGCGCGAGGTGTTCGCCATCCCCGGATCCATTCACAGCCCGGTAGCGCGAGGCTGTCACTATTTGATCAAGCAAGGCGCCCGACTGGTTGATACGATTGACGATATTCTTGAAGAGCTGGGCGCATCCTGGTTGCTACCGGCAGATTGTGCCGCGCCGAATCCGGCCGGTGCGCTGGACAGCCGGGAAATCGCGGTGTTTGAGGCATTAGGGTATGATCCCCAGTCAACCGATACACTGTGTTTGGCAACCGGTCTTCCGGCCGACCAGCTTGTTCAGTCTCTTCTGCTTCTTGAACTTGAGGGGCTGGTAAGCTCTGCGCCTGGAGGCTTCCAGAAAATCGCTTAAGCCCGGTGTAATGATTCATCCTGTTTCTGGTCTGACGACATCAACATGGCTGTGCTCAACCCTATCAACAACTGGCAGTTGCACTGCGCCCGCAGGACAATTCTGCACGGCGGCGTTATTGCCTACCCTACCGAGGCTGTCTGGGGCCTGGGGTGCGACCCCTGGAATCTTGAGGCGGTGATGGGCATTCTCGATCTAAAGAACCGGCCGATGGAAAAAGGCATGATTCTGGTCGCAGCCTCTGTAGAGCAAATTCGGTTTTTGCTGGATCCCCTGCCCGAAACGCTTCAGCTGGAAGCCCGGAGCCACTGGCCCGGGCCGGTCACCTGTTTGCTGCCGGATGTAAACCGGCAGATTCCAGAGTGGGTGCGTGGCAGCCACAGTTCCATTGCGGTAAGAGTCAGTGAACACCCGGTGGTGAAAGCGCTTTGTGAAAGCGCCGATATGCCTCTGGTTTCCACCTCCTGCAATCCTGCGGGGCGAGAGCCAGCGCGTAACGCATTGCAAGTGCGCCGTTACTTCAATAACCAGCTTGACTGGATCGTGCCGGGCGCCCTTGGCGGTAACCGTAAGCCGAGTCGCATTATTGACATTGTCAGCGGTAAACAGCTTCGTTAGGAGAATTCATGCCACAGCAACCGGATATTAATGCGGTTAAGCAGTATCTGCTTGGCCTGCAGGAAAGCATATGTCAGCGCCTGGAAGCGCTTGAAGGCGGCGCGGAGTTCGTTCGTGATGCCTGGGATCGACCCGAGGGCGGCGGCGGTGTCAGCCGCGTGATCAGCGACGGCCGGCTTTTCGAAAAGGGCGGGGTCAACTTCTCCCATGTGATGGGCGATGTCATGCCCGCGTCTGCCACCGTGCATCGCCCACATCTGGCAGGGGCACCCTGGCAGGCTATGGGGGTTTCTCTGGTGATTCACCCGAACAACCCGTATGTGCCGACATCCCACGCCAACGTGCGTTTCTTTATTGCCACGCCGGAGAATGCCGACCCGGTTTACTGGTTTGGGGGTGGTTACGATCTGACACCTTACTACGGCTTTGACAACGACTGCGTGCACTGGCACAAAACCGCCGAAGCCGCCTGCGCGCCATTTGGCGACGATTTTTACCGGCGTTACAAAGACTGGTGCGACGATTATTTCTATCTGCGCCATCGGGATGAACCCCGGGGCATTGGTGGGCTATTCTTCGACGATCACAACACCGGTGATTTTGAACAGGATTTCGGTCTGATGAAATCCGTTGGTGATAGTTACATTGAGGCTTATGAACCTATTGTCCGGCGCCGTATGGACCATGTTTACGGTGAGCGCGAGCGCGATTTCCAGCTCTATCGGCGTGGGCGCTATGTTGAATTTAACCTGGTGTACGACCGTGGCACGCTGTTCGGTTTGCAGTCCGGCGGGCGCACAGAATCCATCCTGATGTCGTTGCCACCTCTGGTGCGCTGGGATTACAGCCGTGTGCCTGAAGCCGGCAGTGAAGAAGCACGGCTAACGACGCACTTTCTCACCGGGCGCGATTGGCTAGCCGATCGCGCGCAAAAAGCGAGGTAGGCTATGAGCGATGAACGGTATGCGGTAGTAGGCCACCCGGTAAATCACAGCAAATCGCCGAGAATTCACAGCCTGTTTGCCCGCCAAACGGGCGAGCCGGTGGAATACACCGCAATTCAGGCGCCCCTGGATGATTTTGCGGCAACGGTTCAGCAATTTTTTGCCGGCGGAGGCCAGGGCCTCAATATAACCGTGCCGTTTAAAGAGCAGGCGTGGGAGTTGGCGCAGTGCCGGGCGCCGCGAGCCCAAAAAGCCGGTGCGGCCAACACGCTTTATCACAACCGTGAAGGGCAATTAACGGCGGATAACACGGACGGCCATGGGTTGGTTCAAGACCTTCTGGACAACCATGGTGTTCAACTCAAAGGCGCCCGAATACTGATTCTGGGCGCCGGTGGCGCGGTTCGCGGCGTTTTGGGCCCGGTGCTGGAACAAATGCCGGCGAGCTTGACCATTGCAAACCGTACGGTGGCCAAAGCCGATGCTCTGGTGGCACTTTTTGCCGATGAAGCCGGTGCCATAAGCCTGAGTGCCTGCGGGTTTGGCGCGCCGGATCAGCCGTTCGATGTCATCATTAACGGCACCAGCGCCAGCCTGCAGGGAAATTTGCCACCTCTTTGCGCAAATGTGATGGCGGCCAATACGGTGGTTTACGACATGATGTACTCTTCACAGACCACCACGTTTAACCAATGGGCGCTGAATAACGGAGCCGTGCGGGTATTCGATGGTTTGGGGATGCTGGTTGAACAGGCCGCCGAATCGTTCCGGATTTGGCGCGGGGTGCGCCCGGAAACGGCGCCGGTTATTGATGCGTTGCGTAACGACTGACGGGCTTTCCATAAAGGCATCCATAAGGGCCATCCAGTAAAGGCTATCCAATAAGGGCTGTGCATGGACATTCTTACCCTCGTAGGGCTTGTCGCCGGTATTCTGATTGTTATTCTGGCGATGCTGGCAAACGCCTCTCTATTGACCTTTCTCAATCTGCCGGGGCTGGCCATCGTGATTGGTGGCACCTTTGCGGTAACGCTCATAAAGTTTCGGATGTCCTCAGTGATGAGCGCTTTCCGTATGTCCATGAGCGCTGCATTTACCGATAGGGTTGAGCGACCTGCGGAGCTGATTCGCGAGGCAAGTGCACTGGCCCACGTGGTTCGTAAAGAGGGGGTTCTGGGTCTGGAAAACCACCGAACGGATAACGAATTCCTGCAAAAAGCCATTAATCTGTGTGTGGATGGCCATCCGCCCGAGTTGGTTGAAGAAGCCCTGGCCCAGGAATCCCAGCAAATGGCAGAGCGCTATGAAGTGGCTGAACGGGTCTTCCGTGGCATTGGCGAGTCTGCGCCGGCTATTGGTATGTTGGGAACGCTGGTAGGCCTGGTACAGATGCTCAACTCACTGGACGATCCCTCATCCATCGGCCCGGCCATGGCTGTCGCACTGTTGACCACCCTTTACGGCGCTTTTATTGCGCAGTTGATCGCGCTTCCACTGGCGGACAAACTTCAGCTCAAGGCAGAAGATGAAAGCCGTAATCAGATTCTGATCATTACCTCTATCCGCAACATCATGCGCGGTGAAAACCCCCGGGTAATGACCGAACTGCTCTCCTCGTTCGTAACGCCGGAGCAGCGCACAGGGCTGGCGCCGGAGCGGGAGACCTGAGGCCTTGCAACCTATCCGGAAAAACCGCAAACCCCGGCTGAAGAATCAAACGCCTGCGTGGATCGTGACCTTTGCCGACCTTGCCACTCTGCTGCTGACGTTTTTTATTCTGCTGCTGTCGTTTGCGGAAATGGATATCGAAAAATACAAGGCCATGGCCAACTCCATGTCCGTGGCGTTTGGTTCCGCCAGCGTGCTGGCAGACGGCATTGGCGGCTCGCCGATCACCCTGGTTGAATCGGACACAGTGTCCCTGCCAGAGCCCACCGAGTCGCCGACATCCGAGCCGGAATTCATTGACGAACGAGCGCCGGAATCGGCAACCACCGTTATTTCGGGAGGCGTTCTGGACCTGGCCAGCAGAATGATTGGTGAGCTGGAAAGCGAAGTGGCATCCGGCGCACTGAGTGTTAATTACGATAAAAACAAAGTGGTTATCCGGTTTTCTGAGGAGGCCACGTTTCGCTCCGGTGAAGCGTCTATTAAGCCCGAGATGATTCCCATCATTGAACGGGTGGTGGGCGTTCTGGCGGGTTGCACCGGCGATGTGCTGGTTTCCGGCTACACCGATGACCGGCCCATCTCAAGCAGCCGGTATCGTTCCAATTGGGATCTGTCCGCCGCACGCGCCGTATCCGTTGTGCACGAGCTTGTCCTGAATCAGCAGGTGTCTGCAGAGCGCGT
>NZ_DRGY01000098.1 GCF_011049865.1 Marinobacter antarcticus | reverse complement strand
TGCAGGCACATCCGGATCGGGGCGGCGATACAGAAGCAGTTCAGGCACTTAACGAGGCGTTCGCGGTTTTGAAAGCGCATTTCAATCGGATAATGGAGAAGACATGAGAGCACAAAAACTCTGGATCTCAGCGGCGCTGTTCTCTTTTGTAATGGCGAGTTTTTCCGCAAGAGCTGACCTGGTCGTTCTTCAGTATCACCACATCAGCGATGCCACGCCGCCCTCTACCAGCACCTCTGTGTCGCTGTTTCAGGCCCAGCTCAATGAGGTACGGGAGTTGGGCATTGATGTTGTTGACTTGCACAGCGCTTTGAAGGACCTGTTTTCTGACCATCCGTCGCAAGACCAACGTATTGCCATTACCTTCGACGATGCTTACGAGTCTGTTTACAGCCAGGGCGCAGAAATTCTTCGGAAACGGGGGCTGCCCTATACCATTTTTGTCGACACGGCAGCCGTTGGAAATCGTGGCTATATGACATGGAAACAACTGAAGGAACTCGCGGAACGCGACGGTGTAGAAATAGCCAACCACAGTGCCGGGCACGGCCATATGGCCAGAAAAAACGGTGAGACTGAAGCAGACTGGAACGAAAGAATCACCCACAGCCTGGATTCCGCGCAGGCTGAACTGGCCCAAAAACTGGGAACCAACTCACCCCTGTTTGCCTACCCTTATGGTGAATTCGACGAAGCGCTTGAGGCAGAGGTGGCCAAGCGAGGTTGGTACGGTTTCGGCCAGCAATCCGGCGCTGTTGGCTCGCTTTCAGGGAACACCCGATTGCCCCGGTTTCCCATGGCCAATGCCTATGGACAGCTTAACGGACTCAAAGACAAGCTGATGAGCAAGGCGTTCCCCATCGATACCCGCAAACTGCCCGACGGCATCGTAGCGGCCAATCCGCCCACACTGATCCTGCCAGTCACGGAGAATATTGAGCCTGGCAACCTGACCTGTTTCGCTTCGGGTATGGGGCGAATTAATTTTAAAAGAGTGGATGACACAATCACAATCAAGGCGCCCAGGGCCTTCAATAGCCGCCGGTTTCGTTACAATTGCACCCATCCTGATGGCGACGGGCATTTCTACTGGCTGTCACAGCCGTGGCTTGATTTGAGCAAGCCGGAAGACTGAACCGAATGTTGAGCGTAATCAGCCGGACATTGGTGCCATCAAAGGTGCCATCAACGTTGCCATCAGCGTTCAGATAACCCCTGCTCGTGGCTCAATACCGCCTGCTTGCGCTGAATACCCCATCGATACCCCGAAAGGCCACCATCGCCCCGTAGCACTCGATGGCATGGCACAACCACAGCCAAAGGATTGGCGGCGCAAGCCCCGGCAACAGCCCTGGACGCAGTGGGCATTCCCATGCGCCGGGCAATTTCGCCATAGCTGGCCGAACAGCCAGACGGAATCTCCTGCAACGTGCGCCAGACTCTGCATTGAAATTCTGTACCGCGGAGGTCAAGTTGCACGGAAAGCGGCTTACGGCTGTCAATCAGGTAACTCATGACATCCGCAAACCAGTCAGCCCGGGAATCGTTTGCATGCTCCAGTTCTGCCTCCGGGAATCGCCGAGCCAGCTCTGCAACCAGTTCCTCCCGCGAGCCGCCCGGCAACACGGCGCATACGCCGTTTGACGCGCGCGCAACCAGAATTTCACCGAGATAACAGTGGCCTGTCTCCCAGATAATGACTTCGCCCGGTACGTTCGTAACCGTCATGAAAGGCTCCTCTACCTGGGGTACCCACGTTTCACATCTACGTGCAACAAACCGCAGTATGCCTCATGTTATTGAGGGTGCAAACGTACAATTGGTTATGAACCAACCCAAGCCGGCGCCGGCTTACATGGCAGCAGTCAAACGCCGGGAGAACCCGGCGTGTCATTCAGAACAGATAGTCGGTTGTAAGAGTGCGGGAGTGGCGACCGCGCACGATACTGGTTACCAGATCCCGGTTGCGTTCGCTGGATTTGGTCGCGACGGTTGTACGAATGGAAAAAACCCTCAGCGCATCGGAAACAGACAGAGTTCCCTCGGCCGAATCCTTGCGCCCGTTAAACGGCAAGGTGTCAGGGCCCCGCTGGCATTGGCCATTCAGATTAATCCGACCAACCTGGTTGGCCAGAACGTCAATGAGGCCCCCCATCGCTTCCGGATCTGTACCAAAAATGCTGAGCTGTTGACCGAACTCGGAATCTCTTACGTGGCGAATCACCTCCGCCTCATCGCGAAACGCCACCACGGGAATCAGCGGTCCGAATTGTTCTTCACGGTAAACCCGCATCTCGGTGGTTATGGGGTAAAGCACCGCAGGATGGAAATACGTACCGTTTACCTGCCCCCCGCCCTCGTTCGCGATCGTTGCGCCGTTGGCTTCGGCATTGTCTACCAACGATCGAAGATAGGTCACTTTCCCAGGTTCGGGCAAAGGGGTTAGTGATACGTCCGTTTCCCAAGGCATGCCGGCGACCAAGTCGTTTACCGCAGTTGAAACCCGCGACACAAATTCTTCCGCCAGGGATTCGTGCACGAGCAGCAATTTGAGCGCCGTGCAGCGCTGTCCGTTGAAAGAAAGCGCACCCGCAACGCATTCGCTGACCGCAAGATCCAGATCTGCGTCTGGCAGCACAATCGCGGGGTTGTTGGCATCCAGTCCCAAAACGGCTTTGAGCCGATGGGGCTTGGGGTGCATCTGCTTCAGCGCTGAAGCGCCCTTATGGGTACCAATGAACGCGAACATATCGACATCGCCGCTCTTCATCAACGGGCCGATGGTGTCCCGGCCGCGTCCGAAAATAACGTTGATGACCCCCGGTGGGAAGGATGTCTGGAAGGCCTTCAGTAACGGGCCTATTAAAAGCACTCCGTATTTTGCCGGTTTGAAGACCACGGTATTGCCCATAATCAGTGCCGGGATAAGCGTGGTGAACGTTTCGTTCAGGGGATAATTGTAGGGTCCCATGCACAGCGCCACACCAACCGGCAATCTACGGGTCTGGGCAACCACGCCGCCGACGGTTTCAAACCGTGACGAACGCCGATCGAGGACCTTCAATTCATGAATGGTGTCGCTGATATAATCCGCCGTTCTGTCGAACTCTTTGCTGGCGTCTTTACGGGTTTTGCCAATTTCCCACATCAGCAGTTCCACCACCGCCTCCCGGTGGCTGCGCATCTCCGTAAGAAACTGTTCTACGTGTTCAATCCGCTGGGCTACGGAGAAGCTCGGCCAGGCGCCACTGCCTTGGCCATAGGCTGCAACCGCAGCATCCAACGCCTGAAGAGCGGTATCGCCGTCCATAAGCGGAGTTTTACCAATTAACACCGGCTCAGGCTCAGCGCCCTTCGCCGCTCTCAGGCAAACCGGACTTCGAACTTCCGCGAAAGGTCCGTGCCATTCCCGAAGCTCTCCGGCGATCAAGGTCTGGTTTATCGACACCCCACCCTCAAGCCGGAATTTTTCCGGAATGTTCTCCGCGTTCGGGAAAAAATCTGGTTTGGCCCAGTTCTTCGAGCTTTTATTGCCGTCCACGCTCGATTCTGTTTCCGGTTTCATGTCTGCCTCCGTCAGTGTGTTTCGCACTCGCCTTCCAGAATTCCGGAGGCCTTTGCAAGCGACCCGGCAATAGAACCGAAGTCTTCTGCGTGCAGGGATGCCCCACCTATCAAGCCACCGTCCACATCGGCGAGACTAAAAAGATCGAGCGCATTCGAAGGCTTGACGCTACCGCCATAAATAATCCGCAAACCCTCACTGATATCCTGGGAAGCCTCAGGCGCATTGGCAGCAATAAACCCCCGGATGTTCTGATGGACAACCGAGACCTGCTCTGGCGTCGCCGTTCGTCCTGTGCCAATTGCCCAAACCGGCTCGTACGCCACAACGCCATTGGCCAACGCAGAAAAACCTACCTCGTCGATAACGGCCTGTATCTGGCTTTCCACCACCGACGATGTTTGTTCCGTTTCTCGCTCGTCCAAGGATTCACCCACACACAGTACGGGCGTCAATCCGAGGTTCATCACCGCGCGGAATCTGGCTGCGACTTCCTGGTTAGACTCTCCGTAGAGTGTTCTCCGCTCAGAATGCCCCACCAATACGTAGCGACACCCCATTTCCTGGAGCATGGTGGCGCTTACTTCACCGGTGTAAGCCCCGGATACGAAGGCCGAGGCGTTTTGCGCGCCCAGCGCAATGCCGGTGTAACCCAGCAGATCCCGCACCTGAAACAAGTAAGGAAGTGGCGGACAGACCGCGAGGTCAACGGATTTACGGTACAAACGAAGCCTCGGCAGCAGCCTGACCATCAAGGCCTGGTTGGCTTGCAGACTGCCATTCATTTTCCAGTTTCCAATCAATACCGGTTTTCTCATGGTTTTTCTCCTGACAAGCGCAACGTTCAGGTGTCCAGCGCACAACGAATGGCACCCACCCCGGGATAAAAAGCGTGGGCGCCCAGGTCCTGCTCGATTCGAAGCAGTTGGTTGTATTTGGCAACCCGGTCTGAGCGGCACAGAGAGCCGGTTTTAATTTGTCCGGCGCGGGTTGCTACCGCCAGATCGGATATAAACGTGTCTTCGGTTTCGCCACTGCGATGGGATATAACGGCGGTGTAGCCTGCGTCCTGCGCCATGCCGATGGCGTTCAGCGTCTCTGTCAGTGTTCCAATCTGGTTGAATTTGATAAGCACGGAGTTGGCTATGCCTTTGCTGATACCTTCAGAAATCAGCGATGTGTTTGTTACAAAGAGATCGTCGCCAACCAGTTGCACACGCTCACCGAGTTTGTCGGTCAACAGCTTCCAGCCGTGCCAGTCGTTCTCGTCCATTCCGTCCTCAATCGATGCAATGGGGTATTGCATCGCCAGCGACACGAGATAATCCGAAAATTCTTCAGAATTGTATTTCTTTCCTGCGCCCTTCAGATCGTAACAACCGTCGGAGTAGAATTCTGAAGCGGCACAATCGAGCGCCAGAACGATGTCTGACCCGGGGCGGTATCCTGCACCTTCAATCGCTTCCAGAATCAGGTCCAGGGCTTCTTCACTTGAGCTCAGGTTTGGCGCAAACCCACCTTCATCGCCCACCGATGTGGAAAGACCTTTTTTCTTCAGCAGCGATTTCAACGAATGAAAGGTTTCAACTCCCATTCGCAGGGCTTCGCTGTAACTCGGCGCGCCAACCGGCTGAATCATGAATTCCTGAATGTCGACGTTGTTATCGGCGTGAGCTCCGCCGTTAATAATATTCATCATGGGAACCGGAAGAACCGTGGGCTCTGAGCAACCGTAAAGTTCCGCAAGGTAACGATAAAGAGGCTGCTGCCGATATTCTGCAGCGGCATTTGCTAACCCCAGTGACACGGCGAGAATTGCGTTGGCGCCCAACTCGGCCTTGTTGGGAGTACCATCCAGTTCACACATGAACCGATCGATGGCCAGTTGATCAAATACCACCCGGCCTTCCAGAGCTGGAGCAATACGCTCATTGATGCCTTTTACCGCATTCAGAACGCCCTTGCCGTTGTATCTCGCGGGGTCGCCGTCACGCTTCTCCAGCGCCTCGCGAGAACCCGTTGATGCGCCGGACGGAACACGGCCGTGCCCGACGACGCCGTTGCGAAGCACTACATCTACTTCCACAGTAGGAAAACCGCGGGAATCCAGAATCTCCCGGGCGATGACTGCTCTTATCTGTTCCATTCCGTCGCTCCTGTAAACTATTTTTGTTTGCCAATGCATGATTTTTTTCGAACACAAATGCAATAATAATGTTTGAAAACGAACATAATCAAGCGAAATAAAACCATTACGAAGGCAAGTTATCGTAATGATTAGGAAAATCTGTTTTTTCTGATATCTTTAATGAATACGAAAACGCCCAGCCAGGGCTTCAATATTTGCCACCGACGCTTCCAGGCGCTCACAAGTAGTCACCAAACCATCAATCTGTTCGAGACTGGCTGTGGCAGACCCACTGATGTCATTAACCTGCCGGGTAACAGACTGACTCACATCTTCCTGTTCATCCATACCGTGACGAATCTGCTCAGCGCCCTCATGAATACGGGTCATGGCACCGCGGATTTTTTGTGCACCTTCAGAAACCCCCATCATAAGGGATTTGACTGCACCCAACTGAGCGAAGCTGTTGTTCATCGAGCTCACGGATTCCGACGCCTCTTTCTGAAGGCGCTCCACCAGAGTGCGTATGGTGTCCGTGCTTTCTGTGGTTTTTCGAGCGAGGTTACGCACCTCATCGGCAACCACGGCAAAACCACGACCGGCCTCTCCCGCACGCGCTGACTCGATGGCAGCGTTAAGTGCCAACAAATTTGTCTGGTTGGCGATGCTGTCTATTGTTTCCGTAATTCGCTCGATATCGAGTGATGCTTTTTCAAGCTGTTGCAGTTTGCTCGCCGTGTGCTCAGCCTGGGTTTCCAGCCCTTCAACACAGCGGCTTCCGCGTTCGGCGGCCTCCAGATTCTCTTCAACCTGAACATTGATCTCGCCCACCAGATGGTGGGTTTCACGCACAGACCCTGCCACCTCCCTGGCCGATGCTTCCATTTGAGTCATCGCGGCCGCTATGGCCCCCAACTCGTCTGATTGGCCACGGATACGTTCGTTGAAGTCCCTCGCAAATCCGGCATTCCCGGATGCAATCACCGCAATGTCACCACCCGCCTGTTGCAGACTACCCAGAACGGTTGCCATCGCATCTGACAGTTGATTAACGGATGCTTTAAGATCAACAAACTCCCCTCTGGCATCAAATTTGAGACGCTTTGAATAGTCACCTTTCGCCATGCCGGCCAGATGCGAAAGTGTTGCTTTGAGCGGGCGGCTGATCATGCCGGCAAGCCAAACTGACGTCGCAATAGCCAGAAAAATAACCAATGGAAGCAACCAGTAGACCAGCTGTTCCGAACGCCTGGCCAATTCATCTAATGTGGACACCGTCGCCGTTGTGCGATCTGACACGGCCATTCTCATACTGTCCAGGTTGGCGGCAATCGCGCCCAGATCGCGCTCTATTGCACCTGCAGACCCTTCGAGCTTGAGCCGGTTCTGCCGGTATTTGAGATACTGGCTTATGATTCCGTCTTCCTGATTAACCGCCGCCATAAAGGTTCTCACCAGGGGCGGAAGCGCTTCGAGCCTGGGAATTTCTTCAACCAGAGCCGCGATATCCGGCTCGATATTCTGCGTATTGAACCGCAGGTTCTCGACAACTGCGTCGAGTTTCGACGCATCTTCTGTACTAACCATTTGCATGATCAACAGCTCAATATTTCCCAGATTCTCCATCACTGTCGTGAAAAGGTCGCGAATGTAAATATCGTCTCCAGCCGGCTCGGTGCCTTCCCGAACCAGAACCCGTTTCATTTCTGCGTTGTTGGCGAGAAACGCTGACAACCCTTCGTTCACGGCTTCGGAAACAGCTAACACCGACGATTTATAGTCACCAAGCTGGCCTGCAGACGACTCAAGAACAGCGACTTCTTCAAGGACCTGATTGATACCTAAATGCACTGCCGGAAACGCTTCTATGTGTTCAAACGATGAAATCCTGCCTGTCCCAGCAAGCAGTTCAGCAACGGTTGCGCTCAAGGCGGACAGTCTTGTGGAAAGTGTGTCTGGGTCGCTCGCCGACAATACGGACAAGGCCTGATTCCCGGCCTCCGATCGATGGGCGTCGACCTCCTGAACCAAGTCCCCAAGGGGAAAATAGTCCAACGTCAGTTCGGTTGTGGTGTTGGAAAACGAAGACATGATGTAGATATTAAAAGCCCCCCAACACGCGATGATCACGCAAAGAAGAGCAAAACCGGCGTAAAGCCGGTGAATCACTGAAATCCTGGACATCTATGAGCCCTCGCCCCTCACTCATTATTATTTGAGCAAAATGCATGAAAAAGGGCCGGCAGGGTGTACCCCGGGAGGGGCTTACCTTGAAATGCTTGAATGGGGGAAAATAAGCAACCGGCCAAACCCACCGTGACAACGGTGCATGGCCTGCCGCAACTTCAGGGTCCTATTGCGGCAGGCATTGCGCTTTGGAAATCAGCTCTAGCGAGCGTTATCCCATGTTTTGAGCAGTTCCTTATAGGCGATGGTTTCGCCCTGAGGCTTTTCATTTGCCAGCTTGGGCTTAGGTGCACCCGGCTGATCCAACCAGTACTGCGGATCGCGAGGCTTGTTCAGCTTCGGACCACAATTGGGCTGAACGTTAGCGCGCTCCAAACGAGCCATTACATTATCCTGGGCATCTGCCAGACCATCCAGCGCTTCTTGCGGTGTAGCTTCGCCGCTAGCTGCCTGAGCAATGTACTGCCACCAGAGCTGAGCTAGTTTCGGATAATCCGGTACGTTAGTGCCGGTAGGCGACCACTGAACACGCGCCGGGCTCCGATAGAACTCAACCAGGCCGCCAAGTTTCGGCGCCATTTCCGTCATTTCTTCAGAGTTGATATCCGACTCACGGATTGGAGTCAAACCTGCGATGGTCTTCTCCAAAGACACGGTTTTGGACACTGTGAACTGTGCATACAACCACGCAGCCAAACGACGCTTCTCAGGAGTCGACTTCATGAACGTCCAGGAACCTACGTCCTGATAGCCCAACTTCATGCCTTCTTCCCAGTAAGGTCCGTGTGGAGACGGAGCCATGCGCCACTTGGGCGAACCATCTTCATTAACAACTGGCAGGCCATCTTTGATCATGCTGGCTGTAAAAGCTGTGTACCAGAAGATCTGCTGGGCAATGTGGCCCTGCGCAGGTACCGGGCCGGATTCAGAAAAGGTCATGCCCGTCGCTTCAGGCGGAGCGTACTTTTCCATCCAGTCGACGTACTTTTCCGTTGCGTACACTGCCGCAGGGCCGTTTGTGGCGCCGCCGCGTGACACGTTGGAACCTACCGGGTGGCAGTCTTCTACACGAATGCCCCACTCATCAACGGGCAAACCGTTCGGCAAACCTTTGTCGCCTGCGCCCGCCATGGAGAACCATGCGTCAGTGAAACGCCATCCCAGAGACGGATCCTTTTTGCCATAATCCATGTGGCCGTATACTTTCTCGCCATCAATCTCTTTAACGTACACGGTGAAGAACTCTGCGATGTCTTCATACGCAGACCAGTTCACTGGAACACCGAGCTCATAGCCGTAGATTTCTTTGAATTGCTTTTTCAGGTCTGCGCGCTCAAACCAGTCCGCACGGAACCAGTAAAGGTTGGCAAACTGCTGAGTTGGCAGCTGATAAAGCTTACCGTCAGGCCCTGTGGTGAAATCGAGACCAATGAAATCGTCCAGATCCAGAGTCGGCAGGGTAAAGTCTTTACCGTCACCGGCGATCATATCGCTAATAGCGACGACTTTACCGTATCTGAAGTGTGTACCGATCAAATCGGAGTCATTTACGTAAGCGTCGTAGATGTTACGTCCAGACTGCATTTGAGTCTGAAGCTTCTCGATGACGTCGCCTTCCTGGATCAGTGTGTGATTAACCTTGATCCCGGTGATTTCGGCAAACGCCTTGGCAAGCACGTTCGATTCATATTCGTGTGTCGCGAGAGTCTCAGACACAACGTTGATTTCCATGCCACG
Source organism: Marinobacter antarcticus (assembly GCF_011049865.1). Taxonomy (GTDB): domain Bacteria; phylum Pseudomonadota; class Gammaproteobacteria; order Pseudomonadales; family Oleiphilaceae; genus Marinobacter; species Marinobacter antarcticus_A. Next base: position 17,016 of record NZ_DRGY01000098.1, on the reverse strand, counting down.
AAACTGCTTCGCCGCCTTGGTAAACCAAGCCATTTCCTGCATCTGCTCTTTTTCGCTAAGGGTAGATCTTTCGAACGAATTATTTACCCATTTTTCGGCTGCGTCCGAGTACTGATCAGCACTGGCCTGCAAGCTCACGCCCATGCTGATCGCGCCGATTGCAGCGCTCAGCATCAGGGTCTTCGGATATTTGTTGTTTTTGAACATATCCAACCTCGTTACTTTTTTATGAATGGGGCGAAGAATCACTGCGCTCCGTTTGGGCTTGTTACAGCACTTGAGCCTTGAAATCTTGTCTGTCCGAGAAACGCTTAATGATCGTTTGCGATCATTAACTAAAAAATAGTTCGTTTTCGAATTCTTTACAACCTTTTCATAAAATATTTTCGGGAGCGCTCATACAACCGCGACCGTTCCCCCTTCTTCAACCCCAGCGAAGCAGAATCAGAAGCCAGCAAACAGAGACCGCCAGCGCAACCCAGAGTGTGATATCGCTCACTGCAAGGAACACCAGATGTATATACGCAGCAGACAATAGCCCAATGAACAGCCTGTCTCCGCGGGTCGTCTCGATGGGCAGAAATCCTTTACGCTCGGTGCAAGGAGAAACAACTTCGTAAACCGTCATTACCGCGAGAATCATCGCGATAACGGCAAAGAAAACAACTACAGTGGGTGTCCAGTTCATCCAGGCAATCATACGAATTCTCCTTATACGCGTCCGAGAGCGAAGCCTTTGGCCACGTGGTTGCGAACGAACCAGATCACCAGAACTCCGGGAATAATGGTCAGCACGCCGGCAGCCGCCAGCAGACCCCAATCAATACCACTCGCTCCGATTGTCCGGGTCATGATTGCCCCGATAGGCTGAGCGTCTACAGAGGTGAGCGTTCTGGCCAAAAGCAGCTCTACCCAGGAAAACATGAACGCGAAGAACGCTGTCACGCCTATACCGGAGCGGATCATCGGCAAAAACACCTTGATAAAGAACTTCGGAAAACTATAGCCATCAATATAAGCCATTTCATCGTATTCCCGCGGCACACCTTTCATAAAGCCTTCGAGTATCCATACCGCCAAGGGCACGTTAAACAGGCAGTGCGCCAAGGCAACGGCTATGTAGGTATCGAAAAGGCCGATCGATGAATACAACTGGAAGAATGGCAGCAGGAAAACGGCCGGCGGAGCCATCCGGTTACTGAGCAGCCAGAAGAAAAGATGCTTGTCGCCGGCAAACTTGTATCGGCTAAACGCATAGGCCGCCGGCAGCGCAACCAGAAGGGTAATGACCACGTTAATGGACACATACGCCATTGAGTTGAGGTAGCCGTTGTACCAACTTGGATCCGTGAAGATCACCACGTAGTTATCCAGCGTGAAGTTCTTTGGCCAGAATGTGAGCCCACCAAGGATCTCACGATTGGTTTTGAACGACATATTCAACAACCAGTAAACCGGCGTCAGAAGCAGCAGGATATAAATTATAATCCCGATATTCTTGGAACGTGTTTGTCTCATCCCACTCTCCTTATTTTTCTTTGTCGGCTTGAGTAATGGCGGTGAAGAACAACCAGGAAATCAGCAATACGATCAGGAAGTAGATCAAAGAAAATGCCGCGGCACGCCCAAGATCAAACTGGCCTATTGCCATGGTTGTCAGCGTCTGGCTCAGGAACGTTGTGGAGCTTCCCGGACCGCCACCCGTGAGAACGAACGGCTCGATGTAGATCATGAAGCTGTCCATAAATCGCAGCAGCACCGCAATGATTAACACGCTTTTCAGGCGCGGTAGCTGGATATACCGGAATACCGCCCATTTTGACGCCCGATCAATTTCAGCCGCCTGATAGAAGGCCTCAGGAATGGCGCGCAGGCCGGAGTAACAAAGCAACGCAACCAGCGGCGTCCAATGCCAGACGTCCATCAACAGCACCGTCAGCCAGGCATCCAGAGTGTCGCCCGTGTAGTTGTAATCAATACCGAGCTGATTAATACCCCAACCGAACAAACCAATGTCGCCGCGGGCAAATATCTGCCAAATGGTACCGACCACGTTCCAGGGGATGAGCAACGGAATAGCAATCAAAATAAGGCACAGAGAGCCTTTTATTCCGGACTTTGGCATCATCAAGGCCACGCCAATACCCAGTGGAATCTGAATCAGCAACACAAAACCCGAGAACACAAACTGTCGAATCAGTGAATCCTGAAGTCTTTGATCCGCGAGAATGCTCTTGAACCATTCAGTGCCAACAAAGAAAGCCTGACCCGGGCCGAAAATATCCTGAACCGAGTAGTTGACCACCGTCATCAGTGGAATCAGCGCCGAGAAGGCCACCAGAAGGAATACCGGCAGCACAAGCCACCAGGCACGATTATCGGAGATTTTGTTCATCGCTGTTGCTCCTGTATCAGGAATTCGTCCACATACAACATCAGCCATTGTTTCGGAAACGAAAGATGTATCTGGCTGCCAAGATCGGCTTCAAATTCTTCGTTCTGGCGCACCTTCATCTCTTGATTGGCGAGTCGAACAGTAACGATCTTGTAGGTGCCGAGATCTTCCACATCCAGAACTTCTGACTCATAGGTGTCGTCTGATGAAATCGCCGAAACCTCAATGAATTCAGGGCGTATACCGATTTTTACGTTGGTGGACGTCATCCGTTCGAGTAAGTCAGCCTGCCAGGGCTCCAGAGGCACAACAGTGGAGTCGAAACAAACACCGCCGGCACAGCGCTCCACTTCAACGAGGTTCATCCCCGGGCTTCCGATAAAATAGCCAACAAATGTGTGGTTTGGCGCCTCGAAAAGCTCCGTAGGGGTACCAAACTGAACAACCTGACCGCCGTACATCACCGCTATCTTATCGGCGAAAGTCGAGGCTTCGAGCTGATCGTGAGTGACGTACACCATGGTGATGTCAAACTGCTCGTGGATCTGTTTGAGTTTACGGCGCAATTTCCATTTCAACTGAGGGTCGATAACCGTTAATGGCTCGTCGAACAGGATCGCTGATACATCTTCACGCACAAGGCCTCGGCCCATAGAAACCTTCTGCTTCTCATCAGCCGTCAGGTTCTTGGCTTTTTTGTGAAGCTTGTCCTCAATTTCAAGAACTTCTGCAATTTCCTGAACACGAGTTTTAATTCTGTCAGCAGGAACCTTGTTGTTTTTGAGGGGGAATGCCAGGTTTTCGTATACCGTCATCGAGTCGTAAATAACGGGAAACTGGAAAACCTGTGCGATGTTTCTGTCGCGGGGTGACAGTTCGTTTACGCGTTTCCCGTCAAACAGCACCTCCCCTTCCGAAGGTTGAATAAGTCCGGAGATGATGTTCAGCATTGTGCTTTTGCCACATCCTGAAGGCCCCAGCAGCGCATAAGCACCGCCTTTATGCCAAACGTGGTCAAGCTGGCGAATAGCGTAATCATCCGGTCCGGTTGGCGAATCGCTATAACTGTGTGCCAGAGATTTCAATTGAATTTCGGCCATCAGACAGCTCCTCCTGAAATCCGGGATGGTGTATGCACCAGACGCTCATCATTATCGAAAACGAACAATTTGTTGATCGGCAGATACACCTTAACGGGCGCACCTGTACGGTATTGATGAACCCCCATCAACTGCGTCACCATCTCGAAATGGCTGTTCTCAACGTGCATGAAGGTCTCGGAACCGCTGATTTCACTGAGCGCAACCTCCATGGACATCTCCAGGTCGTCATCGTTGGCCGGAACCAGTGCAATGTGGCTGGGACGAATTCCGAACCAGTAATCGCCCGGACTTAATGCCGCTAATTCCTGGGTCAGTGCGTGATGAGAATATTCATCAAACGTGACTTCCGTATCCGTCACTCGCCCCCGGATCATGTTCATGGGAGGTTCGCTGAACAATTGCGCCGCCAGCGTGTTAACCGGCGCACGATAGACATCCATAACCGGGCCGCTCTGAATAACACTGCCCTCATGCAACAAGGTGGTTGTACCGCCCAGTGCGAGCGCTTCATTAGCCTCGGTTGTTGCGTAAACGGCAATGCACTGGCGCTCTTGAAACAGATCACGCAGTTCTGCCCGAAGCTCTTCCCTCAGCTTGTAATCGAGATTCACAAGGGGCTCGTCAAAAAGCACCAGGGTGGCATCTTTAACAAGTGCGCGAGCCATGGCCGTGCGCTGCTGCTGCCCACCGGAAAGCTCCAGTGGATAACGCTTCAACAGTGGTTCAATCTGCAACATCGACGCGGTTTCTTTTACCCGGCGGTCAATTTCCGACGCTGGCATTTTTGCCAGGCGCAGCGGCGAGGCAATATTCTCGTAAACCGTGAGCGTGGGGTAGTTAATGAACTGTTGATAAATCATCGAGATGTTCCGGCTCTGTACGTTTTTCCCGGTAACATCCTCTCCCTTATAAAGCAGGCGGCCTTTCGTCGGCTTATCAAGGCCGGCCATCAATCGCATCATTGAGGTTTTGCCTGCCAACGTGCGGCCAAGCAACACGTTGAAGGAGCCAGCCTCGAAAGTAAGGTTGGCATCCCGCACGTAGTCTACGCCGTCGACCGTGTTGGAGACGTTCTCCAGTGTTAAGGACATAAGCATTCCTTGTTGTTCTTGTGGAACAAAATCGGACCCAAAACCGAACATCCGAAATTTCTATATCGAATCACTCAACGCAAAGCTTATACCAATATTACCGACCGCATACGTAAAAACCATTATTACATTGTTTTTAAAGGCTATTTTATTTTTAAAAATTTCTAAACCGAAAATTAACATGTTCGCTTAACAATACTTTGTTCACTTTGAACATTGACTTGAACAGCCTTGGCACCGATTATTGAACACAATCAGACTCCTTATTGAACACTTAATGGCGTTTATCAGCGTTGTAAAAAAACAAAACGAACACAGAGACACGGCCTGATGCGGAAGAAAAAACACCTGGAGGACAGAAGTGACGTCGCGAAATCCTGGGACCGTTGCATCGCTTACGGCCTTGATCACGCATATGAACCAGTCGCCATAGCGGCTAATTCATTGCAACTGGAGGATCTGGCGCGTCAATACGAAGAATTGCTTTCGAGCACGGAAGCGGAAGTACTTCCCTATTACAGAAACGTGCTCTCCAACAGCCGGTGCCTGATTCTTCTGGCGGACCAGAATGCGACCGTTCTGAAAAGTTGGGGCGACACGCGCATCACTGAAACTCGGCTGAAGCCCTGGTTTCAGGAAGGCTCAAACTGGCGAGAGCAGCAGTGCGGCACCAACGCCATAGGCACGGCCATTGCCACCGGAAGAGCGGTGCAAATACAACGCAACGAACACTTCCTCAAACTGCATCGAAGCATCATTGGCTCAGCCGCGCCTATCTTCGATACCCGCAAACAGCTTACCGGTGTGTTAAGTGTCTTCAGCGATGCCTATCTGCCCCAGGCCCACACCCTTGGCATGGTGCGACTGCTCAGTCAGTCAGTTGAAAACCGGCTACTCAACCGGCAGTTTGCGGCAGATTATTTTCAGCTCACGCTTAACACCACCGCCGACAATTTCGACAGCCCCTGGTCGGGTATTCTTATTTGCGATGATTCGGGTCAGGTTATTGCCAGCAATCAGCGGGCGGACCAGTTGCTGGGCACCCAGACGTCTGACGCTATACTCGATGATCTTTTTACTACCCATCGAAATCATATACTGGGGCATGCCGAACACGCTCCCATGCAACTGACGACCAGAAGCAAAGTTCGGCTTAGCGCTCGACTGAAAAGGCCTTCCACTGTTGCCAAGGCGTCGCTTGAAATGACTGCCAGCGAGCCAGTATCTGCAAACCACGAGGAGCCAACCGGGTTTGCCGGTCTCGAATACGGGGACGCCGCCGTGCGTCGCTGTGCTGAGCAGAGCCTGAAAGTGCTTGAACGGGGCGTTCCGGTTTTAATAACCGGTGAAACCGGCGTTGGCAAGGAAGTACTGGTCAACGCGCTACACCGGGCAACCCACCGCCGGAATCAACCGCTGGTGGCGGTAAACTGCGCTGCCATACCACCCGAACTGGTGGAATCGGAATTATTCGGCTATGAACCAGGGGCCTTTACCGGCGCACGCGCGCAAGGCTCGCTCGGCTTTATCCGAAAGGCTCATAAAGGGATGTTGTTTCTTGATGAAATTGGCGAAATGCCGTTGTCTGCGCAATCAAGATTGCTTCGTGTGCTGCAGGAACGAGTGGTCACTCCGGTAGGCGCTACCGAGAGCGTTCCCGTGGATATTCTTCTGATCACTGCAACCAATCGCTCTCCGTCAGCCAGTATCGAATCCGGACAGTTCCGGGCCGACCTGTACTATCGAATCAACGGGCTTTGCATTGAGTTACCTGCGCTTAGAAACCGCACGGACAAACGCAATCTCATTCAACACATCTACCGTCAGCACCGTGACCCGGTGCAAACCGAAACTCTGTCACCACGGGTGCTTTCTGCACTGGACAACCATCCCTGGCCAGGCAATATCCGCCAATTGGTTAACGTATTAAGAGTGGCTATCGCTATCGCAGACGGTGAGAACGTTCAAATATGGCACTTGCCGACGGATTTCCTGGCCGAATTTGACTCCACAGCATTCAGCCCCGCCTCCAAGACAGACAGTATCGAACCGCCCGACCGGGTTGAACAAGCACCTTCAAAGGCTGGCACTCAACGTAAAAGCGACAGTAATGACAAACTCGCCCATACGCTGAGGGTTTACCACATGTGCAAAGGCAACGTATCGAACGCTTCCAGAGAGTTGTCCATCAGCCGAAACACGCTTTACAAGCGACTCAGGGAACTGGGTATTCGTTAATCCAGCACCCCTGATGCCTGATGTGGCCAGCAGGTGTGCTAAGGAATGGGTTCAGAGCTTCTGTACGGCCTGAATCCAGCCTTCGTATAGCTCGTCGCGCTTCTCCTTTGTCATGACGGGCTGAAAGCTTCGGTCGCAACGCCACAAACCTGCAAGTTCTTCCAGCGATTCATAAACGCCGGCTTTAAGCCCCGCCAGGTAAGCCACACCCAAGGCCGTTGTTTCCACAATCGACGGTCTGTCTACCCGCGCGCCAAGGATGTCCGCCAAAAACTGAAGCACCCAGTTATTGGCGACCATACCGCCGTCAACCCGTAAGTTAATCGGCCGAATTCCATCCCTCTCCATCGCCTTTTGGAGGTCTTTGGTTTGATAACACACCGACTGCAGGCCGGCGGTTACGATTTCCTTGATGCCCGTGTCTCTGGTCAAGCCAAAAATCGCCCCTCGTGCGTTTGGATCCCAGTAGGGAGCGCCCAGGCCGGTGAACGCAGGCACCAGATAAACGCCATGATCTACCGGCGTACCCTCAGCCATAGGTTCAGTCTCACTCGCGTCCTGAATTAACTGGAGGCCATCTCGCAACCACTGAATAGTGGCGCCGGCAATAAAGATGCTGCCCTCTATTGCGTAGGTCGGCTTGCCGTTTAAACGGTATGCAACGGTGGTCAGCAGTCTGTGCTCCGAACGCAGAGCCTTATCGCCTGTATTGAGCATCAAAAAGCAACCGGTTCCATAGGTGCTTTTGGCCATGCCAACATCAAAACAGGTCTGACCAAACAGCGCTGCCTGCTGATCGCCCGCCACGCCTAATACCGACACGCCGTTGAGTGCGCCGCCTTCGGTAATTTTTCCGAAATCGTCAGACGAATCCATAACCTCGGGCAACAGCGACTCCGGAATGCCAAACAATTCAAGCAGCTCCGGATCCCACTGTTGGGTATGAATATTGAACAGCAGCGTTCGGCTTGCGTTCGTGGCGTCTGTTCTGTGCTTCGTCCCTCCGGTCAGGTGCCAGAGCAGAAACGTGTCCACTGTGCCGAAGGCCAGCTCACCGCGTTCGGCGCGCTGGCGCGTGCCGGGTACATTATCCAGAATCCATCGGATTTTGGTGGCAGAGAAGTAGGGATCAATCAGCAAACCGGTTTTGCTGTGAACGCCGGGCTCATGGCTCGCGCCTTTGAGTGACTTACAATAGGAAGCGGTTCGCCGGTCCTGCCAGACGATCGCGTTGTAAACCGGTTTGCCGGTTTTTCTGTCCCAGACGATGGTGGTTTCGCGCTGATTGGTAATGCCCACAGCGATCACCTCGTCACCTTCCTTGCACTCTTCTTTCATCACCAGATCGCAGGTGTGTTTTACCGACGACCAGATATCGTCAGGATCATGCTCTACCCAGCCGCTCTTCGGAAATTGTTGTGGAAATTCCTTCTGACGGACCGCGTGAATGTTGCCTTTCAAATCAAATAATATGGCCCGGGAACTCGTGGTTCCCTGGTCGATGGAAAGTAGGTATTGGCTCATTTATTTTCATCCTCGCTTTCTTATTTGTTCGTATTTTTACTTTTTTGAACATGAATGCCAAGAAGTTTCGAGATCGACGCAAAGCAACGAACAGGTAACTCACTCAAAAAACTGCATAAAACGTCGAAAAAGACTAAACTGGGATTTCATGGCGATTACAAACGCTCATTATTTCGGTTGAGAACAAAGAAAACGGTGGAGGTAACTGAATATGGCACAAAGGCGGCGACAGGATCTGATCATGGAACTGATCCAACAGAACGGTTTCGTGACGACCGAGCAGCTTGTAGACCAATTCAAGGTTACGCCCCAGACAATCCGCAGAGATCTCAATGAACTCGCAAAAGAGAAGAAACTCCGACGGCATCATGGCGGCGCCGGGATCGACTCTAGCACTGTAAACACGGCCTACCAAGCCAGAAAAATCATGGACCTGGAAGCAAAAGAACGTATTGCCGAAGCCATGGTCGAGCTGATTCCGGATAATTCGTCCGTGTTCATTAACATCGGCACCACCACCGAAACCATCGCCAAAGCCCTGCTTGAAAAGAACAATTTGCAAATTGTGACAAACAACCTGCACGTTGCCTCTATTCTCTCCGCAAAGGAAGATTTTCACGTGATTATTGCGGGTGGAGAAGTCCGGAACCGCGACGGGGGCATTGTCGGCGAAGCCACTCGTGATTTTATCAATCAATTCAAGATGGACTTTGGCATCATCGGCATCAGCGGCATTCACAACGACGGCTCACTGCTCGACTTCGATTACCGGGAAGTCCGTGTTGCTCAGGCTATTATAGCCAACTCCAATAAAGTATTGCTCGCCGCCGACCACTCTAAATTTGGCCGCAACGCCATGGTCAGACTGGGCAGCATTACCCAGGCAGATCACGTGTTTACAGATCAGAAGCCGCCGGCAGAAATCTCCCAACTGCTCAACGAACACGGCATCACGCTTCACCTCGTTTAAATTTTTCAATGCGTCAGATTACAATCTCGGCGTTTTTGTCTTGTTTCGCCATTTTCGTTTTTTTTCTATTTTTTCCTTTACGAATATCCAGGTCTTTCGCATAATGATTCCATACTGCGTTTGAATGTAGAAAAGTGCGCACAACAAGAAAGCGTCTTTTCCCACGGCATCAGGAGATGACCAACAATGACCATGGAGCAAGAACAGTATGACGTTGTCGTCGTTGGCGGCGGCGTTAATGGAACGGGTATAGCAATGGATGCGGCCGGGCGTGGCCTTCGAGTGCTTCTTTGTGAAATGAACGATTTGGCGTCTGCAACGTCCTCCAGCAGCAGCAAGCTTATTCACGGCGGGCTCCGCTACCTTGAGCATTACGAGTTCCGGCTGGTCCAGAAAGCGCTTGCTGAACGCGAATCTCTTCTCAAGAACTCACCACACATCATGTGGCCAATGCGTTTCCGACTTCCACACCGGCCTCATCTCCGACCGGCCTGGATGATTCGGGCCGGCCTCTTTCTTTACGATCATCTGGCCAAGCGTGAGATTCTACCGGGCTCCAATTCAATTCGTTTTGATGCATCAGGGCCTTTAAAACCTGACATCACCAAAGGTTTTGAATATTCCGACGGCTGGGTGGACGACGCCCGGTTGGTTGTGCTGACGGCCAAGAAGGCACAAGAATTTGGTGCAAAAATCATGACGCGAACCAAATGCGTCAATGCCGAACGAGGCCAGACCGATTGGAAAATCACACTCCGCGATACGGAAAGTGGCGTCGAGAAGGCCGTTTTGGCGAAGACCATCGTTAACGCCTCTGGTCCTTGGGTAAGTAAGCTGTTCGGAGAGACACTCTCCATGCCGGCACCCAAGAAGATTCGTATGGTTAAAGGGAGTCACATAGTGGTGCCCCAACTCAACGAAGGGGCAGAAGCCTATATTCTGCAGAACGCAGACGAACGCATTGTGTTCGTGATTCCCTATGAGGATCAGTTTTCTTTGATTGGCACCACCGATGTGGAATACGAGGGAGATCCTAAAAAGGCAAAAATCTCTGAGGAAGAAACAACTTACCTGCTGGATATTGTCAATGAACACTTCATTCGGCAGCTGAAACCCTCAGACGTCGTTTGGTCTTACTCGGGTGTCCGGCCACTTATGGACGGCGAAGAGGAAAACGCGCAGAAAGCCTCCCGTGATTATTCGTTCGAAGTGGATCATGACAAAGGCAAAGCGCCTCTGATTTCGGTCTTTGGTGGCAAAATCACGACCTACCGAAAGCTTGCTGAAGCAGCAACGGACAAACTCTGTCATTTCTTCCCGAATGCCAGTGGGCACTGGACCAAAACGGCGATTTTGCCTGGCGGTGATTTTGACAACCAGAATAATCTCGCCGCAGCGCTTAAGCATGAGTTTTCGTGGTTGCCCGAGGCTGTTCTCAGTCGTTACGTAAGAACTTACGGTACAACGTCCCGCTATATTCTGTCTGGTTGCACCTCAGTGGAACACCTGGGTGCACATTTTGCCGGAACCTTGTACGAGAAAGAGGTTCAGCACCTCGTGAAAAACGAGTGGGCCATGACCTCTGAAGACATCCTTTGGCGTCGTACCAAGCAGGGGCTCTACGCATCAACCAGCGAAGTAGAAGCGCTTGATCGCTATCTTAAAGACCACATCATTTCAGCCATTCCCGAAAACCCTCTCCACCACAGCGCCTGACATTTTTCTCCGGCCGGATTCTTCCGCCCGGAGTTTTTTTGTCGCTGGCCCGACTCACTGTGATGTTACCAACCAAAAAAACCAGGAAGCCTCTCGGCTCCCTGGTCTCGTCTTCCGCCAAGCTCCTGCGATGAGAAGCTCAAGCTTTCTTTCGAATTTAACCTTAGAACGTAAGCTGTGAGCCCAAGATAAAGGCGTTGTATTCACCCGCACCGGTTTGAGTGCCGTATTGCTGAACTTCGGCCATCAAAGTAAGAGCATCTGTCGCCCTGTAACGGGCAAAGAGCATGGTGAGATCTGTGTCGTTATTGCCAGTACCGATATCGTCTTCGCCTTCGCCATAGCTCGCACCCAGAGTGGTGGGGCCAAAGTCGTAAGTAGATTCAACGTACCACTGGCTGGCATCCGACTCGTTCGGATCGAAACGAGCAGCGAACACGCCATTACCTGTGCCTGATGTCATGCCGTAGTTAGCACGAACAGCCAAGCCACCCAGGGCAACAGAACCACCAAAGTCGACACCTGACATTGTGTAGTCATCAAACACCCCCGTTCTTGAGCTTACATCCTGCGTGAACGCACTTGTCCAAAGCGAGAACATATCCGTTGAGTAAACAACGTTACCCTCAAATCGTGGCAGGTTGTATTCAGCATCGCCACCGGGATCATCAGCAACTGACAGCTTGGTAGGCGTGAAAATACCCACCTTGAACTGCAGACCGCCGAAGTTGCTAGAGGTATACATGACGCGGGGATTGAAGTTCGCGTAGAAGTAGCCGTTACCGATCCGGCCGGCTGTCGCAGCAACGCTGTCCGGGCTGCCGATCAAGCCAACGCCCAAAGCGCTGCCGTTGTCACCGATTGCTGGCGTGCCGTAAATACCAAAGCCTTTACCAATGTTAACGGTACCGAAATCACCGGCAATTGCGATTTCAGACACCCGGCTACGGAAGTTCGCGGCAGCATCGCCAACGGCGAAGTCAGCGTTCATCTGGAAATGGCCGGAAACCTGGATGCCGTTCTGCTTCGGCGCATAAATACTCGTCTGCAAAGTCGCAGGGTTGAAGCCGGTGGTGACGTTAAACGAATCCTCGCTTGCGGGCTCATCGTAGTCGCCGATGACCGCAAAAACCGGGATATATCCACTGAATCCCACTTTCCAGCCGCTGTCGGATTCCAGTGAAATCTCTGCAGAAGCCGGGGCGGCAACGCCTAGTGCCAGCAACGAAAGGGCTGCTGCCAGAGGTGCTTTCCGGAAAAAACGGGATGATGATGCATTAGAAGCTTTGTTGTTCTCGATCATGTCAATTTCCTTTGCTGTTTTTGTTAGCGCTGGGTCTCACATTACGTCCCTTCCCGATCGCGCCTCCGGCATCGAACTCGGGTAGGATTCGCAACGAAGCACTTCGTTAACGAACTTTCGGGTTGCGTTTTCGGTTCGAAAGCATTCGAAACAACACAAATCTAACGTCCAAATGACGAAATGGAAAGGAAATCATAAAAAAATTTTCGTTTTTACTGCAGGATTAATACAAACATAGTAAAAAATAATTTTTAACTTATTGTTTTTAAAATAGTTAACAAAACAAAACATGGCTGATTTCAATTTTCGTTGACGAACCTATCCCGTAATCCTAATCTTTCGAATAGGTACTAACCAATAAAAAAAGAGCTCACCATGAAACTATCGGTATTGTTAACGGCACTGACTTACACGCTTTGCGTTTCGTCATCAGCACTCGGGGGGCCATTGTTCGATGCGCTTTCGCCAGAAAAACAAACTCTGATCAAAACACTGATTGACGACCAGTTTGCTCGCTCAACCCTTTCGGCCAATGAACAGGCCGAGGAACTCGCCTGGTTTGTGAAAGCCGCTGCCCCGCTGAGCGGCACCTCCATTTCAGTTCTGTCAGAAGAGCTTGCGACTCATTTTTACGAGTCTGCAACGCTTGCGCCTGCGTTCTCCCGGCTCACAGGCGTGCCGGTTACCCACGATCTGAAACCTGAGGGGGACGTTATCCGCCAGGTTAACCTGCAGCGGATTATGGCGGCGAAAGGTCGTTATGATGCGTTCGTGAACGACTCGGATCTGATCGGTACCCATTCGCGCAGCGGCTGGGCTCTTGCGTTAAGCGACTACATGGAAGGCGCAGGCAAGCCGTTCACGTTACCCAGCCTGGCGCTCGACGATTTTATTGGTCTGGATTTCGTTACAGGCCCAGACGGAAAACTCTACCAATTACCGGATCAGCAGTTCGCCAACCTTTATTGGTTCCGCTACGACTGGTTTCAGCGCCCGGAACTTCGGGCACAGTTTCGCCAGCGCTATGGCTATGAACTGGGCGTACCCGTGAACTGGTCGGCCTACGAAGACATAGCCGAGTTCTTTTCAGTCTATGTAAAGGAGATAGACGGCGAACGGGTATACGGGCATATGGATTACGGCAAACGCGACCCTTCCCTGGGGTGGCGCTTTACAGATGCCTGGCTCTCCATGGCCGGTGCCGGCGATAAGGGTTCACCCAACGGCCTGCCAGTCGACGAATGGGGTGTGCGCATGGAAGACTGCCATCCGGTCGGCTCATCAATGAGTCGGGGCGGAGCTACAAACAGCCCGGCTTCTGTCTATGCCCTGAACAAGTACATTGACTGGCTGAAGCGCTTTGCGCCGCCGAAAGCCGCTAACCTGACCTTTACAGGGGCGGGACCGGTTCCTGCCAAGGGGCACATCGCGCAACAGATTTTCTGGTACACCGCGTTTACTTCGGACATGACGAAAGCTGGCCTGCCGGTTGTCAACGAAGATGGCACGCCGAAATGGCGTATGGCGCCGTCTCCCCACGGTGCTTACTGGGAAAACGGCATGAAGCTGGGCTACCAGGATGTGGGCGCCTGGACAATCCCCCGGGTTATGGGCGCTGACGCGCAGAAAGCATCCTGGCTTTACGCTCAGTTTACGGTCTCGCGAACCGTTTCTCTGGAGAAGACGCTTTATGGCCTTACCCCCATTCGCCTGTCTGACCTTAAATCGCCAGAGATGCAAGCCCGGGCCCCCGAGCTAGGTGGCCTTGTGGAATTTTATCTGAGCCCTGCACGCCAGGCTTGGTCGCCAACGGGCCTGAACATTCCTGATTATCCGCGACTCGCCAAACTGTGGTGGCCAAACATAGCGGATGCGGTTGATGGCAAAGTCAGCGCTCAGGTCGCTATGGACAATCTGGCTGACGCTCAGGATCGCGCACTGTCGGTGGTTCAGCGCAATTATCTCACCACAAACTGCGGCCCTGTCATCGCACCGAAGAGCGAAACCAAAGGTGCGAAATGGTGGCTCGCGCAACCGGGCGCGCCCAAACCGAAACTTACGAACGAAAAACCCCAAGGCGAAACAATCCGTTATGAAGACCTGATCAGGAGCTGGGACGAAGCCGGCCGTTGACGTTCAAGCGTCTACACGCAACGACCGTTCAGGACTCGCCGTCTGAGGCCAGCAGACACGCTATGCGCTTCTGGAGCTGCGGAATCACCTCGTCTTCAAACCAGGGGTTCCGGCGCAACCAGAGATTATTCCGCGGGCTTGGGTGGGGCATCGGCAGAGTGTTTGGCCAGTAGCGCTGCCAGTTTCGGACGTTTTCCGTAACAGACTTTTCGCGGTCTTTCAGGTGCCAGACCTGGGCGTACTGGCCGATCACCAGCGTAAGCCCGATGTTAGGCAGCCGATCGAGCAAGGCTTGGCGCCACGCAGGCGCGCATTCCGGCCTGGGGGGCAAATCACCCGACTTTCCCGTACCGGGAAAACAAAAACCCATGGGCAGTATGGCGAGATTGCTGGCATCGTAAAACGTCTCTCTCGTTATGCCCATCCATTGCCGAAGACGGTCGCCACTGGGATCATTAAATGGCAGCCCCGTTTCATGAACTCGCCGTCCAGGTGCCTGACTGACCACCAGAATCCGCGACGCCTCTGATAACTGCACAACCGGCCGTGGCCCAAAGGGCAAAGCCTCCGCACAAATTGTGCAGGCACGCACCTGGCGCACCAATTCATCAAAAGACAGCTGGGAAAGGGTATCGTTCATGGTTCCAACATCATCCTGGCAGTTATCAGTATTGAAAAATTATCGAGGGTCACGACTCGTGATTCCAGAAGAAACTGGCCCCCTCTTCAGGCGTGCTTACGGCGCGGCGCATCCAGCCAAATAACTCCCTGCCGTAACCTTCATGATAACCGGACAGGTCCGGCCGAGCTGGCTCACGCAGCCCCAACTCTGCCGCACTCACGGCAACCGATAAAACACCCCCTTCGGCGTCCAGGCATATCAGGTCGCCATCGTGAATCCGTGCCAGGGGGCCACCATCGAGCGCTTCAGGATAAACGTGAATCGCCGCCGGGACCTTTCCTGACGCCCCCGACATGCGGCCATCGGTAACCAGGCCAACCTTGAACCCGCGATCCTGCAATACACCGAGATAGGGCGTAAGTTTGTGGAGTTCGGGCATGCCGTTGGATCTGGGGCCCTGGAAACGAACAATCACAACACAGTCCTTATTCAGGCGGCCGGAATCAAACGCCGCTTTCAATTCGTTCTGGTCGTTGAAAACCACCGCAGGCGCTTCTATTCTGAGGTGCTCCCGGGCCACGGACGATACCTTGATAACGCCCCTGCCCAGATTGCCATCCAGAACTCTGAGCCCTCCGTCTGGCGCAAAGGGTTGCGCTGCGGAGCTCAGCACGTCGGGGCGCAGACTGTTCTCGGGCGCAGGCTGCCAAATCAGTTTGCCATCTTCCATAGCGGGTAGCTGGGTGTAGCGCTCAAGACCCTGCCCGACGACGGTTTCTACATCGTTGTGCAGTAAACCCGCGCCCAGTAGTTCACGAATGAGAAATGGCGTACCACCGGCTTCGTGGAAAGCATTCACATCGTCATCGCCGTTGGGGTAGATGCGCGTCATGGATGGCACGGCCGATGACAGCTCGGCGTAGTCGTCCCAGTCAATAATAATGCCCGCCGCCCGGGCAATCGCAACCCAATGCAGCGTATGATTGGTTGAGCCTCCCGTGACCAGCAGCGCCACCAGCGCATTCACGATGCTTTTCTCGTCAACCATGTCGCCCAGACCAAGCTGCCCACCCTGGGGTTTCGACAACTTGATAACCTGCTCAGTGGCTGCCCGCGTAAGCTTGTCGCGTAAAGGTGTGTTGGGATGCACGAACGCTGCGCCGGGCAGATGCAGCCCCATCACTTCTACCATTAACTGGTTGCTGTTGGCGGTACCATAAAAGGTGCAGGTGCCGGGGCTGTGATAGGACTTGCTCTCAGCCTCCAGCAACTCGTCTTTACCGATCTTTCCTTGTGCATACAGCTGGCGGACACGTTGTTTCTCGTTATTAGGCAGGCCTGACGGCATGGGGCCCGCGGGCACCATAACGGTGGGCAGATATCCGAAACTGAGCGCGCCAATCAGCATCCCCGGAACAATCTTGTCGCAAATGCCCAGCAACAAAGTGGCGTCAAACATATTGTGGCTAAGCGCTATCGCCGTGCTCATGGCGATGGTGTCCCGTGAAAACAGGCTGAGCTCCATACCAGGTTGGCCTTGAGTCACCCCGTCGCACATGGCGGGCGTGCCACCCGCAAATTGGGCAACCGACCCCATATCATGAGCTGCCTTACGGATCACATCCGGAAATGCGGCATATGGCTGATGCGCCGAGAGCATGTCGTTGTAAGCCGACACCATCGCCACGTTGGCCTTGTTCATTAGCTTTAGGGTGTCCTTGTCACCCTGATTGCAAGCGGCAAAACCGTGGGCAAGGTTACCGCACGACAGCGTATTTCTCTGGGGTGAACGGGCTTTCAGCTCATCCATACGACCAAGGGAAACGCTGATCAATTAACGAGAGACGACAACTAATCGCAAGCCAACGGAGTTCGGCCTGAGAACTAATTTATTTTCTCGTTCAGCACTCAATATTTATAC
>NZ_DRGY01000097.1 GCF_011049865.1 Marinobacter antarcticus | reverse complement strand
GTCGGGGCGCAGGGATTCCGCCAGCTCAACGCCCTCCCTGCCGTTGGTAGCAACACCCACCACCCGGATCTGCCCGGACGCCGTCAGTATTTCCGTCAGCCGTTTGCGGAAGAACCCCGAATCGTCAACGACCAGGACAGACACTGTCATCCGTTTCTCCTACCGAAAATCCCTTGCCCCAACCGAACGCTCAGCTGTAGTGCTGAAGTAAGCTGGGAACATCAATAATGAGCGCGATACGGCCGTCGCCGGTAATGGTGGCGCCGGCCATGCCGGGGGTGCCCTGAAGCCCGCGCCCCAGAGGTTTGATAACCACCTCCTCCTGGCCCACTAGCTGATCCACCACAAATCCAACCTGGCGGGTGCCCATCGCAACGATCACAACGTGACCGTTCCCGGGTTCAGCCTTTGCTGCAGGGTCTCTGATAAGCCAGCGCTTGATGTGGAACAGCGGAAACACCTTGTCGCGCACTACGATGCACTCGCGACCGTCGACAATGTTGGTGCGGGTCAGGTCGAGATGGAAAATTTCAACCACGTTGACCAGCGGCAGCGCAAACGCCTGGTCGGCGAGCTTGATCATCAGCGTGGGCATAATGGCCAGGGTCAAGGGCACTTTGATGATAACGCGTGAGCCCTTGCCCAACGTTGACACAATGCTGAGCTGGCCGTTGAGCTGGCCGATTTTGGTCTTGACCACGTCCATGCCCACGCCCCGGCCAGACACGTCAGAAATCTGGTCCTTGGTGGAAAAGCCCGCGGCGAAGATCAGGTTGAAACACTCGGTTTCGGTGAGGCGATCGGCGGCATCCTGGTCATAAATTCCTTTCTCCACCGCTTTGCGTCGCAGCACTTCCGGATCCATCCCGGCGCCATCGTCATCGATGGACAGCAGAATATGATCGCCTTCCTGCTCTGCCGACAGAATAACGGTGCCTTGTCGCGGCTTACCGGCTTTCTCACGCACGTCTGGTGCTTCGATACCGTGATCCACCGAATTTCGCACCAGATGGACGAGTGGATCTGACAGGGCCTCAACCAGGTTTTTATCGAGGTCTGTGTCCTCTCCGTGCATCACCAGGCTTACTTCTTTCTTCAGGCTCCGGGCCAGATCGCGCACAACACGCGGGAAGCGGCCGAATACTTTCTTGATCGGCTGCATCCGGGTTTGCATAACCGCAGCCTGAAGATCTGTGGTCACAATATCCAGGTTGGATACCGCCTTGTGCATGTGCTCGTCCGCACTCTCGGAACCCAACCGCTGCAATCGGTTTCGCACCAGTACCAGCTCACCCACCATATTCATGATGTCGTCGAGCCGTTTGGTATCAACGCGAACGGTGGTTTCAGCCGCCGGGGCAGATTCCCTGGCCGGGGGCGTTGGGGCCGCTGTTTTAACAGGAGCTTTTTCAGAAGGGGCCTTTTCAGGAGATGCTTTTTCGACAGGCGCTTTTTCCTGAGCGGGTTTGCCGGAAGAATCGGTTACCTGACTGCCGGTTGTCGAGCTACCGGTTGTCGGGCTGCCGCCCTTTCCGTGTAGTTCATCCAGCAGTTTCTCAAATTCGTCGTCGCTGATCAGCCCAGCGTCGCTACCCGTCGCCGGTTCGGGTGCGTCTTTGTTTGCGTCTTTGGCCAAGGGCTCTTCAGTTTGCGCATCGTCACTCGAAGCCTCTTGCGCCGCAAACTTGCCTTTGCCGTGAAGTTCATCCAGCAACGCTTCAAATTCGTCATCGGTAATGTCATTGCCGGCACTACCCTTGTCGTCAGCCGGCGGCTCGTGAGTCGGGCTTTGGGGAACTTCGGCCGCGGGTGTTTCCGCGTGGAGGGCGTCAAGCAGGCGCTCGAATTCATCGTCGGTAATGTCGCCATCGTCCGCGCCGGATGGTGAAGTCTCTTCCACGGCGGCGCTTTCGCTCTGACTCCGGCTCTGACTCTGGGGCAGAGCCAAAGCGTCCAGCGCTGCAATCAGTTCGTTCGGTGCCGGCGTCAGTTCTTCGCGATTACGCACCTGCTCGAACATGGCGTTAACGTGATCAAGAACTTCCAGGACAACGTCCATGAGCTCCGAATCCACCTGCCGCTTATGGTTGCGCAGAATGTCGAAGACGTTCTCTGCGGAGTGGCAGCAACTGACAAGCGCATCAAGCTGCAGGAATCCTGCACCGCCCTTGATGGTATGAAACCCACGGAATATGGCGTTGAGCAGGTTGCTGTCGTCCGGATGTTTCTCCAGATCGACAAGCTGCTCAGACAACTTTTCGAGAATCTCTCCGGCTTCCACAAGGAAGTCCTGCAGGATCTCATCATCGGCATCAAACGCCATGGGCTAACCTCTTATAATCAGAAACCGAGACTGGACAACAAATCATCTACGCCGTCTTGTCCCGAAACCACATCTTCACGCTCTTGCGCTTTGATCTGAGGTCCTACGCCCTGCTCGGCAGACACTTCCTCGCTTTCGATCTGATGCACCGTGCCGGTGAGCTGATCAACGTGACTGGCCATTACCACCAAACTGAGCATCTGTTCTTCAACGTCTTTGACCAGCGTTGTAACGCGCTGAATCACCTGACCGGTCAGATCCTGAAAATCCTGCGCTAACAGAATCTCCGACAGGCCACCGTAAATGGTCTCGGCGTCTTGGGTCAGGCTCACAAAAAAGTTGTCAATACGCCCGTACAGCTCTCGAAACTCGGCAGGCTCCATTTCCCGACGGCGCAAGCGCTGCCAATCATCCCGCAGAGCAGACGCCTCATCACGCATGGCGCGGGCAACCGGCATATTTTCTTCAACCAGATCCATGGTGCGATTGGCAGCCTGGCCGGTCATCTGAACTACGTACGCAAGCCGGTCTGAGGCGTCTGTCATCATCGACAGAACTTCTTTCTGTTCCGCGCTGCGCGGATCTATCTGAAAGTTCCGGATTGATTCATGGAGCGTTCTGGTAAGCCGCCCCACTTCCCGATACAGGCTCTGATCCCGAACTTCACCCAGCTCATTGATCAGGGTCATCGCACGGACGTAATCTCCGTTTTCAACGCTTTTACTGAGCTCTGCCGATTGTTGCCGGAGTTTTTCGGTAACTTCCGGCTCGAGACCCCGGTGGACCTTTTCCTTATCACTCATACGATCCATCCAATCTCGGGTTACTGGATTCGTTCAAAGATCTTCTCAATTTTTTCCTTGAGAACAGCGGCCGTGAAAGGCTTCACCACGTAGCCGTTCACACCGGCTTGGGCGGCCGCCACAATCTGGTCGCGTTTGGCTTCGGCGGTCACCATCAACACCGGAAGGGTTTTCAGGCTGTCATCGGCCCGAACGGCCTTGAGCAGATCAAACCCGGACATTCCCGGCATGTTCCAGTCTGTTACCAGAAAAGCGTACTTGCCGCTTTTCAGCATAGGCAGCGCCGTGTTGCCGTCATCTGCCTCGTCGGTATTGGTGAAGCCCAGATCGCGGAGCAGGTTTTTGATAATCCGTCTCATTGTCGAGAAATCGTCCACAATGAGAATTTTCATGTTCTTGTCCAAAGGGACCTCCAGTTAGTCAGACCCGGGATTCATTTGACCTTTGCGCTCAATGGGTAGCAGGCCGCAGATTTAAGCACTTATTGTCTGATCTTTGTCGCGGTTGTAAAGCATCGGTTACCAAACACTACACTCCAGTACCATCCAGACACCTGAACCCGGCCTAACGGCCGTCTTCGTGGCGCCACTCCGAGAGCCTGCCACGCAACCGCAGCGCTGCCTGGCTGTGAATCTGGCTGACCCGACTTTCGCTGACGCCCAGCACTGCGCCAATTTCCTTCAGGTTCAGCTCCTCCTGGTAATACAAACTGAGAACCAGTTTTTCGCGCTCGGGGAGTTGTTCAATAGCCGCGGCCAGCGTGCTCCGAAAGGAGGCAGAAGCCAGACCGTCCAGCGGATTATCACTGGCCCCTGTTTCTTCTATCGGCAGGTCGCCCGATTCATTGAGCTCATCAAGGCTAAAAAGTCGCCCGCTGTTGGCATCGGTCAAAATAGCGTGGTATTCCGACAGCGCCATGCCGAGTTCCTCGGCAACGTCCGCGTCTTGGGCTTCATTTCCTGTGCGGTTTTCAACGGCCTTGATAGCCTGAGCAACCCGGCGGGCATTCCGGTGAACCGAGCGCGGCACCCAGTCACCTTTGCGGATTTCATCCACCATGGCGCCCCGGATACGTATACCGGCATAGGTTTCAAAGGTTGCGCCCTTGGCTGAGCTATAGCGCTGTGCGGCTTCCAGCAAACCGATCATTCCGGCCTGCATAAGGTCGTCAAGCTGCACCGAAGCCGGCAGTCGAGCCAAGAGGTGAAGAGCGATTTTCTTGACCAGTGGCGCGTGCGCCTCGATCAGTTCTGAGGAACTTTTTACGCCAGACTGGTGATAGATTCCCAGGTTTTTCGCCAATGTCATGTATCCGGTTTTGTTTGACGGGATCCGTTTCAGACTTCGACGAGCCGCTCCACAAAGAATTCCAGGTGGCCTCGGGGCGAAGACGGCAACGGCCAGCTTTCCACTCTGTCAGCCAATGCCTTGATCGCGAGCGAAGCTTTTGCCCGGGGGTAGGCGTCCAACACGGCTTTCTGGCGCTGAACCGCTTTTTTTACGGCTTCGTCGTAAGGCACCATTCCGACGTATTGCAGTGCCACGTCCAGAAAGCGCTCGGTTACCCGAGTCAGCTTTTCAAACAGATGACGACCTTCCTGCTCGTTGCCCACCTGATTGGCGAGAATACGGAAACGGTTAGTACCATAGTCTCGATTCATCAATTTAATCAACGCGTAGGCGTCTGTTATGGAGGTCGGTTCATCGCAAACGACCAACAGCAACTCCTGCGCGGCTCGAAGAAAGCTCACAACCGATTCGGAAATGCCTGCGGCGGTATCCACAATGAGCACGTCAATCTGATCACCCAGTTCGCTGAAGGCACTGATCAGACCTGCGTGTTCCATGGTGCTGAGCTGCGTCATACGTTGAGTGCCGGAAGAGGCGGGAATAATTTTGATACCACCCGGGCCGTTAACCAGCACGTCTTTGAGATCGCACTCGCCATCCAGCACATCTTGCAAGGTTCGGTTTACGGTAATGCCAAGCAGCACATCAATGTTGCCCAGACCCAAATCCGCATCAAGCAAAACCACACGCCGGCCCTTCTGGGCCAAAGCGATGCCAAGATTCACCGACACGTTACTCTTGCCGACACCTCCTTTGCCGCCGGAAACTGCGATCACCTGTACCGGATGTGCTTTGCTCATACTGTTTATTATCTCTCGCAACGTTTAGCCGGGTATGATTCATAGCTGAACACAACTCAAAACTTCAAGGCCTCAGGCCGTTTCTTGCGGGCGCTCTGCGCCGGATAACCGTTCTGCAGCGGCCTGTTGTTGAAGCGTTTTCAGACGCTCAACCGCCAGGCGCACAAGCGGAACCGATTCGCCGTGGTGCAAATCACCCGGAATCTTTTGCCCGTCTGTGTAATAGGCCACCGGCAAGCCGGTTTCCATCGCAAAGCCCAGAGATTCGCCCAAGGTCAGCGCTTCGTCAATCTTTGTCATCACGCAACCCGTAAGATTTGCCATCTTATAGCAATGCCATACGGATTTCATAATACGCGGTTGGCTGGTTGCAGACACCACCAAGTGCGTACGCACCTTATGGTGACTGCGGGCCAGCTCGGTCAATTGCTCTTGGTAGCCTTTGTCGGAGCTGGTCAGCCCAGCGGTATCAATCAGCACCAGATGACGATCCGAAAGTTCTTCAAGAATGTCATCCAATGTGTGGCTTTCGTCCACCACGCGAACCGGCACGTTGAGAATGCGGCCGAATACGAAAAGTTGCTCATGCGCCGCCACCCGATAGCGGTCTGTGGTGACTAACGCCAAAGAATCGGAGCCGTGTTTCAACACATAACGGGCTGCCAGTTTGCCAATCGTAGTGGTCTTGCCAGAGCCCGTAGGGCCGACCAAGGCATAGACACCACCTTCGTCCAGCCATTCCTGACGGGACGTGCGCACACCGACCACCAGCATTTTCAGTGCCTGCTTCCAACCCTCTTCCAGCTTCCCGACTTTGTGGCGACGGGAGAGGGAACCGGCCAGATCCGGGCTCAGGCCGAGCTCCTGCAACCGTTCCGCAAGCCGCTGCTGAACCGCATTGACGCCGGGCTTTTTCGGTTCACTTGGCTGGCCACCCATAAGATCCCGCAGCGCGCTGATCTCTGCGCGCATGCCGGCAAGCTCGTCGGAATAGTCTGTGTTGCTGCTGCGACCCGAGGATGCAGGTTCGTCAAAATTGTCGCACCCGGCTTGTTCCAGCTCTGCCATTGAGGCTTCGGGATAACCCTGATTGCGCACTGATCGCTTTTCCCGAACGTCGCGAATGCGTGAACGGGAGCGACTCAGTTCATCTTCCAGTCGACGGTGTTGTTCTGCCTGCATTTCCGCAAGCCGAGCGCCGTTGGTGGCCTCACTGGCTTTTTCACCCAGACTCTGGCGCGCCATATTTTCGTCGTAATCCAATGCGCAGACAATTTCAACGCCACCGTCTACGCGCCGATTGGAAAGGATGACCGCATCCGGCCCCATCTGTTCACTGATCTGCTTCAGGGCTTCGGCCATGCTCTTGGAAAAAAAACGTTTTACTTTCATGTTATTGCATCCTCTACCGGCAACGCTGTTCCGGCGCCGTCCGTTCTTTCATCCGCGCGCTTACTGACCCACGGACGCCACGATCGTAATCTGCTTGTTATCCGGTATTTCCTGGTACGAGAGCACATGCAGTCTCTCAACACCGAAGCTGGCAAACTTTGCAAGCACCGGCCTCAGCGGGCCGGATACCAGCAGAATGGCGGGCTTACCCAGCATTTCCTGGCGCTGCACGCTGTCTTGCAATGAGCGCTGCAGCTTTTCCACCATGTTTGGCTCCAGAACCATCCCAATATCTTCCTGTCCGCCGGATTGTTGACTCTGCTGAACAGACTTCAGCAATAACTGTTCCAAGTCCGGATCCAGCGTAATCACCGGTATTTCCTGATCGTTACCGCAGATGGTCTGAACAATCATCCTGCGCAGCGCCTGTCTCGCTACCGTGGTCAGCAACTTGGGATCCTGGCTCTTCGGATGCACGTTCACCATGGACTCTGCAATGGAGCGCATATCGCGGATGGGCACTTCTTCTCTAAGCAGATTCTGCAGCACTTTCAACAGCAGGCTGATGGATACCGTTGTCGGCACCAGCTCTTCCGCCAGCTTGGGCGAGATTTTCTCCAGTTGGTCCAACCACTTCTGTACTTCTTCATGCCCCAGCAGTTCATGGGCATGCTTTTGCAGCACCTGATTCAGGTGCGTCGCCACAACGGTACTGGCATCGACCACGGTGTAACCCAGCGTCTGGGCCTGGTCTTTTTTCTCCGGCTCGATCCAACTGGCATCCAGGCCAAACGCAGGATCCTTGCCCGCTATACCTTCTATTTTTCCGAATACCTGGCCGGGATCGATTGCCAGCTCACGGTCGGGGTGTATTTCAGCCTCAGCGATGGTTACACCCATCAACGTAATGCGATACACATTGGGCATGAGATCCAGGTTGTCGCGAATGTGCACAGAGGGCATCAGAAAACCCATGTCCTGGGACAGCTTTTTGCGAACACCTTTGATACGGCTCAGCAACTGGCCACCCTGGGATTTATCAACCAGGGGAATCAGGCGGTAGCCCACTTCCAGCCCAACGATATCCACGGTTGTCACATCATCCCAACCCAGCTCGCGGGTTTCTCCCGGCGCCGGTAGCTGGCGGCCTGGATCGCCACCAGAGTCGCCGGCAAGTGGTACATCGCGCGCGCCGGAGCCAGGCTGGACACCGGCTGCGACCCGATTGGGGAACGAGCTGCCCTCTTCCACGGTTTGTCTGTTTCTATTCCAGATAAACCAGGCGCTCGCAGCGGCAAGGCCTCCCAGCCCCAGAAACGCCACATGGGGCATGTTCGGAATAAGGCCGAGCAATATGAGAATACCGGCAGCGATCGCCAACGCTTTGGGGGCACTGAACAACTGCTGAAGGATCTGCCCGCCCATATCCTGGCTGGAGGTTACACGGGTCACCATGATGGCAGCAGAGGTAGAAAGCAGCAGTGACGGAATCTGGGCAACCAGCCCATCACCAATGGTGAGCAGCGCGTAGCGCTCCATCGCAAGCCCGAAATTAAGGCTATGCTGGAGCATGCCAATGGCCACACCGCCAATAATATTGATCGCCAGAATCAACAGGCCTGCAACCGCGTCGCCCTTGACGAATTTGGACGCACCGTCCATGGAGCCGTAAAAATCCGCTTCCTGGGCAATCTCGGCGCGCCGAAACTTGGCTTCCTCCTGATTAACAAGGCCGGCGTTCAGATCGGCATCAATCGCCATTTGTTTGCCGGGCATCGCGTCCAGAGTGAACCGCGCGCTGACCTCCGAAACCCGGCCAGCACCCTTGGTAACAACCAGGAAGTTAATAATCATCAGAATGGCGAACACCACGAGACCGACCGCGTAATTACCGCCAATCAGTACCGCTCCGAACGATTCAATAACCTTACCCGCTGCATCGCCGCCTTCATGGCCTTCCAGCAACACAACCCGGGTAGAAGCCACATTCAGGGCAAGACGCAGCAGCGTTGCAACCAGCAATACCGTGGGAAAGGACGCAAATTCCATAGGCCGAAGTGCGTAAACACACACCAGCAGAATGACGATCGAGAGCGTAATGTTGAACGTGAAAAACACGTCCAGCAAAAAGGCCGGCATGGGCAGAATCATCATACCCAACAACCCCATCAACATAATGGGAACGCCGAGGTTGCCTCGCGTCAGGGATTTGACATTATGAAGGACTAAAGCTCTGTCCATGCCCGAAGCATCTCCGATTCACTGTTTCTGAAGGCGTTTAAAAGGTCGAAATTCTGACGCCCACGCATCTTTCACAGGGATACCGCAAGATCCATACCATCGCGTTTGATTTTTCGGCCACGAGGTGACTTTACCAGCCTGACTCGCCTTAAAAGATGCGGTATCCTTGCGCCACCTAAACGTTATATCGAACCCGCAACTTCATAACTCCGGATCTACAAACAGGTGAGCCCATGCCGATTCACGAGGTAAAACACCCCCTGATCAGACACAAACTCGGCCTGATGCGCCGTGCCGACATCAGTACCAAAAACTTCCGTGAACTGGCACAGGAAGTCGGCGCTCTGCTCACCTACGAGGCGACCAAAGACTTCAACCTGCAAGAAAAGACCATTGAGGGGTGGGCCGGACCGGTAACCGTGGAGCAGATACACGGCAAGAAAATCACCATTGTTCCCATCCTAAGGGCCGGACTGGGCATGCTCGATGGGGTTCTGAGCCTTATTCCTGTGGCTCGGGTGAGCGTGGTGGGCCAGATACGCGACGAGGAAACACTCGAAGCCAATACGTACCTGGAAAAACTGGTGGGTGAGCTGGATCAGCGCACGGCGTTGATTGTCGACCCGATGGTGGCCACCGGCGGCTCAATGATTTCCACCATCGACGTGCTCAAAAAAGCCGGAAGCACCGAAATTCGCGCCCTGGTGCTGGTAGCCGCGCCGGAAGGTATCAAGAACGTTCTGGACAAGCACCCGGATGTGTCCATTTACACCGCGTCTGTGGACAAATGCCTGAATGAGAAGGGCTATATCCTGCCCGGGCTTGGCGACGCTGGCGACAAAATATTCGGCACCAAGCAGAAGGACGTCTGATCATGGAAGACCATACCAACGATCCTGTCTGGAAACAGGCGATTGCCGGCTCCCAGATGCTGCTCGTCGCCTTCGGCGCTCTGGTGCTGATGCCACTGCTTACCGGCCTCGATCCCAATGTTGCGCTCTTTACGGCCGGTTTAGGCACGCTCATTTTTCATATTGTGACCGGCGGTCAAATTCCGATCTTCCTGGCCTCTTCCTTCGCGTTTATTGCACCGGTTATAGCGTCCAAGGGCAGATTCGGCCTTGAAGAAACCTTGGGCGGCCTGATGGCAGCGGGCATTCTTTATGTCGTGCTCAGCGGCGCCATAAAGCTGCGTGGTGCCGGCTTTATAACCCGCCTTCT
This sequence comes from Marinobacter antarcticus, assembly GCF_011049865.1. GTDB lineage: Bacteria > Pseudomonadota > Gammaproteobacteria > Pseudomonadales > Oleiphilaceae > Marinobacter > Marinobacter antarcticus_A. The sequence continues at coordinate 8,356 of NZ_DRGY01000097.1, read as the reverse complement.
GCCCCCAGTGGTTATCGGGCCGGTCATTATGGTGATCGGGTTGGGGCTGGCACCGCTTGCGGTGCATATGGCCTCAGGTCGCACCGGCGATGGTGCAGTGCAGTTGGTGCCAGAGGACACGGCCCTTTGGATTGCGATGATTTCGTTGACGGTGACCATTGTTGCGTCTGTCTGGTCCAAAGGCATTTTCCGCCTGATCCCCATTATGTTTGGTGTGATTGTCGGTTATATCCTGTCTGCGTTCGCCGGCATTATAGATATCACACCTGTCCAGCAGGCGCCCTGGCTTGCGGTTCCCAACTTTGTTGCTCCGCAGTTCAGTTGGGGCGCCATTCTGTTCATGATCCCCGTTGCCATTGCACCGGCCATTGAACACATCGGCGATATTCTGGCGATTGGCAATGTCACTCGCAAAAACTATCTTGAGAAGCCTGGCTTGCATCGCACTCTGCTGGGCGACGGCCTGGCTACCAGCGCTGCGGCCCTGCTGGGCGGGCCACCCAACACGACCTACTCCGAGGTGACGGGCGCAGTGATGCTGACCCGCAATTTCAACCCGAAGATTATGTGGTGGGCGGCTGGCACTGCGATTGTGTTGGCCTTCGTGGGTAAATTCGGCGCGGTTCTACAGACTATCCCGGCGCCGGTGATGGGGGGCATTCTGTGCCTGCTGTTCGGGTCTATTGCGGTGGTGGGAATGAGCACGTTGATTCGCCATCAGGTGGATCTTTCCCAGGCGCGGAATCTGGTTATTGTGGGTGTCACTCTGGTGTTCGGTATCGGCGGTATGGTTCTGGGCCACCTTGAGGGTATCGCCCTGTGTGCGGTGGCCGCCGTAATCCTGAACCTGATACTTCCCGGCAGCCGCGAGGCCTGGGGCAAGGCCATTTACGAGCATAATGAAGACTGACATCTGTGTTCGCCCGCAGGCAGCCTGTGATCGGGGTGCCTGCGAGCCGTGCGAAGCCCCTTTCCAAAAACCGCTACGAGCACGTCCGTGTGCGCTTGTTTCCGGCCGTCCCTGGCCTCCAACATTTTTGGAAAGGGGCTTCGCACGTCTGCGATTCGACTGTCGAGATATCGCGAGATTTAGACATCACGCCGCAAATCCGAAGGTATCGGCAAATCAGGCATGCCGGGCCTGGGCCGACGCCCTTTGCGGAACTGCCGGAGCTGGAACACGTAGGCCAGCACCTGGGCGATGGCCATGTACAGGCCATCGGGGATTTCGTCGCCTATGTCGCTGTTGTGGTACACAGCTCGCGTAAGAGGCGGCGTGCGTAGAAGCTCCACCTTGTGCTCCCGGGCAATTTCCATAATCTTAAACGCAATTTCATCGGCACCTTTGGCGACGACCATTGGCGCACCCATGGAATCGGGGTTGTACTTCAACGCCACCGCATAGTGGCTCGGGTTGGTGATCACAACATCAGCGGTGGGCACGTCCTGCATCATACGGCGCTGGGACATTTCACGTTGCAGTTGGCGAATCTTGCCTTTGACCTCGGGCTTGCCTTCGGAGTCCTTGTATTCGTCTTTGACTTCCTGCTTGGTCATCCGCAGTTTTTTGTGATGGTCAAAAATCTGGAACGGCACATCGATTGCGGCAATGATAATGGTGGCGCAGGCGAGCAGAAAAAAGCTCCAGCCCAATGTCCAGAGCACGTGTTCCATCGCCGGAACCGCGGATTCTTCAGCGATGGCAAGCAGATCCTCGGTGCGAACGTTCAGTATGAGAATTGCGAGCGCCATCACCAACCCCACTTTGGCGATGGCTTTGACCAGTTCAATCAGGGATCGCGCGGAGAACATCCGCCCCAGGCCTTTGATGGGGTCCATGCGATTGAGTTTAGGGGCTATGGCTTTGCCGCTGAACAGCAACCCTCCAATGCCAATGGAGCCGGCAACCGCGGCTATGAGCAGGAGCAGGAAGATAGGCGCCAGTGCCCAAGCGGCTTCTTTGGCCGAGGCCAGAAGCTGAAGGCTCATGTGCCGGGTATCGAATATGGCAGAGCGCTCAAGCGTAAACGCATCGCGCATAATGGCTTCCATTGCGGCACCCAGCTGCGCTCCGAAGATCAGCAAACCACCGGCGCCGGCGATGAGCACGGCCATGGTCGCCAACTCTTTTGATCGAGCTGTCTGGCCATCTTCCCGTGCTTTCTCGAGCCTTCGGGGCGTGGCCTCTTCGGTTTTTTCCTGACTGTTGTCGTTCTCTTCTGCCATGCTCTGACTCGTGAAAGATCACCGGGGCCGGTTCAGGGCTGCCCCTGAAGGTTTCGCATAAATTCAAAGGTTTGTCGGGTGTACTCTTCGAAGTGCGGCAGAAAATTGGCATGCAGCACCCAGATAGCAAACAATCCAAAAATCAAGCCAATCGGGAAGCCCAGGGCGAAGATGTTCATCTGCGGTGCTGCCCGGGTCATTACGCCGAAGGATATGCTGACAATGAGCACGGCGGTCACCGCCGGAAGTGCCAGCAACATGGCGGAGGTAAACATCCAACTGATGCGATGGGCCAGTTCCCACACCCCCACCTGACCCAGACCTTCCATGCCGATGGGCAGGGTTCGGAAGCTTTCGATAAACACTTCAAACGCCACCAGATGACCGTTCATGGCGAGGAACAGCAAGGTCACTGTAATGGTGTAAATCTGAGCCAACACGGGCACATTAACGCCGTTAGCCGGATCGACCATGGAGGCGAAGCCCAGGCCCATTTGCATGGCAATCATCTGCCCGGCAATAACAAACAGTTGCCAAAGGGCGGTGAGCGCAAATCCCATGCCGACGCCAATCAGAATCTGTTGCAAGCTGATAACCACGGCATCGGCACTCAGGGCTTCAACCTGCGGCACGTCGGGGATCATGGGCACAATCAGAATGGTCATCAACAATGCAAGCCCGAGACGCACTCTGGCAGGCACCAGTTGAGTGCCGAATATGGGGATAACCATCAGAAAGCTGGCCAGCCGAAACAGCGGCCAGAGGTGCTGCCCGACCCACTGGCCGAGCACGTCTGCGTTGAGTTCCATGGGGGTCATGGCTCAGCCGATCAGAAATGGAATGCTGGAGATCAGCCGGTGTGCATGATCCAGAAGTTTGGTCAGCATCCACGGCCCCATAACAATGATAACAATGAGAGTGACCAACAGGCGCGGCAAGAAGCTGAGCGTTTGTTCGTTGATCTGGGTTGCTGCCTGGAAGGTACTGACCACAAGGCCAATAACCAGCCCCGGCCCGATGATCACGGAGGCGAAAAGCACAATCATCCACAGAGCTTCCCGCAGGATGTCGATAACGGTTTCTGGCGTCATGCTTCTCTCCTGTTTTTTACAACCGGCCTACAGTCCATAACTGGCGGCCAGAGTACCCATGATAAGAGCCCAGCCATCCACCAGAACAAACAGCATTATCTTGAAGGGCAACGAGATAATAATCGGTGACAGCATCATCATGCCCATGGCCATGAGCACGCTGGCTACAACCATGTCGAGAATCAGAAACGGAATAAACAGGATAAACCCTATCTGAAACGCCGTTTTGAGTTCACTGGTGACGAACGCCGGCATCAGTATCCAGAACGAAACATCCTGAGGGGTGTCGTACTGAACATCCGCAATGCGCATGAAGAGCGCAAGATCGTCTTCCCGGGTCTGTTCCAGCATGAACTTTTTGAACGGCACACTGGCAAGCTCAACCGCTTCCAGTGACGTGACTTCTTCCTGCAGGTACGGCTGCAACCCGACACGATTGGCCTCTTCCAGTACCGGTTTCATGATGAAAATACTGAGAAATAGAGCCAGGCCAAGCAGTATCTGGTTTGACGGCGTGGCCTGCAGGCCCAGAGCCTGGCGCAGGATGGCAAACACTACGATGATGCGGGTAAAACACGTCATCATCATCAGCATGGCGGGCAGGAACGTCAGCGCGGTCATCAGCGCGAGAATCTGCAGGGTGACTGAGTATTCCTGAATGCCCTCGCCTTCGCCTGGCGTCACGGTAAACGCCGGAATACCGGGCAAGTCCGCATAGGAAAATTGTGTCCAGAACAGGCCGCCGAATAAAACAAACAGCGGAATAAATCGTTTAAGCGTTGCCACCATCATGGGCCTGTTCATTCCTTGTTCGGGGCTGTCCAGGATTTACCGATCATGCTTTGCAGGCGTCGGGCAAAGTCTCCGGAGTTCGGATTGCTCGCATCCACAACCGGCTCTTCAAAAACCTGGAGCGTACGGATAGCGGAGGGGGTAACACCCAGAAGGATCTGCTGCCCGCCCACTTCAATCAGAGCGATGCGTTCGCGGGCGCCAATTGCCATGACGGACACAACCTTGATTGCGTTGTTGTTCATACCCGTCATGCCGTTCATCCGACGGATAATCCAGGCACAACCGTAAATAACAGCGATCACCGCCAGCAAACCGGCGCCCAGGCTAAGCAGCGTGCCGAGTGTATCCGCCGTGCTGCCAGGGCTACTCTTTATCGTTTTGGCCGTTTCTTCGGCCACAGCTGGCATGGTCGTGAGCAGCAATAACAAACCCGCCGTTCTGGTTCCCATTCTATTTCTGCAACCGTTTGATGCGTTCACCCGGACTGATCACATCCGTGAGGCGTATACCAAATTTTTCATTAACCATAACCACTTCGCCGTGGGCGATAAGCGTGCCGTTAACCAGCACATCCAAGGGTTCGCCTGCCAGCCGATCCAGCTCTATCACCGAGCCCTGATTCAATTGTAGAAGGTTACGAATAGGGATTTGGGTATTCCCGACTTCCATGGAGATACTGACGGGGATGTCCAGAATAACATCGAGATCCGGTGGCGGTCCGCCGCCCTGAGTGGCCAGAAAACCCGTGTCAAACTCTTCCATGGGCGCGGCTTTTACATTGCTGCTGGCGTCCTCGCCCGCATCGTCACTCTTGTTGTGCGCATCTCCGGCGTCTTCCATGGCTTGGGCCCACTCATCATCTCGGGACTCTTCCGCATCTTCCGCCGTGTCCTCACCAGTTTCCTCCATGGCCGCTTCCCATTCTGCTGCCAGCTTTTCGTCCTCGCTCAGCTCCTGACCGTCTTTTTTATCGTCAGCCATTGTGTCCTACCTTGAGTTGTTTTTTTAACTTGGGCCGTGTCGCCCGCTCGTGAATTCGAAGCGCCAGTTTTCCATCCCGAGTTCCCATGGTCGCCTTGTATACAGGAATACCGTTGGCCGTTACCGTGAGATATTCAGGCATTTCTACAGGAATGATGTCACCGGCTTTCAGTTTGGCAACGTCTCTCAGGGAAATCCTGCGCCGACAAACGGTGGTGTTGATCGGAACATCCACCTCTTTTATGTCCTCCTGCAACGCATTGACCCAACGCTCGTCGACGTCGTCAACGTCGCTTTGCACACCCGAGTCAAGCACGTCCCGGATCGGTTCAATCATTGAATAGGGCAAAGCAAAGTGGAGCTCACCGCCGCCGCCATCCAGCTCGATATGGAACGTGCTGATCACCACCACTTCGCTGGGGCTCACAATGTTGGCCATGGCCGGGTTTACCTCGGAACTGAGGTACTCGAAATTCACTTTGATGACGGCCTGCCATGCTTCCTGCATGTCATTAAAAATCTGGTTAAGCACCATCTGCACTATGCGGTTTTCCGTGGGCGTGAACTCCCGGCCCTCGATTTTTGCGTGCCGGCCTTCCCCCCCGAAAAAGTTATCAACCAGCTTGAAGACCAGCTTGGCGTCCAGAACAAACAGGGAGGTTCCGCGCAACGGGCGAACCTTGCACAGATTCAGGCTGGTAGGCACGTAAAGCGTGTGTATGTATTCGCCGAACTTCATGATCTGAACGCCGCCGGTGGAGACATCCGCGTTGCGGCGCAAAAGATTGAACAGGCTGATGCGGGTGTATCGGGCAAAGCGCTCGTTGATCATCTCGAGCGTGGGCATTCGGCCGCGAACGATGCGATCCTGGCTGGCAAGATCGTAATTTTTTACACCGGTTTCGTCAGCTTCTTCATACGTATCAATGTCACCGTCATCCACGCCGTGGAGAAGCGCATCAATTTCATCTTGTGACAGTAGATCCTGCATACTTTTTCCTGCTCTGTCCTGCCGCTTGAAGGACCCGCTTGGGGCCAGGCTCTATTGAACTCTTAACCTATCGAACTGCACCTATTGAACGACAAAATTCCGGAACAGCACACGGTTGACGCCGGGTTCGCCCTCCTGCTCCAACACCTGATTAACCGTTGCCAGCATGGTATCCACCAGGCCTTGCCTGCCTTGGGGAGTCTGCAGCGCTGCGAAATCGCTGCTGCCGAGCACCGTGACCAACTGGCTGCGTATCAGGGGCATATGCAATTTCGCGGCCGCCAGTGCCTCTGGGTCTGTTGCCCCAAGCGCGATAAAGGCCTGGGCATAGCGTTGGCGACCCTCACTCTTGACCGTCGTTACCAGGCCTTTTTCAATGTTCAAATAGATACTCGGCGTAAAGACCTCTTCTGCTACATCGTCTTGGCTTTGCGCCGCGTTGTCCATTCCGGGCAATCCGCCGCCAAGGAACCACACTGTGCCCGCAACCGAAAGGGCAATCGCCAGTATCACGACAACCGTAAGCATGATGATCAGCTTCAGCTTACCTTTTTTGGCCGGTGCCGCTTCAGGGCCGTTATTTTCTGCCATCGTATTTTCCGCCAGAAATCCGTCAATGGACGTACTTTTCCATGACATTTACAAATTGACTGCAAAGGGCGGGCCAGAAGAGCCAACCCCCGCGCTCGGAACCGCAGTTTAGCGTCGCAAGAAGGGATGGGCAAAGCAGATTGGCGAGGAATGCCCGAGGAATGCCAGATGAGATGCGTGGGCACTCAGGCAAATAGATCGACGGCGCCGTTCCAGCTCAGGTCCAGGCTACCAGCTTGAGCCGCCGCCTCACCGCCTTCGGCAGCCAGGGGCCCGGCACCAGCACCGGACGACGAACCTTCTCCGTCACCCGCTCCTTGTTCGCCGCGCTGATTCTGGGAGTTGTCTGACACATCGAACTGAGCCAGGGAAAGACCCTGCTCACCCAACATATCCCGCAGCCTGTGCGAATTCTGCTCCAATTGATCCCGCACCACGGGGTTCGCCGCGTGGACGGTAATCGTGGCCTGCTCGTTATAAACGCGAACCCGCACCTCCATTGGCCCCATGTCGGGGGGTGTGAGATGAATCTCAGCTACTGACAGGTTTTTGGCTGTTAGCCAGCTGAGCTTACCCATCAGTTTATCTCCCCACTCTGCGTGACTGACGGGAACATCAATCGACGTTGCGTAACTCCTCAGCGGCACTTGCGCTTCGGTTGCAAGCTTGCCGCCAGCGTAGGCGCCCTGCTGGGAAACCAGCTCCATGGCCGCGCCAAACCGAGTGCCCGCCAGCAGGTTGGAGGGGTCTGTAGCACCGGCTTTTTCTGCACCGAGCGAAAACAATCCATCACTCAGTGACAATCCACCAGTACCGCCAGCACTGCCAGCACTGCCAGCACTGCCAGCACTGCCCGATGCACCCTGTCCGGGTTTACCGCCAAACAGCCCGGCAAACAATTCGGTTCCTTGGGCAATGCCTCCACCCGTTGCCGCCGCGCCCGCTGCTGCTTTACCTGCCGCTCCCACCTGACCGGTTGCGGGCAACAACAGCGCCTGCAGATCTGCAAAGGTCAACGGAGTGGTGGTGGCTTCCATCTCCGGAGCCGCCTCAGCGCTTTTGTCGAGCGTGGCCTGGTCTGCCGTTGCAGTGCCGGCAGTTGCTGTGTCTGCCATTGCTTTTTCACCCGGTTTGCCCTCGTCGGTTGCGGACGTCTTGCCACCGTTTTCCGGTTCGGATGAGTTTACTGACCGCGCATCGCCGTCTTTTTCGGGGCGTTTCTCTTGCGCGGAACGGGCATCGCGAGCCTCGTCATTACGCTCGGAGCGCTGGCGATCAAGACGTTTTTGCTCCGCACGGGAAACCGATTCGTACCGGCTCTCACCGGCGCTGCTGTCTCGGGCGGAGCCTGTTTTCGGTGGGCCAATGTCGTTCGGCGCCCCGGGGGCGGGAGTCTGGGGGAGAACTGTCTGTGTCATGGCAACCTCTTGCCGCTTTTGGTCGGTAAACGCACTGTTCAACCCTCCTCAGGACTGTTTTCCAGGCGATTTCCCAAACAATTGCAAAAGCGATGCCAGCCGCGCGTTCTTAGCGCGTCACGCTGCTATTGGGCACCGCGCGCCAGCAGCGTATCAAGCCCGGCGGTCACTCGCGTGAACTCTGCTTTTATAGCGGCAACCGCAGGCTGCGCCTCGCTCAGCCGTTTTTCCTGGCCGGCTTTTTCTGCGTCCTGACACAACAT
>NZ_DRGY01000096.1 GCF_011049865.1 Marinobacter antarcticus | reverse complement strand
TCTTCCGAGAGCTGAATCAAGCCTTTCTGGAGCTGTTTTGCCTTCAATGGGTCTTTCAGACGGATCCGACGGAACAACTCCGGCGCAAAATTGGGAATACCGGTAAACTTCATGTTTTCGCCGCCGGTAAATGTGTCTCCCAACTGGATTGTGCCGTGGTTATGCAGGCCAATAATATCGCCCGCATACGCTTCCTCTGCCCGTTCACGGTCTCCGGCCATAAACGTCAAACCGTCAGAAAACCGAACTTCTTTCGCAATCCGCACATGCCGGGCTTTCATGCCCTGGCTGTATTTACCCGACACGACGCGCATAAACGCAACTCTGTCCCGGTGTTGAGGGTCCATGTTGGCCTGAATCTTAAATACAAAACCGGTGAAAGCTTCGTCATCTGGCTGCACCAGCCTGTGGTCTGTTTCGCGGGGTTGAGGCGTGGGAGCCCAGTCAATTAGCCCGTCCAGCATGTGGTCGACGCCAAAGTTACCTAACGCCGTACCAAAAAACACCGGGGTCAATTCACCGGCCAGAAATGCCTCAAGATCGAACTCATGAGACGCCCCCTTCACCAACTCTACCTCATTGCGCAAGTCACTCGCGTAAGCACCAAGCACCGTGTCAAGTTCCGGATTAGCCAATCCACTGATAACGCGAACGTCCTGAATAGCGTGACCCTGCCCACCCTGATACAGAATCACTTCGTCACGGAGCAGGTGGTACACACCTTTAAAGTTTTTACCCATGCCAATAGGCCAGGTGATCGGTGCGCAAGCAATTTTCAGAACATTTTCCACTTCGTCCATCAGCTCTATCGGATCCCGGGTCTCACGATCGAGCTTATTCATGAACGTCAGAATAGGCGTATCTCGAAGCCGGGTGACGTCCATCAGCTTGATGGTGCGCTCTTCAACGCCTTTGGCGCTGTCGATAACCATCAAGCATGAATCCACTGCTGTCAGAGTACGATACGTGTCCTCAGAAAAATCCTCGTGACCCGGTGTGTCCAACAGGTTTATCAGTTTGCCGCCGTACGGAAACTGCATAACGGACGTGGTTACCGAAATACCCCGCTCTTTCTCCATTTCCATCCAGTCAGATTTTGCATGCTGGCCGGACTTTTTGCCCTTGACCGTGCCCGCCTTCTGTATAGCATTCCCGAACAAGAGGACTTTTTCGGTAATGGTGGTTTTACCAGCGTCCGGGTGAGAGATAATCGCAAAGGTGCGGCGTTTAGCCACTTCCTGGGAAAGGTGAGACATAGTCGAGGGGCAACCTGCGTCAGATGTTCGGGAAAGGCAGCATTATAAGGGTTAAGCGGTCATTACGCGAACAGAAGCAGCACGCATCAGGGTTGTAATAACAGCGTCATTACCCGTGCATCTTCGCGCCCTGAGGCAGCAGGATAATATCGGGGTCGACGACCTATTTCCTCAAAGCCCTCATTGCGATAGAGCTTGCTCGCAACGTTGTTACTCAGTCTCACTTCCAGAATAACCTGGTTCATACACTCACGGGCTGCTTCAGCAAGAAGGTAGCGCAGTAGGAGTTTTCCGGCACCCTGGCCACGACACCCGGGGTGGATGCAGAGATTCAACAGATGAACCTCGTCCAGTACATAGGAAATTACGGCGTACCCGACCAATGAGCCACCCTGACAAACGCCCCACAATCGGTAACTCGGCTTGAAGCAGTCCCGGAATATTCCTTCAGACCAGGGGTGCGAGTATCCCTGAAGCTCTATGTTCAGCATCTCAGGCAAATCCCTTGGCTCCAAAGGGCGTATCGTCAGATCCAGTTCACCAGCGGCGCAATATGAGTCGTCCCTTTTTGGCATCAGGTTCTGACCAACGGTTTCAGTTGCTGCCATAAAGAACGCTTGGAACGCGGATTACTGGCAAGTTCTGCAAGCGAATACTCAAATTCGATGTCGGGGCATCGCGCAAGTGTCTCTGCCAGCCAGCCACTATTTCCTTCACCCGAATCTCCATCGCCAATACGCCCCAGAACGATCACCTTCTTTTTGGCGACGTCACTCAAAACAGGCTTCATAACAGACACCAGATCAGCAATCGTTCCTCCCGCCACAAGGCGATTATTGAAAACAGGCCATTGGACCCACGCGGAGGGCTTTGCCTGCGCTTCCCCGAGGCTCTTCAGTATGTTTATAGCAAGAGTCTCCTGCAGACCAAGACTCACCTCTTTGGATATGCTGGCGATCAGAATATGACGCTGACCAAAAAACACTCCCACACTAAGACTCAGCGCCTTGCCCGTTTGTACCTGCGCCATCGGTGCCGGGGTCGTCGTGTTTTGGGGTTGATCGGTTGGCAACCTTGCCTCTACTGGCGGCGGCTGAGCCTGCGACTCTTTGCCCGTCGTCTCAACGCCTTGATCCATCAACGCCTGGAGATTGGCAATTCGCTGAGCTCCCCGCTTGCCAGTTTCAGGGGCGGCAGGCGCCGGATTGAGAGCGGCCTCTTCTGCGGGGGCCACTGCAGTCTTAACCTTACCCGACACAAGCGGCGTCGCTTGTTCATCCGGTTCCGGGAACAGAAATTCGGGGCTGGGCGCAGCACCCGGCAGCGGTTCGCGGGCGTACCACAACCGAACGCCCGCCAAGCCGAGATAGAATTGTCGTTGAGCTTCAGTCCGGATCATTCACGTTACCGTTGATCCGCTGCAGGCTCGTCGTTCCGGAGCACTTCAAATCAAACATCCGCCACCTGGGGGTGCTGGCGGATACCACCGCGGCTGATCAGGTTAAGGGCTTCAATGTAGGCTTTAGCCGAAGCAATGATGATATCGGTATCTGCACCTACGCCGTTTACGATTCGGCCACCACGCTCCAACCGAACAGTCACTTCACCCTGAGCGTCAGTTCCACTGGTAATGTTGTTCACGGAATAGAGCTGTAGATTGCAGCCTGAATCGACAAGCGATTCGATAGCCTTGAATGTCGCGTCGACCGGACCACTGCCTTCCGCTTCGACCTTGTGTTCCTTTCCATCCATTGTGAGTGTCATCGTGGCCTTGGGTATGACACCGGTCTCAGAACAAACCAGCAAGCAAACGAGCCCGTAACGACCGTCCTCATCCTTCTGCCGAGTGTCGCTGGCAATCGCCTGCAGATCTTCATCAAAGATCTCATGCTTCAAATCAGCCAGAGCTTTGAAACGGGTGAACGCCTCATTAAGCTCGGTTTCTGTTTCAAACTGAATGCCCAATTCGAGCAGGCGTGTGCGAAATGCATTGCGACCAGAGTGTTTGCCAAGAACCAGGCTATTCGTATGCCAGCCGACATCCTCCGCCCGCATAATCTCGTAGGTCTCACGATGCTTGAGCACACCGTCCTGATGAATACCCGACTCGTGGGCGAAGGCATTCGCACCTACTATGGCCTTGTTTGGTTGCACTGGAAAACCGGTGATAGTGGAGACGAGGCGTGACGTCGGAACAATATGGCGAGCGTCTATCCGGGTATCAATATTGAACAAATCCTGACGGGTACGAACAGCCATCACGATCTCCTCCAGAGACGCATTGCCGGCGCGCTCACCCAAACCATTAATGGTGCATTCTACTTGCCGGGCGCCGCGGGTTACCGCCGCGAGCGAATTTGCAACTGCAAGCCCCAGGTCGTTATGGCAATGAACCGAGAAAATGGCTTTGTCTGCATTAGGAATCCGATTCAGCAGTTGATAAACCGTGTCGGCAAACTGTTCGGGAATGGCGTAGCCAACCGTGTCAGGAATGTTAATTGTATTAGCGCCGGCGTCTATAGCGGCCTCAATAATCCGGCAAAGAAAATCCAGTTCCGAGCGACCCGCATCCTCACAGGAAAACTCAACGTCATCCACATGACTTCGCGCGCGCTTTACAGCCCGAACCGCCTGCTCAATCACGTCATCCGGTTGCATTTGCAGCTTGTGCTTCATGTGAATGGGCGACGTTGCAATAAACGTGTGAATGCGCGCTCGTTCTGCTGGGCGAATCGCTTCTGCGGCGCGATCAATGTCTTTATCCAGGGCTCGTGCAAGGCTGCAAATCGTTGACCCTTTTATGGTCTCCGCTATGGACTTGATCGCTTCGAAATCACCCTGGCTTGCGATTGCAAAACCGGCCTCGATCACATCAACACGTAGTTTTTCGAGAGCCTTGGCAATTCGGAGTTTCTCCGCCTTGTTCATGGTGGCGCCGGGACTCTGCTCACCGTCTCGAAGCGTGGTATCAAATATGACCAAGTGATCGCTGGCAGACATTGAGGTACTCCCTAAGGCATTTGCTAAGGCAATTGAATTTATGCCAACAGTATATCACTCAGAGGTAAAGTGAGCAGTGCCCACCTGAATCGCGAGCGCCCATTCGGGCATAAAAAAACCCCCTCTGGCGGACCGGAGGGGGTTTTTGGTATTAAGAGTCTGACGATGACCTACTCTCACATGGGCAAATGCCACACTACCATCGGCGCAGGCCTGTTTCACTTCTGAGTTCGGGATGGGATCAGGTGGTACCAGG
>NZ_DRGY01000095.1 GCF_011049865.1 Marinobacter antarcticus | reverse complement strand
ACCGTCTTCCGTCACGAAGACTTCGCCATGCTGGAACGGGCTCATAGTGCCCGGGTCCACGTTAATGTATGGATCCAGCTTGAGGATAGTCACCTTCAGGCCACGGGCCTCAAGGATAGCTGCCAGTGAGGCCGATGCGATTCCTTTCCCCAGTGAGGACACAACACCGCCGGTGACGAAAATATAACGCGTCATGCAGATTCCATGATTATCAGGTTCTGTGAAGGAGGGAGATTATCATCTCAAGATGGGACGCCAGACTACCAGAAAGCCCTCAGCGACTCAATTACAATCCCGCTGGACAATCAGCCGCCAGCCTGCAGCAGGGGCGCTTCCGCAGTATTGTTCAGAACACCACAAATCGCCAATCGCGATCAGCTCGCCTTCACCCTCCGCGCCCCCGAAAATCAGGGGCAGCCGGCGTCTTTGCCAGGGCGGAACAGCCTTCTCTTGAAGCCATTTTTTGAGCGACTTCGAGGGGCCTCCCACGCTAAAACGGACACGTTCGCCGCCTTGCCTCGTACATATTCGTACTGGAGGTGGGCTTGTTTTTGAGGTAGCTGCCGGTATCAACTGCAGAGTCCATTCACTCCACTTTACGGGAGGGCCTGGCGCGAGCAATACGGGTGCTTCTGGCACGCAAGACAGTTCCGACACCAGATGAAGCTCACCCTGAAAACGCCGCAAACTGTATCCGTCTGCGCGCAACTCAGGGGACCGATCTTCTGCTGCCTGCAGCAGATCATGCAGCACCTGTGACCAGTTACTGATTGACGGCGGCGAATACCCGGCTTGAAGTATCCACCAGCGCAGAAGGTTTTTCTGCTCCGCTGGCGACAGTGCGCTCAGCCCGGTAACCGGCAGGCGATGCCGGCTAGCGCCCAGCGTTTGCCATTGCAGTTCCGCCAGCCGCTGATTCAGAAAGTGACCCTCCGAGCAGGCATCTGCACTGTGTCGAAGGCGCTGATTCAGTCCCGGCCAGCGCTTTTTAAGTAGCGGTAAAACACTGAGGCGCAGAAAATTGCGATCGAATCGCGGGTCCGTATTGCTGGGATCATCTACCCATGAAATACCCGCCTGACGTGCGTGACACTCAAGCTCCGCTCGGTCGAAACCCAACAACGGCCGGGCAAGGCGACCTGCACCCAGCGAGCGGCTGGCGGGCATGCCCGCAAGGCCGGCCACACCACTGCCCCGAACCATTCGAAAAAGCACCGTTTCGGTTTGATCATCCTGATGATGCGCCATCAAGAGAATGTCACCTGGCGCCAGAAGCGCTTCAAATGCCTCATATCGAGCCTTGCGGGCAGCTTCCTCAAGACCCTGGTTTGGACCAGTACCCAGTTTGACCGATACAGGCTGAATCGTAAGAGGTACAGCCAACTCGGCGCATACATCCCGGCAGAAGACTTCCGTCTCGCCAGCATTGGCCTGAAGCTGATGATTGATGTGCACCGCGCTCATGCCTGGATGGCAGCGCGCGGCAAGGTGCAACAGAAGAGTGGAGTCCAGGCCGCCGCTGAGGGCAACCCAGAGACGCCGGTAGCCGGAAATGGCTTTTACCGGCGCAATCAACGCCTCCGAAAAGGCGAACCCTGTGATGGGCTTAGCGCCCTGTGTCATAGCGGGTCAACCGCTCATACCGCCGGGATACCAGCTCATCCAAAGGCAGACGACTAAGCTCTGCCATACCTTTCGCAAGGGTTTCGCGCAGAGCTTCGGCGGTTTTTTCGGGGTTGCGGTGGGCTCCGCCCAGCGGTTCCGCGATAACGTTGTCTGCCAGCCCGAGTTCGCTTAGCCGATCTGCCGTGACACCCATGGCCTCAGCCGCCAGCGATGCGTATTCGGCACTTTTCCACAGAATGGAGGCACAGCCTTCGGGAGATATAACCGCGTACGTAGAGTACTGCATCATGTTGAGCTGGTCGCAAACGCCTATGGCCAGTGCACCGCCAGAACCACCCTCACCGATGACCGTCGAAATAATCGGTGTTTTTAGCCGAGACATAACCGCAAGGTTAAACGCAATAGCCTCGCTTTGGCCTCGCTCTTCGGCGCCAATGCCGGGGTAGGCGCCAGGCGTATCAATAAACGTGAGGATAGGCATTCTGAACCGCTCTGCCATTTCCATCAGGCGCAGCGCTTTACGATAACCTTCAGGGCGCGGCATACCAAAGTTGCGTTTTACTTTTTCACGCACTTCGCGGCCCTTCTGGTGGCCGATAATCATCACTGGCTGATCATTCAGCCGCGCTGTGCCGCCCACAATGGCCTGATCGTCTGCATACCGACGATCTCCGTGCAACTCATCGAAATCTTCAAAAATCATTTCGATGTAATCCAACGTGTAAGGACGGCGTGGGTGTCGCGCAAGACGAGCCACATCCCAGGGATGCAGATCTGAGAATATGTTCTCTGTAAGGCTGACGCTTTTCTTTTTCAGCCGGGTAATTTCGTCAGAAATATTAATGTCGCTGTCGTTGCCCACCATGCGAAGCTCTTCAATCTTCGCTTCAAGGTCGGCTATCGGCTGTTCGAAATCCAGATAATTAGGGTTCATGATGTTCCATCATTTTATTGCCAGACGGTACAAGGTTCCGCCAACACAGAATTTGTGACAAAGATAGCAGCGCCCGGCACACGGCTAAAGCGGACATTGGTATGAGTCCGTTATCTGACAAAAATTTAATATTTCGGGCTGCTCTTTGCCTTGCTTACTCAATCATAGACCAGTTCCACGCGCTGGTCGCCCATCAGGTGTCTCAGCTCCTGCAGCAGGCTGTCGTCCGGCTGCACACGCCAGGATTCACCCAGTTCGATCCGGGTGCTGGCTTCCGGGCTGCTGTATTCAATCCAGACCGGACTGCCGTCACAGCGAAACGGCCTCAGCGTAGAATCTATCTTCTCCAACAGCCCATTTTGCAACTGATCCGCTTGCAGGTTCAATCGCAGCCCTCTGCTGAACTGCTTCCGGGCGCTGGGCACATCCATGACCGAACTTACCCGCATTTTCATCTGGCCCGAATAATCATCGTGGCTCACTTGCCCCTCAACCACAATCACCTGATCCGACTGCAGCAGCTCCCGGTTTTCGAAGAAGGCTTCTGAAAACAGCGTGGCTTCAATCCGCGCGCTCCTGTCGTCCAGGGTGATAAAGCACATGGTGGAACCCGTGCGAGTTTTCATGGTTCGCTGGGCAACTACCAGTCCGGCGACCCGTTGCGGCGATTTGTTGGGTTTGAGATCGGAAATGGATGAACGCACAAAACGCCTTACTTCACGCTCGTATTCATCAAACGGATGCCCTGTGAGATACAGACCCAGCGTGTCTTTTTCACCTTTCAGTCGTTGCTTTTCAGGCCACTCCCGAAGACCCATTACGTCTGCGTAGGGATCACCGCCGTCACTGGCTTCCAGCATTTCGCCGAACATATCCATCATACCCACGGATTCATTGCGCGACTGCTGATCTGCCTGCTGAACCGCTTTCGCAATACTGGCCATAAGCTGAGCGCGGCTCGCACCAAGCTTATCCATGGCGCCGGAGCGAATGAGTGCTTCCATGGCGCGCTTGTTAATCTTTTTGAGATCGACCCTGCGGCAGAAATCGAAGATATCCTGATAGGGTTCGCCGCTGGTACGCCCTTCTACAATGGCCTGAATCGGGCCTTCGCCCAATCCTTTGATGGCGCCAAGCCCATACATAACCTGGCCTTCGTCGTTAACAGTGAAGGTGTATTCCGAGCGACTTACATCCGGCAGCACCAAGTCCAGTTTGAGGCTGCGGCACTCTTCCACCAGCGTGACGACTTTGTCCGTATTCTGCATGTCTGCGGTAAGAACAGCCGCCATGAACTCAGCGGTGTAGTGCGCCTTCAGCCACAGAGTCTGATAAGAGACCAGAGCGTAGGCCGCAGAGTGGGATTTGTTGAAGCCGTAGCCGGCGAACTTTTCCACCAGGTCAAAAATGTTTTCAGCCAGCGTTTTGTTGATGCCGTTGTTTTCGCAGCCGTCCAGAAAAAACTGCTTTTGCTTGGCCATTTCCTCGGGTTTTTTCTTACCCATGGCGCGACGCAGCATGTCCGCATTACCCAGGGTGTAACCCGCCATTACCTGAGCAATCTGCATGACCTGCTCCTGATAAAGGATGACCCCGTAAGTGGGCTCCAGAACCGGCCTCAGGCCTTCGTATTGAAAATCCGGATGAGGGAAAGACATGGGCTGCTTGCCGTGCTTCCGGTCAATAAAGTCATCCACCATGCCTGACTGCAGGGGGCCGGGACGAAACAGGGCCACCAGGGCGATCATGTCTTCAAGGGAGTCCGGCTGCAGCCGGCGGATCAGGTCTTTCATGCCGCGGGATTCCAACTGGAATACCGCGGTGGTCTCGGCCTTTTTCAGCATCTCGAATGAGCGGGCGTCCACAAGTGGAATCTCGTTGATATCCAGCGGCGCCAGGCCACGGCCTTCTCGCCGTGGATTGATCATCTTCAACGCCCAATCAATGATGGTGAGTGTTCGCAGGCCAAGAAAGTCGAACTTCACCAGCCCGGCATCTTCCACATCGTTCTTGTCGAACTGGGTGACCAGGCTGCCGCCTTCGTCATCGCAATAAAGCGGCGAGAAGTCGGTAATTTTCGTGGGCGCAATCACCACACCGCCGGCGTGCTTGCCAGCGTTGCGGCATACGCCCTCAAGCTTGAGGGCCATTTCCCAGATTTCCTGAGCTTCTTCATCCTGCTCCAGAAATTCCTTGAGCGTTGGCTCCTGTTCAATGGCCTTGCCCAGCGTCATCCCTACTTCGAAGGGAATCATTTTGGACAGCTTGTCTGCGAGACCGTAGGACTTGCCCTGAACCCGGGCAACATCCCGCACTACCGCTTTGGCGGCCATGGTTCCGAACGTGATGATCTGGGAAACCGCCTCTCGGCCGTACTTTTCGGCCACGTAGGCGATCACGCGATCCCGCCCTTCCATGCAGAAGTCGACGTCAAAGTCAGGCATGGATACCCGCTCGGGATTCAGGAAACGCTCGAACAGCAAATCGTATTCCAGCGGATCAAGATCCGTAATGAGCTGGGAGTACGCCACCAGAGAACCGGCACCGGAGCCTCGACCAGGCCCAACCGGCACCCCGTTTTGTTTTGCCCATTTGATGAAGTCCATTACAATCAGGAAGTAACCGGGGAACCCCATCTGGATAATGATATCCAGCTCGAAATTAAGGCGCACGTAGTAAGCGTCCCGTTTGCTGTCGTATTCTGGATCGTCTTTACTAAGAGTTTTCGCCAGGCGATCTTCCAGGCCGTCTTCCGAGACCTTCCTGAAGTACTCGTCAATGGTCATCCCGTCCGGGATCGGGTAGTTGGGCAAGAAGTACTCACCCATGCGCACGGTTACCGAACAGCGTCGCGCAATCTCTACCGTGTTCTGAACAGCTTCAGGAATGTCGCTGAACAATTCGATCATTTCTTCCGCGCTTCGGAAATATTGTTGATCGCTGAAGCGATGATCACGGCGCGGATCATCCAGGGCCCGGCTTTCACCAATGCAAACCCGAGCCTCATGGGCTTCGAAATCATCTGCCTCAAGAAAGTGGACATCGTTGGTGGCAACAACCGGCAGCCCGAGGTTCTGTGCCAGCTCCACGCTCATGTGCAAGCAGTCTTCATCTCCGGACCGTCCGGTGCGCTGTAGCTCCAGATAATAGGATCCGGGGTACAGATTCATCCAGTACTGCGCCCGTGCTTTGGCCAGCTCCGGCTTACCCGCCAGCAAAGCTTTGCACACGTCGCCCATCTTGGCGCCAGACATGGCAATCAGACCACCCGACCTGCTCTCCAACCACGGGCGTTGCACAATCGGCTTGCCGTGGCGTTGGCCTTCGGTATACCCGAGGGAGACAATCTCGGTTAGGTTGAGATAGCCTTCATTATCCCGGGCCAGCAGCGTCAACCGGAACGGATTTTCCGGCTCGTCGGGGTTTTCCAACCAGAGATCCGCGCCAATAACAGGCTTTACCCCTGCGCCAGTTGTCGCTTTGTAAAACCGGACCAATGAGAACATGTTGGACTGCTCTGTCAGGCCCACCGCTGGCATGCCCAGCTCAACAGCGCGCTTGACCAGCGGCTTGACACGAACAAGACCATCTACCATGGAATATTCGGAGTGCACGCGAAGGTGTACAAAAGTCTGTGACATAGCGTCAGATCGTTCCTGCATGTGTATTGATTAGAATATCGGTTAGAAAGTGCCTATTAGCGCGTGCCTTTACGCGCCGCTGAACGCGTATTCATGGGAGTCTGCGCCATTCAGCCGCCAATCAATGCCCGTATTTCTTCCTCCGTTTGCGGGCCAAATCGGGCCTCCAGAAGCTTGCCGTCAGGATTCACAACAAAGGTGGCGGGCAACGCAACCGGGAGTTCCCAATCAAACTCCGGGCCAGGATCCTGGCCGAGCATGGTGTATTCAATGCCCATTCGCTGGCCGAGTTCAACCAAAGCCTCGCCCTTTATATCGTCAAAATTTACCCCGAGCACGGTGATATCCGGCGCTTTATCCAGCTCGTTCAGTTCCGGGATTTCTTCAAGGCAAGGCTTGCACCATTCGGCCCAGTAGTTAACCAGAACCCATTGCCCCCGCAAGTCATTCCACGCGAGCTTGGGGCCTTCAGCCCGTTCCAGCTCCACTTTCTGACAACCTGCTAGTAAAGCCATCAAAACCAACGCGCCTGCAAAAACGGTCCCCCGGGGTAACCGGGAGATGACAGGGTTCTGCACGGGAAATCCTCCTGATAGACTGTGCGCCACAAAACCAATCGTTGCAGCATCTGTTTCGATAAACAGGCACGAAGATGACAGAACCCACCCCGATTTTCCACAATCCCCGCAGATTTGAGGAGCCTAAAATGCCTGAGCAACTGCCCTACGTTCTGATTCTCTATTACAGCCGCAACGGGCAGACTGCGGAACTTGCGAGCCAGATAGCTCGGGGAGTCGCAAGGGTAACGGGCATTACTGCAAAATTGCGCACGGTTCCGATGGTCTCGCCAGACACAGAGGCCTCGCTGCCATCCGTTCCGGATGCGGGCGCACCCTATGCCAGCAAATCTGAACTGGCCAACTGCGCCGGTCTGGCCATCGGCAGCCCCACCCGGTTTGGCAATATGGCGGCGCCGCTCAAGCATTTTCTGGACACCACCGGTGATCTCTGGCTTGGTGGCGCATTGGTGGGTAAGCCGGCGGGGGCGTTTACCTCAACCGGAAGCCTGCACGGGGGCCAGGAAATCACGCTGCTGACCATGATGATGCCACTGCTTCATCACGGCATGATATTGTGCGGCCTGCCCTATACAGATAAAAACCTGAGCGAAACAACCACAGGCGGAACACCTTACGGCCCATCGCACTGGGCCGGAACCGCAGGACAGCAAACCCTGAGTGGGCATGAAAAGGCACTTTGCCAGCTCTTTGGCGAACGCCTGGCAACCCTGGCTCTGAAATTAGCAAACTGACACGGCCATGCCACGTAACGCTTCCTCTACTTTTCTGGAATCCAATGATGCTTCACAACCCAAAAGCCCGATATACCGCGCGGGCAACCCAGTTTCTTTATCTGGCCGTTCTCGCGACACTGCTGCTGACCACTTTCTACCCTGCACCGGTTGAGGGCGTTTCAATCGTGCTGATTTTGTCAGTTAAATTGCTTCCGTTGCTGGCATTAGCGATAACCGTGTTCCGGGGTAACAATCGCGGCTATATCTGGCTGGCGTTCGTGGTGATCTTTTACTTCACTCAGGCGGTGGTTTCTGCCTGGCTCAGCGAAGGCGCGCCAGCTCCGGTTATTCTTACGTTGCTTACTTTTCTATTGTTTACCATGGCCATGGTTCATCTTAAGGTGAATCGGCCAGTGACAGACTGACATGCCTCTGTATCGGAAAGTGACGCCTTATGCCCGATTCCAATAAAACAGCACACACATCGCGACCGTCACCACCACACCGGAGCACCTTGACTCTGCGGGACATTTGTACGGCGCTGGTCAGCGACGGCGAAATCAACCAGGACAACGCCGAGCGGGTTCTCTCTGCCAATCTCGGCGCCGCCAGCGGCCAGGCCGCAAAACGCCACCCGCTCGAATTGGTGGCCATTGCGGCGCTGATCAGTGACAAAAGCGGCAAAACCCTGGATCTCGAACGACTGACACAGTGGTTGGGAGACTGGGCAGGCCAGCCCTACTACCACATCGATCCGTTGAAAATTGATACGCCTGCGATTGCCCGTGTCATGTCGTATGCTTTTGCTCAGCGTCACGGCATTCTGGCCGTTGAGATCGGGCACGAAGAAATATGGGTCGCCAGCGCCGAGCCCTTCAAACGCGAGTGGGAAGGCAATTTACGCCAGGCCGTGGGCAAGGACATCCGCCGGGTGGTCGCAAACCCGGAAGCTATTCGCCGTTACTCCGTGGAGTTTTATCAGCTCGCAAACTCTGTCAACAAAGCCAGTGGCGGCCAGGCACCGGGCAACAGCGCCGGGCATCAGAATCTGGAACAGTTACTGGATCTGGGCGTCAGTGACAGCGCCGATGCCAACGACCAGCACGTCGTGCGGATTGTCGACTGGCTACTGCAGTACGCGTTCGACCAGCGCGCATCCGACATTCACATTGAGCCTCGGCGCACGCTGACCCACGTCCGTTTTCGCATTGACGGCGTGCTGCACAGCGTTTACGAGTTTCCAGAACATGTGGGTATGGCCATTACCAGCCGGCTCAAGATTCTGGGGCGACTGAACGTTGCAGAAAAACGCCGGCCCCAGGATGGTCGCCTGAAAACCCGCAAGCCCGACAACAATGAAGTAGAGCTGCGTCTGGCAACCATGCCCACCGCGTTCGGGGAAAAAATGGTGATGCGGATTTTCGATCCGGATGTGCTGTTAAAATCCTACGAACAATTGGGCTTCAGCCGTGAAGACCGGGAGCGCTGGCAAAAAGCCACCTCAAAACCCCACGGAATCGTTCTGGTTACTGGCCCGACTGGCTCCGGTAAAACCACAACCTTGTATTCCACGCTGAAACAAATTGCGTCCACCGAGGTAAATGTCTGCACCATTGAAGATCCCATCGAGATGGTGGAGCCAGCGTTCAATCAGATGCAGGTGCAAACAAACATCGACCTGACCTTTGCGGCTGGTGTACGGGCTCTGCTGAGGCAGGACCCTGACATCATCATGATTGGCGAAATTCGGGATCTGGAAACCGCAGAAATGGCCGTACAAGCTGCGCTGACCGGGCATCTTGTGCTCTCTACGCTGCACACAAATGATGCGCCCAGCGCCCTGACGCGAATGATCGAACTGGGCATCCCGCCCTACCTGATTCGCGCAACCGTGCTGGGGGTGATGGCTCAGCGCCTGGTTCGCATACTGTGCCCCCACTGTAAAATCCCGGCTCTTGTCGACACTCAGGCATGGCAAACGCTCACACGCCCTTGGAAAGCACCGCTGCCAAAACAGTTCCACCAGCCAGTAGGTTGCCTGGAATGCCGCAACACGGGTTACCTTGGCCGCGCGGGGGTGTATGAAATCATGACACTTTCGGGGGCTCTAACAAGCCAGATCACAGATCAGTGTGAACTGGAACAACTGCGACTGGACGCCTACAAGGAGGGCATGAAATCACTGCGATTGAGCGGCGCCCAGAAAGTCGCAAGTGGCTTGACCACCGTAGAGGAAATTCTGAGGGTTACGCCTGAAAGCCAGCGCTGAAAGAAGGGTGAATACAAGGCATGCGCAGAGCGAGTTGAGGGCAACCTGGCGCTATGCTCCGGGCCTCAACCCACATTGCTCCAACAGCGTTTGCCAGCCTTTGGTGTGGCTTTTCACGGCCGCATCGAGGGTCGACCAAATGCTTTTGCGCCCCTTCAATGCCAACGTTGACTGATACCAGTCCTGAAAGTGAACTGGCATAACGTCAGATTGCATGGCCGCCAACTCCGATAACGGTTCTATTAAATCGGTGCGGGCCCGCCGCAAATCGGCGAGATAAGGCTGGATTTTTCCAATGTAGATACTGAAAAACATGCTCTGAACAATATCGGATTGGCTATTCGGTTTGCCATTGAGACACAGAGGGCGCTTGCCCAATCGCTCATCTATCAATTCTGTGGCATCGCGCAAGCGGGCCGTCACAAGCTTGGCGCTGTTGACCAGTTGCCCGGCCCGGTATTCTGCCTGCCAGCGTTGATGCACCTTGCCCCAAAAGCCCAGATCCACATTCAGGTTTTGACCCAGAAGCGCCACCACCGATGTGTTTAACTGGCGCGCGTTCCGGGACAGATCAGAAAGCAGATCCTTAGCTTCTACCGGATACTCACCTTTGGCGAGGGTGAACAGGGTTTCGACTTCCTCCACGCCCCATGTTGCGTTCCAGACGGCGATGGGCAGAGATTCTCGCTTACTGGCAATGGCCTTGCGTAACTTACCCTGAAGACCCTTATCCTCGACGGTATCCAGACAATCGCCGGCCGCGCGGATAAAATGAACCTCATAGCGCAGGCGGTTAAGAGGCTGCATCACCTTGCCCATAATGGAGTTTTTTTCGCCCACCACGTATTGCAGTTCACAACCATACAGCGACAGGAAGTCCAGCATGCCCAGTTCCAGCTCGGGCATCGGCAGCACCCGGTTGCGACGCCTCGGAATAGGTTCGGCCGGCGGAATCTCCGAGAATTCTGGCTCGATATCCAACACCCGGCCAACGCGCTCCACGTATTCATCCATCATCGGACGGGCTTCCGAAAAGGGGTTGCAACCCGCCAACAGAAACACAATCAAGCCGGAGACAAGCAGCCTGGCTGATTGGGTTCCTGACATATCATCCTCCTGGACGCAACGGACTGGCGGACGGCTACTGTCTTTGCAACAAGGAGTCCACGTCGGCGAAATTCCGGGCGACAAAATGCCGGGTTTTCGGCAGATCTCCGTCCCGGATCAGCCAGGCCGTTTCCATGCCTGCAGCCTCAGCGGCCTCTAATTCAGCCTCGACATCCGAGAGGAACAACACCGCTCCGGCTTCTACACCCAGCTCACTGAGAATGTTGCGGTAAGCCTCTGGTTCTTTTTTTCCACCCATTCGGGTATCAAAGTAACCGGAGAACAACGGCGTAAAATCACCGACCGTCGTAAAGCCGAAGATCAGCTTCTGGGCTTTAACCGAACCAGAAGAATAGACGTATAACCGCAGGCCGCTGGCGTGCCAGTTTTGCAGATACGTTGCGGCATCTTGATAGATATGGCCCTTAAGCTCGCCTTGCTGATATCCCTGCTCCCAGATCAGGCCCTGAAGCGCTTTGAGCGCCGTAGCCTTACGGTCTTCACGAATCCAACCTTGAAGCGTTTCTATCAGCGCCTCTGTATCGTCCGGATCGGTCTTGGTTTCCTCCGCCACCAACGCCAGCTGCTCCTTAACGTCAGGGTTATTCTGTTGATCGCGAATAAACGCTGGCAGGTGCTCAGCCGCGTAGGGAAACAACACATCGTGTACAAACGCTATAGAGCTGGTTGTGCCCTCAATATCCGTGAGAATCACCCGGATCATAGGGTGGTCCCTTCCAGCGCCTCAAAGCGCGGCAGGCGCCCGGCAATATCTTCACCGGTGAAATCCGCAACCCAACCCTCAGGATTGGTGAACAGGCGAATGCACGTAAACTCAGGCTCAGGGCCCATATCAAACCAGTGCCGCGTGCCTGCGGGCACGCTGATCAGGTCGTTTTTCTGGCACTGAACCGCAAAAACCTGATCCCCGAGGTGCAGATAAAATATGCCCTGGCCGCGCACGAAAAAGCGCACCTCATCTTCGCTGTGGGTGTGCTCATCGAGAAATTTCTGCCGAAACGCATCTTTCTGGGGATTGTCCGGATTAAGACTCACCACATCGGCGGTCTGAAAGCCGTTCTCTGTTTTCAGTTTCGCTATCTCGTGGCGGTAGGCTTCCAGAATGCGCTCCGGAGCTGCATCGCCCGGCAGTGCCTGCGTTGGCCAGCGCTCAAAGCGAATACCCTTACTCGCAAGTAACTGGCCGATTTCCACAGGATTATCGGTTACCGTTCCGGCTACGTGGGGGGTGCGTGCGTCAAAAATACTCAGAGTTGTCATGGGCGAACCCTCATGGTCGCAAGTTCACATTCAAACAGAAATTCAAAGGCTTCTAAATGCCGCAGGCAGTCAGCCATTGTTTTACCCCAGGTGTAAAGCCCGTGCCCGCGGATCAAATAGCCTGGTTGCTCGGGGTGTTCAAGAAACCACTCGCGGGTTTGCCGGGCCAGGGCTTCAATATCCTGAGTGTTCTCAAAAACCGGAACTGTGACGGCTGACTCATGAGTCTCTACGCCATCAAAGGCTTTCTGTAACTCATATCCTTCAAATTTCAGGGATTCACCCGCCGCCAGCAATCGACTCAATACGGTCGCATTGACAGAGTGCGTATGAAGAATCGCGCCCACCTCCGGAAAAACCTGATACAGGGCCGTGTGCAGCAGGGTCTCGGCCGACGCACGACTGCCACTCTGCACGGGCCGGCCCTGGAGATCGACCACCATGACATCGCCGGCACCCAATCGCCCCTTATGCCGGCCAGAGACCGTAATGGCAAGGTGTTCGCTGTCCAGACGGGCAGAATAATTGCTGCTTGTCGCCGGAGACCAGCCGCGATCGTAAAGAAACCGACCGGCCTCCATAATGGACCCGGCAACAACGGCGTATCGAGTTATATCAAACACGGTTTATTTTCCAATGTTGGGGAGTTTGGTTCATTGTTCCACTTCTTCAACCAATCGCCTGACAAACGTCTGGCAGAGCCCTACTTGATCACTTCTTCGCCGTCCTGTCTCACCCAGATCTTACGCTCACCGGCTTCCATTTTCCCGTGGTCATTCCAGATCTCCCGGCCCTCTGTCGCATTCTCCACCTTGCCGTTGTCATCCCAGATTGCCCGGTTCTGACAACCGGCCAGAACCAGAACTGCAACGACCATCAACACAGATTTCTTCATCAATAATCCTCGGTTTATAGTGATTTACAACGTAAATCGGAGTTTCGGCACGGCACTAGCGCGTACCATAGATTTCCCGGTTATGTTCTTTCTCTCGCTCACTCTTACGCACCATGACATAGACCGCGCCCGTTCCACCATGATGCTTTTGCGCCGAATGGATCGCGAGCACATCTGGCAATTCCGGCAACCATTTCGCGAGATAACTCTTGAGCTGGGCTACGCCGTCAGGATTACGCTCACCCTTTCCGTGCAGAATAATCACCGAACGCAAACCGCACTTAACACAATCATCAATGAACCGGAATACCTCTCGGCGCGCCTGCTCTACGGTCATTTGGTGCAGATCCAGCCTTGCCTCAATGGGGTATTGCCCTGCCCTGAATTTGCGAAAAACACCGTTCTGAATTCCGGCGCGCTGCCAGCACAATATATCGTGCGCTGTTAAAGGATCGACCATATCAGACGTCAGTGGGTTAGCGTCTTTGAGTGGTTTTTCTACAGCCGAGCGCTGACGCTCCAAGTGACCGGGCGTGAGTTCGCGAGGCGTGATAATATCGGCGCGATTAGGTTTCCGGATACGCTGAACGTCTTTCATCTCTTCCAGAAACTTCAGGCGATCATTTTTGGTAGTCATGACAATACTTTCAATAACCTGTTGAATGACAGAACTTTACCACTCGACCTGCTTCCTATAAAGAACGCGTTGTCATTGTGAGGTGTTATGATTTTCACCCTGCGGCCAAAATCGTAGACTGGACACCCACCGCGGTGATCTACACTGTGAATTGACAATAACCTTCGAGCGAAACCGGCTATGTCAGCAGCAAACAAGGACAGCACACGACCACAGAATACCCGCTCTATTATGGGTTTCCTGAGAGTGCACGCGCCCTTCTCAAGCATGGACGACGATCATCTCGCCCACTTTGCCGAGCATGCGACGCTGCGTTTCTACGCTGACGGTGATGTTGTCTTGTCGCAAGACGAAGGTATCGTTCGAAGATTCTACGTTGTGAAACAGGGACGGATTCGTGGCGAACGCCACAACCAGAAAGCTGACAAAACAGAAACCACCTTTGAGATCAGCCAGGGTGAGTGTTTTCCGCTAGCGGCGATCATTGGAGAACGCCCTACCCGGACGCTGCACCGGGCCGCCGGCGACACCTTTTGTCTGAGCATCGAACAGGACGCCTTTATTACGCTGTTTTCCACAAGCGATTCATTTCGTGATTTCTGCTTGCGCGGTGTCAGCAGCCTGCTGGACCAGGTTAACCAGCGCATCCAGTCTGGCGCCATGGCGTCCATGGGCTCAAGTATATCCCTGAGTACGCCGCTTGAACGCTATGCCCTTCGCAACCCCATTGTGTGCTCTCCGGACTTGCCAGTGCGCAAAGCGGTTGCTCGCATGCATGAAAACAATGTCGGCAGCATCGTGATCACAGATGACAGCCGACACCCGACGGGGATTTTCACCCTTCGCGACCTGCGCACGATGGTCGCAGAAGATACCTGCACCTTAGATGCACCTGTTCGTCAGATCATGACGAAAGAACCTTGCTGCCTGCCGGCACACGCCGATGCCTTTGAGGCCGCCCTGTTAATGGCCGAACACCACTTTGCGCACCTTTGCGTAGTTGATGAGGATAAGCGGTTGATCGGAATGGTGTCCGAGCGCGATCTGTTCTCTCTGCAGCGGGTCGATCTGGTTAATCTCGCTCGTACCATCAGCACCGCAACGCATTTACGAACGCTGGTCAGTCTGCGCTCGGATGTGTCTCGCCTCGTTGATGCCATGCTGGCCCATGGAGCAGACTCCGGGCAAGTCGTAAAAATCATCACGACACTCAATGACGTGACCGTCAGACGTGTTCTGGAACTGAACATAAAGAAAAAAAACCCGGGCATTCCATTCACCTGGCTTACCTTTGGCAGCGAAGGGCGGCAAGAGCAGACTCTGCTGACCGATCAGGATAACGGCATTCTGTTCGAAACACCGGCAGGCATGACCGAGAATCAGGTGCGGGAAAAACTGCTGCCGTTCGCCCTAACCGTCAACGACGAACTGGCCGAATGCGGCTTTACCTTGTGCAAAGGAAATATTATGGCCAGCAATCCAAAGCTGTGCCTGAGCGACCGCGAATGGGACGACTGGTTCATTCGGTTTATTGACGAATCCACTCCGCAAAATCTTGTTTATTCATCTATTTTTCTGGATATGCGAGCAGTATTTGGTCCAACAGATTCGTTACAGCGTCTACTTGAAAAAGTGCTCACAAGAATACGCAAGAATGCGCTGTTCCAGAAGATGCTTGCCGGCAACGCATTTCAGAGAAAGCCTCCGCTGACCATGTTCCGCAACTTTCGCTATGTGTCCGACGGCAAAAAACACAGCCTGGACCTAAAGCGACAAGGTCTGGCGCCTTTCGTTGAAGCTGTGCGCGTGTTTGCGCTTGCAAATGGCGTTGAAAACGCAAACACACGTGAAAGAATGAATGAGCTTGTCCAAAAAGGTGTATTTGACGCCAAGGACGCCGACGCCTGGAAGGATGCTTACAGCCTTATTCAGGCGATCCGAATGCGATCACACCAGGAAATGCTCAATCGGGGCGAGGAGCTCACAAACTACATCGATCCGGACGATCTGAACCCGCTAGACAAACGCATTCTTCGTGAGTCGTTTCGACAGGCGCAGCGCCTGCAACAAAAACTCGAAGTTACCTACCAACTCTGACTTCAGGCCGTCACACTATGCTGGCACAGATCAGGCAATGGATTGAGCGCCGCCGCGCCGGCCCGAAAGGCAATATCTCGCCAGAGAACATGCCCAACCCCAAAACTCCCGGCGATCAGTTGCTCAGTGAATGTCGCCTGATTGTGCTGGATCTCGAGACCACAGGGTTGCATGCAAACAAGGACGAGGTCATCGCCGTTGGCGCAGTGGCTATTAATGGCGGAACCATAGACCTCAGTGACCAATTCGATCTTATTCTGAGGCGCCCCGAACTGGACATCACCAAAACCGTGCTGATTCACGGCATAGGACCGGAAGCGCTCACCCAGGGACATGAGACGGAGGATGCCCTGCGCTTCCTTCTGGAGTGGATGAATGGCGACCCGGTGCTTGCTTATCATTCGGCGTTTGATCAGAAGTTTCTCGAAAAAACGCTTAAGGCGGAGCTTGGCTACGCCCGGAATCACACGTGGATGGATGTAGCGGATCTGTTGCCTGCGGTTTTTCCAGATGCCTTTAATACTCGCAAAGGCCTGGATCAATGGGCGGATTTTTTTGGTCTGGAGATGAGTGCAAGGCATCACGCAGCGTCGGATGCTCTGGCGACCGCCGAACTGACCCTCATTGCACTGAACAAAGCTCATAAAGATGGCCTGAAAACCCTCAGGCAACTGCACGACAAATTACGCTATCACCGCAGGTTGAAAAACATACACCGCATGTGACTCAAGTATCTGAAACCCCGGAAAGTCGATTCTCTTTACAGTAAGTAACTCAAAATTAGACTTTTTGCCAATATCTATAAATCGGTTGCCGGGTAAAGTCGAATAAGAGAACAAGTAGGGGAAGTACTCATAATAAAAACAATTTCTCTGGCTCGCTCAGGTCATAAAAAACAGTTAAAAATCAATAATAAAACAGGAGTATCCTATGTCAGGTCATAGCTACGATGCTGAAAAGTACTGGAAGGCGAACCTTCGCCTGATATTCGGGAGCCTGATCATCTGGGCTCTGGTTTCTTATGGCTTCGCCATCGTTTTGCGCCCCATGCTCTCCAGCATTGCCATCGGAGGCACGGACTTGGGCTTCTGGTTCGCTCAACAGGGCTCTATTCTCACGTTCATTGCATTAATTTTCCACTACGCGTGGCGCATGAACAGAATCGATAAAAAATTCGGCGTGGACGAGGAATAAGCGAATGAGCCAATTTGGAATCAACATCCTGTTTGTAGGTGGGTCATTCCTCCTCTACATCATCATTGCTATCTGGGCCAAGGCCGGAAGCACCAAAGACTTTTATGTCGCCGGCGGCGGTGTTCACCCTGTCATTAACGGTATGGCGATTGGTGCTGACTGGATGTCTGCGGCGTCCTTCATCTCCATGGCAGGTATTATTGCTGCCAGCGGCTATGCAAGCTCAGCCTATCTCATGGGTTGGACCGGTGGATACGTTCTGCTGGCCATGCTTCTGGCGCCCTACCTGCGCAAGTTTGGCAAGTTCACGGTTCCGGAGTTCATTGGTGACCGCTTCTATAGCAAAAATGCTCGTCTGGTTGCCGTTGTCTGCTTGATCGTTGCATCGTTGACCTACGTTATCGGCCAGATGGCTGGTGCAGGCGTCGCCTTCTCCCGCTTCCTGGAAGTTGACTCCACAACAGGCCTGATGATCGCCGCTGTCGTAATTTTCATCTACTCTGTGCTGGGCGGCATGAAAGGTATTACCTACACACAGGTTGCCCAGTACGTTGTGTTGATTATTGCCTACACCATCCCTGCGGTGTTTATCTCGCTGCAACTAACCGGCAACCCGATTCCGGCGCTGGGCCTGTTCTCTACCCACATCGATTCCGGAATGCCCATTCTCGACAAGCTGAACCAGGTCATCACTGACGTTGGCTTTAACGAGTACACTGCGGATGTGGATAGCCACCTGAACATGGTGCTCTTCACTCTGAC
Source organism: Marinobacter antarcticus (assembly GCF_011049865.1). GTDB lineage: Bacteria > Pseudomonadota > Gammaproteobacteria > Pseudomonadales > Oleiphilaceae > Marinobacter > Marinobacter antarcticus_A. The sequence goes on along the minus strand of NZ_DRGY01000095.1, from coordinate 7,667 downwards.
TCTGATGATCGGTACCGCCGGCCTGCCTCACGTAATCATCCGCTTCTTCACAGTTCCGAAGGTTGCTGATGCTCGCTGGTCAGCTGGCTGGGCTCTGGTATTCATCGCACTGCTGTATCTCACAGCTCCGGCGGTTGCATCCATGGCTCGACTGAACCTGATGAACACCATTTACCCGGAAGGCACTTCTGTTGAACCTATTGAGTATGAAAATCGTCCAAACTGGGTTAAAGAGTGGGAAGTTACGGGTTTGATCAAGTTTGTCGACAAAAACGAAGACGGTCGCATCCAGCTTTACAACGACTCTCCGGCTTTTAAAGACAAGGCTGATGCACGTGGCTGGAAAGGCAATGAGCTCGACGTAAACCGCGACATCCTCGTACTGGCCAATCCGGAGATTGCCAATCTTCCTGGCTGGGTTATCGGGCTGATAGCTGCAGGGGGCCTGGCAGCTGCACTGTCTACGGCAGCGGGACTGTTGCTGGCGATATCGTCTGCAATCAGCCACGACCTGATCAAAGGCTCCATTAACCCCGGTATTACCGACAAGGGCGAGCTGTTGGCAGCCCGGATTTCGATGGGTGTTGCGATTGTGTTGGCGACCTACCTTGGTGCCAATCCTCCGGGGTTCGCCGCTCAGGTTGTAGCGTTGGCGTTTGGTATCGCGGCGGCCTCGCTGTTCCCGGCCCTGATGATGGGCATCTTCTCCAAGCGTATTAACAACGTCGGCGCTATTGCGGGTATGTTGTGCGGCTTGGCATTCACCCTCACGTACATCTTCGTGTACAAAGGATGGTTCTTCATCCCGGGCACGGCGAACCTTGCCGACACGCCTGAAAACTGGGTGTTTGGCATCTCTCCCCTGTCGATCGGCGCGATTGGTGCCATGGTGAATTTTGCGGTAGCCTTCGCGGTAGCCAATGTAACCGAAGAACCACCCATTGAAATTCAGGAGCTGGTTGAAAGTGTTCGTTATCCACGTGGGGCCTCACAGGCTCAAGACCACTAAGCAGCAATTCAACCTGGCTTGCTCATAGAGTTGGCAGGTTGTTACTGAACGGGCTTCCTCTTTGAGGGAGCCCGTTCTTTTTTAAGGAAGTACGTGTATGTTCTGGACTCTTGTCGCCACCGTATTTTGTGGGCTGGGCACAGCCGGCATCGCTCTTGGAATCCGAGCCGCTACCCGCAACAGGGCGCCGAAGTGGATTATTCCGGTATTCGCCGGCGCTGGCATGCTTGGCTATCTGATCTACGGCGAGTACACCTGGTATGACCATAAACAATCACGCCTGCCTGATGAGGCTGTGGTCGTAAGCACAGAGAGCGACAGCATTTTCTGGCGACCCTGGACGCTGGCCTACCCTTACGTAACCGCCTTCTCCACGCTGGACAAGGACAGCATCGCTCGGGACACCCGCAATCCGGATATAATCCGATTCACGCTCTACCGCTTTGAGCAGAAGTTAACGGACTCTGTCTCGCATCGGGTTCACATTATTAATTGTGTGACGCGCGAGGTTGTTCCTATAGGCTCTGATGGCACACCCAGGGTAGATAACCTCAAAGTATTGAGCCCGAGCGACCCACTTTTCTCCACCGTGTGCGCCGGTTGATGCTGTGACAACAGGGCCGGGCAACCCGCACACCTGACGGAAATGTATAACGATGATTAGTGTCTGGCTGCTGGTTTTAATTTCCATCACCTACATTTCGATCCTGTTTATCATCGCTTGGGCCGGTGATAAACACCCGGGCCTTTATCGCAGGCGCCTGGCGCGAACGCACGTTTATTCGCTATCGCTGGCGGTCTATTTCACCTCGTGGACATTCTACGGCGCGGTTGGCCGAGCCACGCAGGAAGGGCTGGGATTTCTGCCGATCTACCTGGGCCCGCTTCTGGTTTTCGTGTTCTGCGCGCCGCTTTTGCGCCGAATCATCTATATAAGCAAACGCAATAACAGCACTTCCATTGCGGATTTCATTGCCTCCCGATATGGCAAATCCCAGGTACTGGCCGCAATGATCGCAGCCTTCGCGCTCATTGGCAGTGTGCCCTACATCGCGCTGCAACTTAAAGCCATCGCCATGGGTTTCAGCGTGTTATCCGACACTGGCACCGGTGGGGACGCGGGCGAACTGAGTACTGCCGCCTGGAATGACGCCGCCTGGTACATAACGCTGGCTCTGACTGTATTCACCGTGCTTTTCGGCACCCGCCACCTGGAATCGACCGAGCATCATCGCGGTATGATTCAGGCCATCGCCTTTGAATCGCTGATCAAGCTCGTGGCGTTTGTCGCGGTCGGACTGTTTGTTGGATACGGGCTTTACAACGGCTTTGGTGACCTGTTCGCTAATATCCAGCAAGCCGACCTGATGGGTGTTTTGACGACCGATTCCATTGAGGCTCCGGCATTTATCACCCAGACACTCGTCGCGATGCTCGCTATCATCTGCTTGCCACGACAATTTCACGTTATGGTCGTCGAGAATGCCGATCACCGGGACTTTGAAGTCGCGCGCTGGGCGATGCCGGTTTATCTCGTGGTGGCGAGCGCCTTCGTGTTGCCTATTGCAGCCGCCGGACTGTTGGCTCCAGAAACCTTGGTTGACAGTCCGGATATCCTGATTTTGCAGCTACCCATCATGGCTGGTGAGGAGTGGTTGGCTATTCTCGCATTCCTCGGCGGTGGCTCTGCAGCCGCTGCCATGGTTATCGTTTGCTCCGTTGCTATCGCCACCATGGTGAGTAATGAAATCATCATGCCGGCACTGCTCAAGTTTTTTCGACCCCGAATGAACCGTCAGGCTGACCTGAGTTCCTTGCTGCTCGGCATTCGACGGGTGGCGATTTTTGTTGTTTTGTTGACGTCCTATGGCTTTTACCGAATGGCGGGCGAAGACTACAGTCTGACATCATTCGGGCTTCTGTCTTTTGCCGCAGCGGCGCAATTCGGGCCAGCTCTGGTAGGGGGCATTCTTTGGCGCCGCGGAAATGCCACAGGTGCTACCTGGGGTCTCGGGCTTGGCTTTCTCATGTGGTGTTACACGCTCCTGCTCCCTGCGTTAACCTCTACTGGCTGGTTTACCGATTCCTTGATTAACGAAGGTATCTGGGGTTTGAGCTGGACAAGGCCGACCGCATTATTCGGCCTGGAACTTGACCAGACCAGCCATGGCATTATCTGGAGCCTGGGCATCAATACACTGGTTTTCGTAACACTCTCACTGCTAACCCGCCAACGGGTGCGCGAGAAAATCCAGATTGCGTCATTTTTTCACGACCCCCATCCCAAAGGCGACACCGTTCAACATCAAAGTTGGCAGGGAGAAGTACTGACATCCGATCTGCAAGCTCTTACTGACCGATTTATGGGAGAGGAACGCTCCGAAACCATTTTCCGTAATTATGGTCGGCGTAACGCCATGCGACTCCACCCCCATCGCCCTGCCTCGACCCACCTGATGAGATACATTGAACGGCAACTGGCGTCTGTGATCGGTGCTTCTACCGCTAGAGTGGTGTTGGAATCGACCCTTACGGGTCGCGACATGCAGATTGAAGATGTAGTCAGCATTGTCGACGAAGCCTCTCAAGCCATGACCTTCAGCCGGGAGCTACTGCAATCTGCCATAGAAAACATCAGCCTTGGTGTTTCTGTGGTGAACCAACAGCAACAGTTGGTGGTTTGGAACCACCGGTACCTGGAACTCTTCACCTATCCAAAAGGGTTTGTAAGAGTGGGACGCCCCGCGGAAGACCTGATGCGTTATAACCTTACCAACGCAAACCTGCCTGCACGGCGAATTGACGACATCATTACCAATCATTATGCGAGCATGCGAGAAGGTCAGCCCATTTCCTATGAACGTCAGCGGCCAGACGGCACCATCGTTCGGGTGGATGGCAGCCCGATACCCGGCGGTGGGTATGTGACAACGTTCCAGGACATTACGGCAATGCGCCGCACCGAACAGGCATTGAAGGAAACCAATATCTATCTCGAACAACGAGTTAAAGAACGCACACAGGAACTGCAGGTTATCAATGAACAAATGCTCAAAGCCACGTCAGTGGCTGAGCAAGCAAACCAGAGTAAAACCCGCTTTCTGGCATCGGCCAGTCACGATTTGCTGCAGCCCCTGAATGCGGCACGCCTGTTTACATCAGCGCTTGCCGGGAAGTCTAATAACGCCGAGGCCAAAGAGCTGGTGGACCATATCGACAGCTCTCTCGGGGCCGCAGAAGAGATCATCAGCACCCTGCTCGACATCTCAAAGCTTGATGCAGGGGCGTTGGAGCCAGACATTGGCGTGTTCCCGGTGAACGACATCATGCGCCACCTGGCAACCGACTTTACAGCCATTGCGGAAGACCAGAGCTTGAAGCTTCACGTCGTGCCCAGTAGCGTCTGGATTCGCTCCGACGCCAAACTCTTGCGCCGGGTGGTACAGAACTTTCTATCTAACGCGATACGTTACACTCCTGAAGGAAAAATCCTGCTGGGTTGCCGCCGCCTGAAAGGGTATTTGAGAATAGAAGTATGGGATACAGGCCCGGGCATACCAGACGACCAACTGACCTTTATTTTTGAGGAATTCCGGCGTTTTCAGCAGGGGCGAGACAAAAAGGGACTCGGGTTGGGCCTGGCAATCGTTGATCGAATCTGTGGCATGTTGAACCATCCAATAAGCGTACAGTCCGTTCAGGGAAAAGGCAGTGTGTTCGGCATAACGGTTCCTCTTGCACCGGCAGATCAGGCGTATCAGGCTTCTGAAACCGTGGCCAAGAGTTCCCGGAGGGTCTCGAGCCTTGGAGGCTTGAGCGTTCTGTGCATCGACAACGATTCTGCAATTCTGCAAGGAATGGCGGCGCTTCTGGGGAACTGGAAGTGTGATGTAACCGCAGCGCAAAGCCTCGATGACGCGTTGGAACAGCTGCGCGATGGACAACCGGATATCATACTTGCTGACTACCAGCTCGATGATGAAAAGAACGGTCTGGACGCTATGGATGCAATACGCAGCGCAGTCGGGCAGGACATACCGGGCATATTGATAACCGGTTATATGGCACCGGAGGTTCGCAACGATGCGATCGCCCGAGGTTATCACGTTCTCTATAAACCGGTTAAGCCGGCGGCTCTGCGAGCCATGGTAAACAAACTGCTGAAACAAAAACGCCCATGAACGTGTCTAATAATAAATCCGGCTCTGGCAAAAACGCGTTTGGCGCGCTCGCTTATCTTGTCATCGACGACTTTGAAAACTTCCGGCTTTCTATGCGTCATATGCTTCGCAGTTGCGGCGCAGAGAACATAGAGTTAGTCGCCAACGCCCGACTTGCAGTGCAGTATTGCACCTACAATCACGTCGATGTGGTGTTGTGCGACTATAATCTTGGGGAAGGCAAGAGTGGTCAGCATATTCTGGAAGAGCTGCGCTATAAAAAACTTCTGAAACGATCGTCGCTATTTCTTATGGTTACTTCAGACGCCTCTCGGGAAATGGTTATGGGGGCCCGTGAGTACCAGCCCGATGCCTACCTGACAAAGCCGATTAACCACGCAATGCTGGAAACGCGCCTCGGCAGCCTGATTACCCAACGCAGCGCGTTGCTTCCAATCAACCGGGAAATCGACCGGGAAAACTATCCCGAAGCCATCTCACTTTGCATTCATGCGATTCCCCGTCAACCACGCTATAAAACCTGGCTGATGAAAACACTCGCTGAGCTTTATTTTCTGCTGGGTGACCTCACTCATTCCATCAAGGTTTACGACGAAGTACTCCGCCAACGAGAATTATCCTGGGCGCGCCTGGGACACAGCAAGATATTGCTGACTAACCATAATTACGATGAAGCGATCAAAAATCTGAGGCGGCTAATCGCCGCGCATCCAGATTATATGGAAGCCTATGATCTTCTGGCAGAAAGCCTTGAGCGGCAGAACAAGCCCAGGCAAGCCCAGGACATTCTCGAGCGGGCAACTGACCACTCCCCTAACGCCCTGCTCCGCCAGATACACCTGGCCGAACTTGCAGAGGCAAATCAGGATATGGATACGGCAGTCAGGGCGTGGCGCCGCAGTGTCGCTCTCGGGGCTCACTCGATTCACGATAGCCCGGCCTACCACCTCGCGCTTGGCAACACTCTCTGTGACCTCAGCGAGGGCGACACTGGAACTGAAGGAGCACAGTTGGCTAGCGAGGCTTTTTCAGTTCTCGGTAACATGGAAAAGAGATTTTCAGACAACGACTCACTTGCGCTTCGCGCCCAAATTGTCCAATGCCGAATTTACGCTGGCCAAGAGGAAGCGCATAAAGCCGAAGCCGTGCTCGATAAAATTCGTCCAGCCCTTGGAAATCCCCGCGCGTTGGAATCTGAGACTGATCTGGACTATGCAAAAACGCTTTTCCGTCTCGGCTACGGTGATGAAGCCAAAACCTTGTTGAATGATCTGGCAACGCAGTTTTTCGATAATCCAACCGTTCTTAAAAAGATTGAAAACCTGCTGGACGAGCCTGTCGGCTTTCGGATGAAAGTCAAAGCCCGTCGTCTGAATCGGGATGGGATCGAGGCCTTTGAGTCGGGTAACCTCCAAGAGGCGGCGAGCATCTTTACAAAAGCACTGGAGATGATTCCGGATCACCCTGCCCTTAATCTTAATCAGGTTCAGGTGCTGATGAAGGAATACGAACTCGACACCGCTAACAAGAACCTGCTGGGACTCTGTCAACATTACCTCAGTCACTTGGCCGGCCTGCCGGAACAGCACGGGCAGTACCGCCGTTATGTCGCCCTGCAACGCAAATTAAAGGCACTGACCCTATGAAAAACCGGAACATCGACTTCTCTATGGTTCTTGCCCTGGCCGTACATGACATGAAAAACTCACTGGGAATGCTCCTCAACTCTCTGGACGAACTAAGGGAGGAGAGCAAAGACACGCTCAACAATTCTTCCAGATTTAATACTCTGCAATACGAAGCTGAGCGAATCCACAATGATCTCGTGCAACTTCTCGGGATTTACCGGCTGGGTAATAACAATCTTTCCGCACACTCTGAAGAGCACTTTGTTCCTGATTTTCTGTCTGAGCATCTCGCAAGGCATACTTCTCTCTTAAACGGGTTGGGCATCAGGTGCTCTATTGAAGCGGACACTATAAACGGCTTTTTTGATGCTGACTTACTGACCGGTGCCCTCAATAACACAATCAACAACGCTATACGATACACCCGCACTCAAATCAGATTGACTGCAAATGAGCGTAATGGTCATCTTGTTATCGCTGTGGAGGACGATGGCCCGGGGTATCCAGATAATATGCAACATACGGAAACGCCAAGTTTCAAATCCCTGGACTTCAATACCGGTAGCACAAGCCTGGGTTTGTTCTTTGCCTCTGCGGTAGCGGAACTGCACAGCGAAGGAGACCGAACTGGCTTCATCAAGTTGCACAATAGCGGACAACTTGGTGGTGGGGTTTTTGAAATCTGGCTTCCTTGACATCAAGTTCGTAAGCGGCCGGCAATCACACCTTGCTAATGCTCACCGGCTTCCAGTTGTGCGGTAGCAACTCATCAATGGCGTTGTTTTTCTGCGTTGGAAGCCTCGTCAGCACATCTTTCAGATAGGCATACGGATCGTGTCCATTGAGCTT
>NZ_DRGY01000094.1 GCF_011049865.1 Marinobacter antarcticus | reverse complement strand
TCTGGAAACTCCGCGCCACGTAGAAGTTCAGGTTCTCGCCGACATGCACGGCAACTGTATTCACCTGGGCGACCGCGACTGCTCCATGCAGCGCCGCAACCAGAAAGTTATCGAAGAAGCTCCGGCCCCGAACGTCAACCAGGAGTCTCGTGAACGCACGCTTAAAGCCTGTGTAGATGCGTGCAAGGAAATCGGTTACGTCGGTGCGGGCACGTTCGAGTTTCTGTATCAGGACGGCGAGTTCTTTTTCATTGAAATGAACACGCGCGTGCAAGTAGAGCACCCGGTTTCCGAAATGGTCACGGGTGTCGATATCGTTCGCGAACAGCTGCGTATTGCCAGCGGGCTGCCGCTTCAATACAAGCAAGAAGATATTCGTATTACGGGCCACGCTATCGAATGCCGCATCAACGCGGAAGACCCGGATACTTTTGTGCCTAGTCCCGGCAAAGTGACGCATTTTCACGCTCCCGGCGGTAACGGTGTGCGCGTAGATTCTCACCTGTACAGTGGCTATACGGTACCCCCGTTTTATGACTCACTGATTGCCAAGCTGATCACCTGGGGCGATGATCGCCAGATCGCCAGAAGGCGTATGAAAAATGCTCTGGATGAGCTTTTGGTGGACGGCATTAAAACCAATCAGCCTCTGCACCGAAAACTGGTGCGCGATGGCGGCTTTAAAACGGTAGACTTCACTATCCACTATCTTGAGAAACTGATGCGGGACTGACTCCCTGCATCTTACTGCAGGAAGACCTATGCCTTGGATACAACTACAGATTCCGGCTGATCCCGATACTGCGGATCAGCTTGAGGATCTGCTTATGGAGATGGGCGCAGACGCTGTCTCCATGGAAGATGCCGCCGACCAGCCACTCTACGAACCCGATCCTGGCACCACGCCACTGTGGAGCCAGACCACGGTTACCGGGCTCTTTCAGTCAGACCGGGATATTGATCAGTTGTGTATCGATGTACGCAACGCCTGGCACCAGCAAACCCAGCAATCCCTTGCAGAGATCGACGTTACCCTGGTTGAAGACAAGGACTGGGCGCGGGCCTGGATGGAAGACTTTCATCCGCTGCAGTTTGGCGAACGCCTGTGGATAGTGCCAAGCTGGCACGATGCGCCCGACCCTGACGCTGCCAATCTGATGCTCGACCCGGGGCTCGCGTTTGGCACAGGCACACACGCAACCACCGCCTTGTGCCTGGAGTGGCTGGATGGGCAGGATATGAACGGCAAGCAGGTTACCGACTATGGCTGTGGCTCCGGCATACTGGGCCTGGCGGCACTGCTTTTGGGTGCAACCCACGTGACGGGTGTAGACACCGATCCGCAGGCACTAGAGGCCAGCCGCGAGAACGCCCGGCGCAACAGCGTGGATAAAACCAGACTTGACCTCTATTTGCCTGAAAACGAACCCGGCACTAAAGTCGATGTGATGCTTGCCAACATTCTTGCGCAGCCTCTTATTGGGCTGGCGCCGCATTTGGCAGAACTGACAAAGCCAGGCGGGGATATTGTGCTCTCGGGTATTCTCTCCTATCAGGCCCGTGAGGTCATGGCTGCCTACGATCCCTGGTTTATTATGGATGAGCCCGAACAGCGTGAAGAATGGATACGCCTCACAGGACGGCGCAACGACAGATGACTAAGGCTGTCTTAACGACTAAACTCCCAGACTCTTAGTCCAGTCGCGTTCAGGAACAAAGCATGACCCAGAGTAGTCTGCAGACCCAGTGCCCGAAATGCAGTACCCGGTTCCGGGTGACTGATGAGCAGCTTGGCATTGCCAGGGGCAAGGTGCGCTGCGGCCACTGCATGGATATCTTCAATGCGGTCGAGCATCAGATAACCGGCGTTGCAGGCAATACACCCAAACCACGCGCTGAGACGGGTTTTACTGGCGACACCACAGAAGACAACTTCATTTTTGCCGACAACCCTGAAGAAGATGCCGAAGAGGGCCGTTATACCGGCACCCGACTGACGTTTTCCGACGATGAACTCAGCGACAGTTTTCGCAGTTTCGACGACAGGGATGCCGCCGAGCGAGACCGTCTGGACGACAAAGATCCCATCGAAGACGTTGATGAAAGCTGGGCAGAAGCCATTCTCCAAGAGGACCAGGCCTCCAAAAAAGTGCCGCCTGAACCAAAGCCGGAACACGAACCAAAGCAAGAACCAGAACCAGAACCAGAACCAGAACCTCACACTGATTTTTATGTCGATGAACAACCCGACCCGGCATTTGAATCTTTTGCCAACGAACACGGAGTGGCATCGGAAACCGCGAGCTCGCAACAGGATGAGCCCTTCGCTGCGGATACACCGTTTGGCGATCTCAGGCGGGAACCCGTTTCTGTTAGTGGCGGCCGCAAAAGCTGGCTGCGCACCTCGGTCTGGTCGCTGATTGTGCTTGGGCTGTTTGGCGTTCTGATAGCTCAGGTCGTCTGGTTCCAGTTTGACCGACTGTCCGCCATACCGGAGCTTCGGCCGTTTTATGAAAAGGGCTGCGAACTGGCCGGCTGTGAACTGAAGCCGTTGATCAATGTCAGTGCAATCCAGAGCCGCAAACTGGTTGTGCGCACCAATCCGGAAAATCGCAGCCAACTGGTCGTCGATGCCGTCATTATCAACCGCGCGGACTTTCAGCAGCCGTTCCCGGCCATTGCCCTGACCTTCTCCAATCTGAATGGCGACGTGGTTGCCCAGAGCGTTTTCACTCCGTCGGAATACATTGCCGGCGAGGCCGAACAACTCAGCATCATGCCCGTTGAAACGCCGGTTCGCATTGCAATCACTATTCGCGACCCTGGACGTGACGCCGTTAATTACAACCTCAGCTTTCGACCCTATATGCCCTAAGGCTGCTTGCCGATGAGACCTCGGCAAGCACGGCGGACCCCATCTCGCAGAACAAAAGTCAACCAGAAAGAGCGAAAAATAATCAGTTTTTTCGCCTCTCTGCCCTTCAATCACAGTGCCCTCGGCGGTATCATTATCGCCCCTCGAAATGGGCATCGGTCATTTATTAAACAGCCGCGCCGCTTCGACTGACGCTTCATCTGCTGTAATTCGGATTCAGACCATGTTGCCAACGGCAAAAATCGGGCCTTATACCTTGCCCAATCCGCTAATTGTTGCCCCCATGGCGGGTGTAACAGACCGCCCCTTCCGGCTATTGTGCCGGAGGCTGGGCGCGGGCCTGGCAGTATCGGAAATGGTAATAGCAGACAGCAAGCTCTGGCATACACGTAAATCCAGAACCCGTATGGATCATACCGGGGAGCCTGAGCCCAGAGCCGTTCAGATTGCGGGTGGCGATCCTGACATGCTGGCTAATGCAGCCCGGCTAAACGCGGAGTCCGGCGCCCAGATCATCGATATCAATATGGGCTGTCCGGCTAAAAAAGTATGCAACAAGGCAGCCGGCTCAGCGTTGATGAAAGATGAAAGCCTGGTCCGGGACATACTGGAAGCGGTCGTCAACGCCGTTGATATCCCCGTTACCCTGAAAATGCGTACCGGCTGGGATCAGGACAATCGCAACGCGTTGGCCATTGCGCGTATGGCCGAAGACAGCGGCATTCAGGCGCTGGCGATTCATGGCCGTACCCGAGCCGACAAGTACTCAGGCGATGCAGAGTACGACACCATTGCCGAAGTGAAATCGAGCGTGAACATTCCAGTGTTCGCCAACGGTGATATCACATCCCCCGAGAAAGCCCGCCGGGTTCTTGAATATACCGGCGCCGACGGCCTGCTTATTGGCCGCGCCGCCCAGGGTAGCCCGTGGATTTTTCGGGAGATACTGTATTTCCTTAAAACCGGCCTGCACCTGCCGGCGCCGCCACTGGGCGAAGTGGAACACATTCTCAGCGAACATCTGGACGCCCTGCACAGCTTTTACGGAGAGGTCATGGGCGTGCGCATTGCCAGAAAACACGTGGGTTGGTACCTGCAATCCCACGACCCAGGCAAACAGTTCCGGAACCGCTTCAACACGTTCAACGAAGCGGGAGAGCAAAAAGACAGCATCCGACAGTATTTTTCAGGCTTACGAAACGGAGAGGAATTCGCAGCATGACCGCTGAGACTTTGGCAAATAGCAACTTGAACACCCCGGCCAACGATGATATTCACCAACTGCAAACGGTGAACAGCAGCGGCAACACCGTTACCCTGCGCGACAACGTTGAAGTGGCCCTGACAAACTACTTGACCCAACTTGATGGCGCGCCGGTGACCGAGGTTTACCAACGAGTACTTTGTGAGGTGGAAGCGCCGCTGTTGGAACAAGTAATGAAATACACACGCAACAACCAGACCAAAGCATCCACCATGCTTGGACTGAATCGCGGGACACTGCGCAAAAAACTCAAGCAGTACGGCCTGCTATAATCCAAATACCCTGACTTGATGAGGGCCTCCCGGACACCCTTCGCGAGGCCCTCGTTCGTTCACCCCAAGTGAAGAATGTGACCCCATGGCAAACCAGGCAAGTACCTCCGTTCGTCGCGCGCTGATCAGCGTCAGTGATAAATCCGGCATCGTCGAGTTCGGGCGCGCCCTTACCAGCCGCGGTATCGAATTGCTTTCTACCGGGGGCACCTTTCGTCTCCTGAAAGACAACAACGTTCCCGTAACCGAAGTGTCTGACTACACCGGGTTTCCGGAGATGATGGATGGCCGGGTGAAAACCCTGCATCCAAAAATCCACGGCGGCATTCTCGGCCGCCGGGGCACGGATGATGCCGTTATGGGTGAGCACGGGATCAACCCGATAGATATGGTTGTGGTGAACCTGTACCCGTTCGAGTCCACAGTTGCCAACCCCGACTGCGACCTTGCTAGCGCGATTGAAAATATCGATATCGGCGGCCCCACCATGGTTCGTGCTGCGGCCAAAAACCACAACGACGTTGCCGTTTTGGTCAACGCGTCGGATTACAGCCGGGTTCTGAAAGAACTGGATGATAACGATGGCGAACTGAGCCACAACACGCGCTTCGATCTGGCGGTAAAAGCCTTCGAGCACACTGCAGGCTATGACGGCGCCATTGCCAACTATCTGGGTGGGCGCACGGCCGATAACAACAACGCCGATTTTCCCCGAACGTTTAACAGTCAGTACGTAAAAGTTCAGGATATGCGCTACGGCGAAAACCCGCACCAGCGCGCGGCCTTCTACGCCGAACGCAACCCGAAAGAAGCCTGTATTGCCACCGCAACGCAGCTTCAGGGCAAAGCGCTTTCCTATAACAACGTGGCTGATACCGATGCAGCCCTGGAGTGCGTGAAACCCTTCGCAGACCCGGCGTGCGTTATCGTCAAACACGCCAACCCCTGCGGTGTGGCGATCGGCTCCGATATTCTCCAGGCTTACGAGCTGGCCTTTGCCACCGACCCCACCTCGTCTTTCGGCGGTATTATCGCGTTCAATCGGGAACTGGACGCACAAACGGCCGCGGCGATTATTGAACGCCAGTTTGTTGAGGTCATTATTGCGCCCTCCGTTACACCGGAGGCGGTGACGTTGGTGGCGGCCAAAAAGAACGTACGCCTGATGGCCTGCGGTGAACTCGGCGGTGAACGCGCCCAAACCATGGACTACAAGCGAGTAACCGGTGGCCTTCTGGTTCAGGACCGCGACCTGGGCATGGTGGCCATGACCGACGTAAAAGTGGTAACCACCCGCCAGCCAACAGAGCAGGAACTGAACGACCTGCTGTTTGCCTGGGAAGTGGCAAAATACGTGAAATCCAACGCCATCGTTTACGCCCGCTCAGGCCGCACTATTGGTGTCGGCGCGGGCCAGATGAGCCGCGTTTACAGCGCACGGATTGCCGGCATCAAGGCGGCCGATGAGAATCTGGAAGTAAAAGGTTCGGTCATGGCCTCCGATGCCTTCTTCCCGTTCCGGGACGGCATTGATGCCGCCGCCGAGGCCGGTATTACCGCCGTCATACAACCTGGCGGCTCCATGCGCGATCAGGAAGTGATCGACGCCGCCAACGAACACGGCATCGCCATGGTATTTACCGGCATGCGCCATTTCCGGCACTGATACAACCGCTTGTAAACGTATAGGGCAACGCAATATGAACATTCTGGTAATCGGCAGTGGCGGGCGTGAACACGCGTTGGCCTGGAAAGCGGCTCAATCTCCAGACGCAGATACGGTTTTCGTAGCGCCCGGCAACGCCGGAACCGCGCGCGAACCGGGTGTAAAAAACGTCAGAATTGACGCTCTGGATCTTGAAAGCCTGGCCACATTTGCGGCTGACAATAAGGTCGGCCTCACCATCGTTGGCCCAGAAGCACCTTTGGTCGCCGGTATTGTCGATCTCTTTGAGGAGCGTGGCTTGCGTGTGTTTGGCCCCAGCGCTGGGGCCGCGCAACTGGAAGGCTCCAAAGCGTTTACCAAAGATTTTCTTGCCCGCCAGAAAATTCCTACGGCCGGCTACGGTAACTTTACAGACGTAGACGAAGCTCTGGCCTATGTTCGCCAACAGGGCGCGCCCATTGTTGTCAAAGCTGACGGTCTTGCCGCCGGCAAAGGCGTTATCGTTGCAATGACCCTTGAGGAAGCTGAAAACGCCATTCGCGACATGCTGGCCGGCAACGCCTTTGGCGACGCAGGAAGCCGTGTGGTTGTCGAAGAATTTCTGGACGGTGAAGAAGCCAGCTTTATTGTGATGGTGGACGGTGAGCACGTGCTGCCCATGGCCACGTCCCAGGATCACAAGCGTGTGGGCGACGGTGACACAGGCCCGAACACCGGCGGTATGGGCGCCTACTCACCCGCCCCCGTGGTAACCGCTGAGGTGCATCAACGCATCATGGATGAGGTGATTTACCCAACCGTGCGCGGCATGGCAGCCGAAGGCCATCCGTACAAGGGTTTTCTGTACGCCGGACTGATGATCGACACCGTCGGAGCGCCCAAGGTCATCGAATTCAACTGCCGCTTTGGTGATCCCGAAACCCAGCCTATCCTGCTGCGCATGAAGTCGGATATTGTTGAGCTCTGCCAGGCTGCCATTGACGGCAATCTGGACCAGTGTCGCTCGGTCTGGGATGACCGCGCCGCCGTAGGGATTGTGTTGGCCGCCGGCGGATATCCCGGTAGATACCGAAAAGGCGATGTTGTTTCCGGCTTGCCGGAAACGGAAATAGAGGGCGAGAAAGCGTTCCACGCCGGCACCGTTCTTCAGGGCGACCAGGTGGTCACCAGCGGCGGTCGAGTGCTCTGCGCCACGGCGCTTGGCAACACGGTGACGGACGCCCAGCAGCGGGCTTACAAACTCGCTGAACAGATACGCTGGGACGGCGTGTTTTATCGCAACGACATAGCGTATCGTGCCATTTCGCGCGAGCAGACATAGCCCGACACCCAACACTTGCGCCCGGCCATTGACCGGGCTTTTTTATGGGGTCGTGCGAACTCGCTTGCCCGGCGTCAAATGAGTCAATCAGCCAGGAACAGCTCAAATGATGCAAAAATCGTCTTTTACCGTCATGTTTTTACTGTTGGCTCTTCTATCGATCAGCGCATGCTCCCGCCATGACTTTTACGAAACGGCGATTGGCCTGGAGCGCTCCGCAGCCGGGCTTGAGGCTGACACGATTACCGTTGGCAAACTTGAGATTGCGTACCTGCGCAACTCCGAGATGAACAACGGCGATAACATCGTGCTGATTCATGGCTTTGGTGCCAATAAGGATAACTGGACCCGTATCGCTCGAGAACTCACCAATGGTTTCAACGTTTATGCTATAGACCTCCCCGGCCACGGCGACAGCAGCAAGCCGCTGGACATTGGTTACGGGCTGGAAGAGCAGGTTCGCCACTTGGCCCTTATTCTCGAGGCGCTTGGCATCAACGAAATGCATATGATGGGCAATTCCATGGGTGGCGGCATTACAGCCCTCTACGCCGCCACTTACCCGGACCGGATAAAAACCGCGGTGCTGTTCGACCCGGCGGGCATTCTCAAATACGAAAACGAGATGGTCGATATGATACTCGCTGGAAACAATCCCCTCATACCCTCAAAACCCGGTGACTTTGAACGCCTGATGGACTTTGCGCTTGAGAAAAAGCCGTTCATCCCCTGGCCGATTCTGGGCGTTATGGAAGAGCAGGCTCTGGCCAACCAGCAGGTGAATGAAGTGATCTTTGCCGCCATCAGAGAGGCAGGTTACGGGTCAGAATTCCGCAACACCATAAAACGCATCAAGGACCCCGTGCTGGTGGTCTGGGGCAAAGAAGATCGCGTACTGAATTATCGCAACGGTGAGGTCTTTCAGAGCATTATCCCCGGCGCAAAACTGAAGGTGCTCGACGGTATTGGCCATGCGCCAATGATTGAGGCCCCGGAAGAATCGGCCCGCCTGTTTCTGGACTTTGCCAAACCCTATCTTTCAAAAGCCGGATAAGCGGCGCGGGCTCGTCGCTTTGTCGTTATCGGCTTCAACGGCTCGGGAAAACAGGGTAGCCTTGTACCAAAGACTCTCCGTTTCTTCTGAAAGAATCTCTCATGCCTGAAGCTATCTGGATTTCTTTTGCCTTTGGTCTTGGCCTGTTGACCAAGGCCGTCGGGCCTCCCCCGCTGGTTGGCTATCTGGCGGCGGGATTCGTGCTCAGCGGGCTTGCGGCCAGCCCCTCCCTCGGAATTTCTGCGGAGCCCACCGCGGTTTTGGCTCATATCGCTCATTTGGGCGTGCTGCTGATGCTGTTTACGGTGGGTTTGAAGCTCAAACTGAAATCGGTTATCAGCCCGGAGGTGATCGGTGGCAGCCTGCTGCATTTCGCCATCACCTGCTTGGTGTTTACGCCCGGTCTTTATCTTATATTGGACATAACCTGGTATGCGGCCTTCATGCTGGCCGTTGCACTGTCGTTCTCATCGACTGTATTGGCCGCCAAAGTACTGGAGAATAAACGCGAGCTCAGGGCCTTTCATGGGCGAGTGTCTATTGGCATTCTGATCATGCAAGATCTGATCGCGCTGCTTGTGATGAGCCTGGCCGCCGGCCAAACGCCGTCGCAGTGGGCACTGATTGTATTTGGCCTGCCACTGCTGCGACCGTTGCTTTTCAAACTACTGGACGCCAGCGGCCATGACGAGTTACTGGTGCTGCTGGGGTTGTTGCTGGCGCTGGTTCTGGGTGGTTTGGGCTTTGAAACCGTAGGGCTTAGCTCGGAGCTGGGCGCTCTGATTTTCGGCGCCATTCTGGCGAATCACCCCCGCAGCCAAGAGTTGGCCAAATCTTTGTGGAGCGTGAAAGAAATCTTTCTGGTCGGCTTTTTCCTGCAGATTGGCATAGGCGGGCTTCCAGATACCCATGCCATAATCTTTGCCGTTGTGGCGGCGCTGGTGTTGCCCCTCAAGGGCATTCTGTTCTTCTTTCTCATGCTGTTGTTCCGTTTGCGCGCCCGCAGCGGTTTTCTCACGTCACTGGCTTTGACCAACTACAGTGAAT
>NZ_DRGY01000093.1 GCF_011049865.1 Marinobacter antarcticus | reverse complement strand
CGGCGACCCGGAGCCGCGCGTGCCGTTTCGCCAGCGGCTACGTTCACTGGCCGATCTGCTGCCGCCAGCGTTCGTCTTCGCGATCGTCATCGGCAGCATCTACAGCGGCTGGGCCACACCCACTGAGGCGGCGGCGCTCGGCGTGGTCGCGGCACTGGTGCTGGCGGCAATCTATCGCAAATTGACGATCCGCATGCTGCACGAGAGCTTCCTGTCGATGGCGCGTACCACGGCGATGATCCTGCTCATCATCGTTGCCGCCTTTTTCATGAACTACATCGTCGGCATCCTGGGCATTCCCTTCACTTTGACCAACTGGGTCGCCGGCCTGGGCCTCACGCCACTTGGGCTAATTCTCGCGCTGGTAGTATTTTACCTGGTGCTGGGCTGCTTTCTCGAGACGCTGTCGATGATGATCGCCACCGTGCCCATCATCGTGCCGATGGTAGTAAAGTTCGGCTACGACCCGGTGTGGTTCGGTATCTTCCTGGTCATTATGATGGAGATCTCGCTGATCACCCCACCGATCGGCATGAATCTCTACGTGGTGCAGGGAGTACGCGGCAAGGGCTCGATCACCGACGTGATGCTCGGCAGCCTGCCGTTCCTCGCCATCATGCTGCTATTCGTGCTGCTGATAATCATCTGGCCGGGGCTGGTGATGTGGCTGCCTGATGCCATGGGCTAGGACGCTAGAGGGTTCCTGGACGATCGCACCAGAGCGCGGCCAACTACAACTATAACAAAAAGAGGAACGCAGCATGGACAACACAAACAACGCCTCGGCATCGCGGGATAGTCTCCAGCCGGTGGCGGAGGCACAACGGCCGATGACTCAGGGCAGTTATGCCCTGGTCTTCTGGTCGTCGGGCATCATCGTTCAGATCATGGTGATTGGGCTGTACTTGCTGCATCCGGTAGGCGCTCTGAATTTCGTTCAGGTCATTGTGGCGGGGGTGGTTGCCAGTATATTGGTCGCCCTGTTGATGACGCTACAGGGGCATGCCGGCATGCGATACGGCATTCCGTTCATCGTTCAGGGGCGAACGGCATTCGGCACTCAAGGTACCAAGGTCGTCGCCATCTTGAGATGCATACCGGCCATCGCCTGGAACGGTATCGGTACCTGGATTGGTGCCCTGGCCTTACAGCAGGTCACGACTAGCCTATTTGAGCTCGGCAATGTCTGGGTTTATTTCTTCTTTCTATTGATTCTGCAGAGTTTGCTGGCCTATCGCGGCGTGGGTACGATCACCCGATTCAATGGCGCGATGTCGCTGATCATTTTCGCCATGCTGTTGTATTTCTTCTATATAGTATTTGCAGAAGGCAACATCGATTTTTCAACCGCCTCAGAAGTACCCGGGTCCTGGGGGCTGTTGTGGATCGCCGGCATGATGGCGGCCTTCGCCAACTGGACGACCGTCATTCTCAACAGCTCTGACTTGACCCGCCAGGTCAATCCGCGGGGGCGTTCTATTTTGCGCGTCAGCGCAATTGCCAACTTCTTCGGCGTCATCCCGCCATGGCTGTTCATGATTCTGTCCGGAATGCTGATCGGTCTGGCAACTGGTAGCACCGATCCGATCGCCGGTCTCGTCGAACTGGCACCTAATCCAGTGTTTGGCATCGTACTGCTGGTGTTCATCATTCTGGCGCAGATTACTTCGAACCTCACCCTCAATATTCTGCCGCCGGCACTTGCCTTCCAGGATATCTTCAAGATTTCCTGGAAGGCCGGAATCATTCTGGTCGCCGCGCTCTCGGTAGTGACGGCCCCCTGGTATTTGCTCTCCAGTGATTACTTCTTCAAGTTCCAGAACTTCTATGCGAGTTTTTTAGGGCCGGCCACCGCCATCATGCTGGCGGACTATTTCATCATCCGCAGAACTCAGCTCGATGTGGAAAAGCTCTACGATAACAAAACCTATCGCTATTCACGTGGATTCAGTCTACCAGGCATGCTGTCTCTGGTAGCCGGCGCGGTGGCGTCCTTCGTGTTTCTCGACTATTCATGGCTGGTGGGCTTTCCCTTTACCCTGGTGCTCTTTCTGGTCGTCAAGAAAATAGGATCGAATGGATAAATGCCGTGATGAAAGAAGACGATTTCAAAGTACGCATGTTCGTGAATGGTCAGGCGCTGGCTGGCGGTTCC
The DNA here is from genome assembly GCF_011049865.1 of Marinobacter antarcticus. Lineage (GTDB taxonomy): Bacteria > Pseudomonadota > Gammaproteobacteria > Pseudomonadales > Oleiphilaceae > Marinobacter > Marinobacter antarcticus_A. The sequence goes on along the minus strand of NZ_DRGY01000093.1, from coordinate 5,647 downwards.
ATAAACTTCGCTCTGGAAGGCGCTGCGTTTCTGGGCAGGGTCAGGACTGCGGGTAAATATCGCTTTTATTCCGTTCGTGACGAATTTCCCGGGCTTTTGTCGGTGTTGAATGGCGGGCAGAAGATACCGGGTGAGCTTTATGAGGTCTCCTACGCCCAACTACGCGAAAGCCTGTTGCCGAATGAGCCCGCGGAGCTGGAACTCACAGTCATAGAGCTGGAAGACGGATCCGGCTCTCTCAGCATGTGCCTGAGAGAGCCTGCAGTCAGGCTGCCGGCGATAGTGGATATCACGGCAAGTGGCGGTTGGCTTGCCTATTTGGAAAGTCGGCAGTCGAAGCGCTGAAAGAGAGACAGGGTGTGCCCCAGGCCAGCATCCACAACGGATATAAAGGTAGCAACGTCATGAACTTCGATACATTGATTAAAAACGGCCAGATCGTTACCGCGGTAGACTGTTACTACGCCGATATCGCCATCACGGCGGGGCGCATCGTGGCACTCGGCCATGAGCTGGGCGCGGCGGCTGAGGTCATCGATGCTGAAGGATTATGGGTATTGCCCGGCGGCATCGACGCGCATTGCCATCTGGATCAACCGCTCGGCGACGGCGCGGTAATGGCCGACGGCTTTTACAGCGGTACCCGTTCCGCGGCTTGCGGTGGCACCACCACCGTGATGCCCTTTGCTGCCCAGCAAAAGGGCCAAAGCCTGCGTGCCGCGGTAGAAGATTATCATCGCCGCAGCGATGGCCAGGCTTTCATCGACTACGCTTTTCACATGATCGTTTGCGATCCTACCGAAACGGTATTGAAGGAGGAGCTCCCAGCGCTGATCAGCGAGGGCTATACCTCTTTCAAGATCTACATGACCTACGATGACCTCAAACTCAACGATCGGGAGATTCTCAATGTTCTGGCGCTGGCGCGACGCGAGGGCGCTATGGTCATGGTGCATGCGGAAAACGCTGACTGCATCGCCTACTTGACCGAGCTTCTCACTGAGAGCGGCAACACTGGGCCTTATTATCATGGCGTGGCACATTCGAGCATTGGCGAGCGTGAGGCGTCCCATCGCGCGATTTCGCTGGCCGAGCTGGTCGACGTGCCGGTTCTGATCGTGCATGTTTCCGGCACTGAAACCATCGAGCAGATTCGTTGGGCACAGAACCGTGGGTTACGCATCTATGGTGAGACCTGCCCGCAGTATCTGATGCTCACGGCCAAGGATCTGGATCGTGACGGGTTCGAAGGTGCCAAGTATGTATGCAGCCCCCCGCCCCGGGATCCGGCAGCCCAGGAGGCGGTTTGGCAAGGGCTCGAATCCGGTGTTTTCCAGGTGTTCTCCTCGGACCATGCACCGTTTCGCTTCGAGGATGCCAAGGGCAAGAAGCTGCACGGCGAACACGCCCATTTTGAACACATCCCCAACGGCATTCCCGGGCTTGAGACGCGTCTGCCAATTCTGTTTTCTGAAGGAGTGGTCAAGGAGCGTATCGACGTTACCCGTTTCGTCGCGCTGACTGCGACCAACCCCGCCAAAATCTACGGGCTATATCCACGCAAAGGCACCATTGCCATCGGCAGTGACGCCGACCTGACGCTGTGGGACCCGACGGCAAAAAGCACCATACGCAACGCCGAGTTGCATCATGCCGTGGACTACACCCCTTACGAGGGGCTTGAGCTGACCGGCCGCCCCATGCTTACGCTGTGCCGCGGTCGAGTCGTATCCCGCGCCGGCAAGCCCGAGAGCGAGGCCGGTTACGGTGAATTTCTAAAGTGTGACAAACCCCAGCCGGCGCGTCCACGCGGCAACGCCAAGGGCTTCTGATTATGACCCATGACGAGATCGTAACCGCTGGCGCTCAGCGCTTGGTCGACGCCTACGAACGGCACACGCAGATTCCGCTGCCCGAGGATATTTCACTGACCGAAGTAGAGGACGCCTATGCCATTCAGGAGCGGGTATCGGCGCATTTGGGTACGCCCTCTGGCTGGAAACTCGGCGGCATTATCAGGGGCGAGGTGCCACGTTTCTCGCGGTTGTTCAGTGAAAAGAGCCGCCAGTCACCGGCGCGGCTAGCGCGGAATGACTACCATAGAGTGTTGCTCGAGCCGGAACTGGCCGTGGTGTTGGGAGGCGACTTACCAGCACGGGACACGCCCTACACATTGGGCGAGATAGCCGCTCAAGTCGCCAGTCTGCACGCGGCGATCGAGGTGGTCGATAGCCGGTTTAAAAGCTGGCCCGAGGTGCCGCCATTGTGGCAGCTCGCCGATGGGTTGAGTCATGGCAGCTTCGTGTTGGGCAGCGGTGTCGATGGCGGAAATTTGCGGCAAATGAAAGACGCCGCCTATCGCTTGACGCTAAACGGTAACGTCGCCTTGTCGGGCCAGGGTGGCCACCCTGGCGGCGATCCCGCGCTGCTGTTGATGCAGATGATCAACACCCGTTTTGCCGCCAGTGGTGTTGGGTTTCAGGCGGGTGAAGTAATCACCACCGGCACCTTCAATGGCGTACTGGAAATGCAGCGCGGCGATAATGCTCGATTGGTGTTCGAAGAGATAGGCGAGGTGGAGTTGATTCTGGATTAGCGACTGGACCATGGCTTTGGATTGTATTCAAGCCGCAGACCCGGACCAGCGCCCAAACAAATATCAACGCCCCTTCAGCGTTGACCTGACGGGGCAATAATGTCCCCACTCTTGAGAAACTCCGTTATCTCAGCCACCGGCAGCGGCCTGCACAGCAAGTAACCCTGAAGCTGATCACATCCTTCCTGTGCCAGGTGGGCAGCTTGCTCTGGCGTTTCGACGCCTTCAGCGGTTGATTTCAACCCCAGACTTTTAGCGATGAACAGAACCGCCGACACGATGGCTGCATCCTTGGGGTCGACAAGCATATCCCGCACAAAGCTTTTATCGATTTTGAGCTTGCCTATGGGCAACTCCTGCAAAAGACTCAAGGATGAGTAGCCCGTACCAAAATCATCCAGTGAAATTGTCACGCCTTTTTTACGCAACGTGTCCAGATTGCCGATCACCTCCGGTCGGATCTTCATCAGCGCTGTTTCGGTAATTTCGAGCTCCAATTGCCAGGGGAACAGCCCGTTATCCTTCAAGACTTCCCCAACAATCGTGACAAGATCCTGGCGTTGTAGCTGTATAGCGGAAACATTAACCGAAACACAGGTACGGGTAAGCCCCGCCGCCCGCCAGGCGCTCAATTGGCGCCCTGCCTCACGCAAAACCCATTCACCCACCGGTAGAATCAAGCCACTGTCCTCGGCGATGGGAATAAACCGGTCCGGAAGAATAATTCCCTCAAGCGGATCATTCCAGCGCAGCAGCGCCTCCAGGCCAACGATCTCGCCGGTTCGGGCTTGTACCAGCGGCTGGTAATAAAGCTCCAGCTCGTCGTTTTTTAACGCGCGCCTCAGCCTGCCTTCCAGCGAGATATGCTCAAGCGCCGCAAGGTTATAAGACGCAGAATAAAACTGAAAATTATCACGCCCCTGCTCTTTGGCCTGGTACATAGCCGCATCGGCAAGCTTTATCAGCTCATCCACATCACCACCGTCTTCGGGAAACAGCGAGATGCCAATGCTGCTGCCGCTGTATATCTCCTTGTCGTCAAAATAAAACGGCACCTTCATGATTTCGAGAATGCGCGAGGCAACCTTCGCCGCATCGTGGGAGCTGTTTATCCGGGGCAGCAGCACAACGAACTCGTCACCGCCCAAACGAGCGAGCAAATCCGACGTGTTTCGAGGGGCCTCCTGGTGGATAACATCTTCCGCCCGAAGAACGACTTTGAGGCGATTGGCCATTTCCTTGAGGAGTTGGTCGCCCACCTGATGCCCCAGGGTGTCGTTCACTCGCTTGAAGTTATCAAGATCGAGGAACAACACGGCCATCTTGCCGTTCTCGCGACGGGCAAGAGAGATCATGCCGCGAAGCGTCTCATGGGCCCGGAACCGATTGGGCAAGCCGGTAAGACTGTCGTGATAGGCCAAACGCTCGACTTTGATCCGTGACGTTTCCAGATTGCCCGCCATATCCTGAAAATTCAGTGCCAACTGGCCCAGTTCGTCGCGGGTCGATAACGCGATCTCGGGCGCCAGATTGCCATGGCCGATCTCGCGGACCGCCTCCATCAACTGCTTCAGCGGACGAACCATGAGAAAATTCATAGCAATCAACAACGTTATGATCAGCAGCACGACAGTGCCGAGCACGATCCAGGCAACACTATTCCCCAACCGCTGACTTTCTTTAAGCCACTCCTCCTCCGGCAGTATGCCGATCAACAGCAGATCCTTATGCAGGCGTCGTGTCGCTAACAGGCTATTCGCCTGTTTATAGGATACGGGCACACGCTGTTCGTTTTTCGCCATCTCCAGCACCTTTTTTAACAGAGGCGCCGGTATGCCCTGACCCAATCGGGAGGCGTCAGGATGAAAAAGAATCTTACCGTCTGTATTAACGACAAGCGTACGACCGTTTTCGCCAATCCGGTTGGCGTCCATCTGCTCCGCCAGAAAATCCAGCCCAATGGTGACCACAAGATAACCTCGCAGCGTTGGCGTGCCATTAAGCGGGTCCTGGGTAGACAGATCAATCAACCGAAGGGGGCGCGCAACCTGCAGCGATACCCTTTGGCTGTCAGGGGGAGTGGTCACCTGAACAAATGTCTCGCCTTTGAATCGGCCCAGCTCCCGAAAGAACGTTGTACCCCCCTCTTCTTCGGTCATATTGGGAATCGGTTTCAAGGTCGTGCGAGCATCCTCGTAGCCATCCGGCAGCAGAAAGCGGATCTCACTGTAATCGGGGTAGGCGCGCAGGTAACTGGAGAATAGCTTCAACAGAGAGGGCAGCATCAGTACATACCGCTCTTCTTCGTCTTCCGTCAGCGCATAGGCCCGCATCAGCGAGGCATCAGCAAACAGCCGGGCGTTAGCTTTAGCAACGTCCTGGTGCATCTGAAAATTGCGGGCCATTTGATCCATTATCGTCGTCATCTGACTTGAACTGCGCTCTATCGCCGTGGAGCGCAGCTGGTCATAAGCAAGCCATCCCAAAATCAACAGCGGGATCACTGCCAGGGGCACAACAACCAAGAGGACTTTCGCGTGAAGACGCATACGCAAATACCAGATTCAGTTAACGAGACGCGAAAAGATCGCTGCTCGGCTTTTTTGCGTCCGGGCGGGTAGGCGATGATAGGTTTCCGACTTCTCCAGCGCCTCCACACTCGGATAGATAACCGGATCGCTTTTGAAATCAGCCGGCAGCAGCGCGTCAGCGGCCAGATTCGGCGTGGCAAAATGGACGAACTGCGCCAACCGTGCGGCAATCTCCGGTTCGTTGATAAAATTGATGAATTGTTTAGCGGCCACTTTATTGGCAGAAGCACTGAGAACACTGACATAGTCGACCCAGATATTACTTCCCTCCTCCGGGAGCACAAATGCAATCTCATCGTGATGCTTCTGAACCTTCAGAGCACCACCGTTGTATATCATGCTCATGACAACCTGGCCGTTCACCAGGGCGGAACCGTCACCCCGGGAAACATAGTTGTACGTTTTTACGGCCGGCGCCTGCGCCTGCAGTAGTGCCTCAGCTTCTTTGAGCTCTTGGGGG
>NZ_DRGY01000092.1 GCF_011049865.1 Marinobacter antarcticus | reverse complement strand
GCGCTGATGCGGCCTTCGGATTTGTTACTGCTGGACGAGCCCACCAACCACCTGGATCTGGACGCTTGCCTGTGGCTGGAAAATTGGTTGCGCCGTTACCCGGGTACGCTGCTTTTTATCTCTCACGATCGGGACTTCATGGATCGGGTGGCCACCCACGTGGTTCACTTTAATCAACGCAAACTGGAGCTTTACACCGGCAACTACTCTGCGTTTGAAGTTCAGCGCAGCGAGCGGCTCGCCCAACAACAGGCGGGATTCGAGCGTCAGCAGGCGAGAATAGCGGAAATCCAGGGGTTTATAGATCGATTCAAAGCGAAGGCCACGAAAGCCCGCCAGGCGCAGAGCCGGGTGAAATCGCTGGAGCGGATGGAGAAAATTGCCCCCGCCCACGTAGATTCACCGTTCAATTTCGAGTTTCCGATGGCGGACAAAGTATCCAGTCCGCTGCTGTCTATTCGTCACGGGCGTGCCGGGCATGGAGAAACCGTTATTCTCGACGGTATCAATCTGAGCCTTTTGCCGGGTAGTCGTATTGGTCTGCTGGGTCCAAACGGCGCCGGCAAATCCACGTTAATGGATGCGTTGCTGGGGCAGGGTGAGGAAGGCGCCACAAGCACGTTGATGTCCGGTGAGCGGACCTGTGGGGATAACCTGGCCATCGGCTATTTTGCCCAACACCAATTGGAGTCGCTGGATCTCGATGCCAGCCCCTTCCTGCACCTGCAACGATTGGCGCCCAGGGCCTCCGAGCAAAGTGTTCGTAACTTTCTGGGGGGCTTTGATTTTCATGGCGATCAGGCGTTAAGTCCCATACGTTCTTTCTCGGGTGGTGAAAAAGCTCGTGTCGCGTTGGCGGTTATCGCCTGGCAAAAGCCCAACCTGCTGCTGCTGGATGAACCCACCAACCACCTGGATCTGGAAATGCGCCAGGCTCTGACTATGGCGCTGCAGAATTTTGAAGGCGCGGTCGTGGTGGTGTCTCACGACAGACACCTGCTGCGGAACACCGTTGATGAATTCTGGCTGGTTAATGACGGCGGCGTTTCGGAATATCAGGGTGACCTTGAGGATTATGAACGCTGGCTGGCGGATCGTCGCAAGGACGATACCGAAGCGCCAAAACGACAATCGGAGGGTGGCACGCGTTCAGATTCCGATGTTGCGGTTTCGGGATCAGAGGCCGGCGTTGGGGAAAGCGCAGAAGATCGAAAAGCACGCAAGCGCGCGGAAGCAGCACTCAGGCAGAAGGTGAGTCCCTTTCGAAAGCAGCAGGCAGCGCTGGAAAAACAGATGGAATCACTGCATGAAATTCTCAACGGCCTGGAGGCGGAACTTGTCGACCCGGGCTTGTACAGTGATGAATCGAAAAGCCGGCTAAAGGCGTTGCTTGGTAAGCAGTCAGACGCCAAATCCAGGCTTGAAGAGACTGAAGCGCAATGGCTTGATATCAGCGAAACAGTGGAAGCGATGGAGGAGGAACTGGCAGGCCAGTGAACCTGTCAGCCGCCTGCCAGTTCCAGTACAAAATTCTGTTTGGCCAGATAATCCTGTTCATTGCGCAGATCCGCGAACGTTAGCGGGCGCTCATCGAACCATCCCTCGGGAAAGGTAAGCAACAGGCCGTTCTCTCTTGGTTGCAAGGTGAAATCGGGCGGCGGTTCCAGATTACGGGAATGCTGCATCAGCACGGCAAGGCGCACCAATATACAGAGGCGGCGCAAGCGTTCCAGATCGCCCGGGTCGATTCCATCAAAAATGGACGCGGTGAATTTGCGCCTATGGCCCCTTACCAGAATGGCCAACTCAAGCTGTGCCTGCTGTGTAAAGCCGGCCATGTCGGAGTAGCGCAGCAGGTAGAATCCGTGCTTGTGGTACTGGCTGTGCGATATGGTCAGGCCAATTTCGTGCAACTGACAGGCCCAACGCAGAACCTCTTCATCGGTAACCGTATCGAGATTCCAGGCGGCCGCAATGTGTGTCCATGCCGCAATAGCCGTGGCCTCAACCGCGGCGCCCTGGCTCTGATCTACGTGATATCGCTCCTGAAGGGCCGAAATGCTGCGTTCCCGCACGTCCTCGTGCTGAATTCGCCCGGCAATGCCATACAGCAAGCCTTCTCTGAGTGCGCCGTCAGTGAAGGTCATATCCTGTATGTTCAGGGATTGGAAAGCGCCCATAAGAATAGCAAAACCGGCCGGGAAAATATTCTGACGATCCGAGCGCAAGCCCAGTTCCCCCAGTTTCTCCACGCTGCCCATATCCACGAGCCGGCGGCGCAACTCCTCCATGGCACTCCAGGTAATGGAGCCATCGGTTATCTTGAGAGTTGCCAGCACGACGCTGATCGCTTTGATTGAGCCAGACGCACCCACCGAACTTTGCCAGCCAACCGACCGAAACCGCCTGCGGATACTCAGCAGTTCCTGTTCGGCGTGGATAATGGCGTTATCCATTTGCTTGCCGGTAATCCGGCCATCGGCAAAATACCGGTTGCGGAACGAAACACAGCCCATGTGCAGGCTTTCCAGTTCCTGGGGCTCAAAACGTTGCCCGATAATCAACTCCGTACTGCCGCCGCCTATGTCTATCACCAGGCGGCGCCCGGCATCGTCTGATAACGTGTGCGACACGCCAAGATAAATCAATCGGGCCTCTTCCCGCCCGGCAATCACCTCAACCGGATACCCTAGAACTTCCTCCGCCCGCGCAATGAACGTGCTGGCATTGCGGGCAACCCTGAGCGCGTTGGTGCCCACTATCTGAACACCCTCCGGCGGCGTGCCGTTGAGGCGTTGGGCAAACCGGCGCAGGCAGTCAAGTGCGCGTTCCTGGGACTCTTCGGTCAGGCAGTTGTCGGCGTCAAGGCCATCGCCAAGCTGCACCTTTTCACCCATTTTTTCCATGGTGCGGATCTCGCCGTGCACCAGCCGGGCAACCACCATGTGGAAACTGTTTGAGCCCATATCAATGGCCGCAAGCGTATCCGGCGTTGGGGTAGCGTTTACGGTTGAAGAGTCGGCTGGAGAGTCGGTTGAAGAGTCCGCTGAAGAGGTGTCCGTCACAATGGTCAGAATCCTGTGGGATGAACGTGCGCGTACTATAAGCGAAAATCCCCGGACCTGTCAGTAACCGGGCAGGATTGGCAGCCGCAAACAGCCCGTTGAATTGTGTGGGGTTCGGGTATCGCCGATTCAAGCTGGTGGATCTACTGCTTCACATACGCGGGATCAATCGCGTAAAGTAGTCATCAAAGCATTAACTAGGAAAATTAAATGAGCGGAAATATTGTAAATGTAACCGATGCATCCTTCGAGCAGGACGTGCTTCAGTCTGACGTTCCCGTATTGGTAGATTACTGGGCGGAGTGGTGCGGTCCCTGCAAAATGATTGCGCCTGTGCTTGAAGAAGTTGCCGACGAATACAACGGCAAGCTGAAAGTTTGCAAGCTCAATATCGACGAAAACGAGCAAACACCGCCCAAGTTCAATATCCGTGGTATCCCGACTCTGATGTTGTTCAAAAACGGCAACGTCGACGCCACTAAAGTCGGCGCGCTGTCCAAATCACAGCTCGCAGCATTTCTGGACAGCAATCTCTGATTGCATCCTTATTGCCTGAAAAGCCGCCTCTGAGCCATGCTCATGGGCGGCTTTTTAGCGTCTGGTATGAGGCAGAGATTAACCGGACTTTGTTTTGAGACGCGCCATGAACGACGCAAGCCCAAACCTCACAACCCAGAAAAAAGTCTGTGCTCTCTTGCTCGCCGGCGGCGCCGGAACCCGCATGAACGGCCAGGACAAAGGCCTGCTGCACTGGCGCGAACGCCCCATGGCCCACTGGGTCGCCGAAGCCCTCAGCACCGTCGCTACCCCGGTGCTCATAAGCGCCAACCGCTCTTTGGAAGAATACCGCCTGCTCGGCGACGTACTGCAAGACTCGCCCGATTTCAAAAACCAGGGGCCCCTGGCCGGCCTGTTGTCTGGTATGACCGAAGCTCGAAAACGAGGGTTTGACGCGGTACTCGTGTGCCCCTGTGACACCCCGGGAATACAACCAGACGTATTCCAGCGACTCCTCACCGCCTGGCAACAAAACCCCGATCTGCCCGTTATCGCCGAATGCGATGGAAGAGCCCACCCCTTGCACGGCGTATACCCGGTCTCCCTTGTCGGCCTTTTGGAAGCGCAGCTACGCGGTGACAATCGCAGGGTGATGGTGTTCGCTGAAACCGCGGGCGTAAAAACACTGGATTGCCCGGATGCTGCAGAAGCATTCAAAAACAAAAACCGACCAGAAGACCTGGTGAGCTAAAACTCAAAGGATAGGCTATTTACCCCAAACCTTACCCCGAGCAACATCAGAAGCCTTCTGCTCCACCCAATGCTCTCCAGTATCTGAAAGCTCCTTCTTCCAGAACGGTGCAGATGCCTTCAACGCATCCATAATGAACTCGCAAGCCGCAAACGCATCGCCCCGATGGGCACTGCAAACACCCACAAACACAATCTGCTCCTGCAGCAACAGCTTGCCAACCCGGTGAATTACCCGCGCCTTGCGCACATCCCAGCGTCTGGACGCCTCCTCAACAAGCCCCGCAATCACCTGCTCAGTCATTCCCGGGTAATGCTCCAGAAACAGCCCCGACACCCCTTGCATATCGCCGCTATCCCGCACCAAGCCAGTGAACGTCGCAATAGCACCCGTGCCTGCGCCACTGGCACGCAGGGCCTCATACTCGGCGCCCGAATCAAAATCCTCAGTCTGAATGCTGATCACATTAACCCCCGGTTACCGGTGGGAAAAAAGCCACTTCGTCGCCCGCCTGCACCGGCGTTGCAGGTTTTGCCATAGCCTGATTGATGGCAATCATCACGGGCTGGCCGCCCTGCAGTTGTGCCCAAGGGCCGCCTCGGCTGGCAAGAACACCAAGCAAGTCGCCAGCAGTCTGATTCGCCTGCGCAGGCAGGGTGAGTTGCTCTGTGCCCAACTCCTCCCGGAGGCGAGCAAAAAAACGGACGGTCAGGGTCGGTTCAGTCATATCAGCTCAGTAACTCAGTAAATGGGTAATAATCCAGCAGGTCGCCCGCAGCGACCGTGGTGTGTTCCGGCACCACCGCCAGGCCCTCTGCCCAGCACGCAGAGCTCAGCACGCCAGAGCTTTGGTTCGGATAAGCGCTCACCCGGGTCTCACCGTTCATCGATTCGGTGCGTGCACGCACGAATTCTCTGCGCACAGAGGGCGAGGTTACGGTAAACGCGGCGGGCATTTTTTTACCTGGTGAATAAATGTGCAACCGGCCCTGGCAGGTGCGTATGTAGGGCATGCCCACGATCAGAAACGTGACCAGAACCGCAGCCGGGTTGCCGGGCAAACCCAATACCGGCGTGCCTTTGATCGAACCGAAAGCCAGCGGCTTGCCGGGTTTGATGGCCAACCGCCAGAGCGAAAGTTCGCCGGATTCCTCCAGCACCGCCCGCACGTGGTCTTCCTCGCCTACGGAAACACCGCCGCTGGTGATGATCAGATCCGCCTGAGTTGCCGCCCGCTCCAGCGTTTCCCGCGTTACTGTGCGGTTATCTCGCAACGTCTCACACAGCGTTACGTCACAGCCTGCCTCAGCCAACAAGCCAAGCAGGGTGAAACGGTTGGTATTATATATCTGACCGGCGGCAAGCGGTTGTCCCGGGTCTACCAGTTCGTCGCCGGTCGAGAAAATTGCCACGCGCAACTTCCTCATGACCGCGACCTCGGCCACCCCCATCGACGCCAGAAGACCCATCTCTTGCGGCCGGATTTTTGTGCCTTTTTTCAGCGCCAACGTGCCCCTGGCAAGATCCTGTCCGCGCCTGCGAATGTTCTGGTTGGCATCTATATCGCCGTTAATAAGGATGCCGCCCGGCGTAACCTCAACCTGCTCCTGCATAATGACCGTGTCGGCGCCTGCCGGAACCTCCGAGCCGGTAAAAATACGGGCCACAGTGCCGAGCTTCAGGGGACTGGGTGCCGCGCCGGCCGGAATTCTGTCAGATACTGATAATGCCTGGCCCGGTACGTAATCTCCAGCGCACAGGGCGTAACCATCCACTGCACTATTGTCCGCTGGCGGCACATCTGAAGGAACCTGATAATCCTGGGCGAGAATCCGACCAAGGCTTTCGGTGAGCGGCAGAGGTTGGGTTTGCGCGATCACCGGAGCCGCGCCAAGCAGATGGGCCATAGCGTCTTCAACCGGCGTTAGACTGACTGCCATGATGTGTCTCCGTGTCCGTGTGCAGGATCCGTTAGCGTAGGGCGTGCTTGCCGATAACCTGCTGAAGCCGTTCAACGGCGCGCTCCGGCTTGCGGCAAACCAGATCCGAGAAGTTGCAGGGGCTGTGCCGGCTATCCAGCTGGGTGCTCAGAATGCCGTTCCAGCCTGTCCGACATGCGCCGGTGGAACCAGGCAAGCAAAAAATAGCCGTATGGTTAGCAAGCCCCCCAAACGCCCGGGACTGAATGGTCGACGTGCCGATCTCCGACGCGGAGAGGCGCCGGAACTCCTCTCCGAAGCCTTCAATGATTTTGTCCAGTAATGGCGCAACCGCTTCGGGTGTGCTGTCGCGTTCGTGAAAGCCGGTGCCACCCGTAATGATAACTGCATGAACGTCGGGCTCCGCAATCCAGGACGACATCGCAGCGCGCACCAGATAAACGTCGTCCGGTAGGATACGCCGTGAAATCAGTCTATGCCCGGCGGCTAAAACGCTGTCTTCAAGAAACTGGCCAGAGGAGTCCTCATCGGGCCCGCGGGTATCGGAGATCGTGAGAATCGCGATATTGAGAGGGTTGAGTTCGGTGGTGTGTTCACTGCTCATGAATGGCGCTCCGGAAATCACAGGAAAGATTGTGGCTACCAGTATCTCCATCAGCGAACCGGAATGGAAGGGAGTAACCTGTCAGTGGGAGACTCCGGCGCCTGTACGCGAGCTTTTTGGCTAGAAAAGTTGGCGATTATTTGCTCCGACGCTTGACATTAGCAGGTAAGGTAGCAGATTATCGCTCTTGCCCTAAGAACGGTTGTGCCCACTCTATTGGCTTTAGTATCTTAATCCGGATTTTATCCACACCGGTTGCTTCATCTGGCCAACACCTGTTTTATCAACAAACTAATAAATCTGTTCAGGGGCGCCCCTGTCATCCCAATATCCGTTTACTCCATTCCTGATAATCTAATAACCTATGAATCTTACTGAACTCAAGCAGAACTCCATGCCCGAATTGCTTGCCATTGCGCAAGAGATGGGTCTCGATAACCTCGCCCGGTCGCGCAAACAGGATGTGATTTTCACCATCTTGAAGAAGCACGCGAAAGGCGGCGAAGACATTCATAGCGATGGCGTGCTGGAAATTCTGCAGGACGGCTTCGGCTTCCTCCGCTCTGCCGACGCCTCCTACTTGGCCGGACCAGACGACATCTATGTCTCTCCCAGCCAGATCCGTCGCTTCAACCTGCGCACAGGTGACACCGTTGCCGGCAAGATCCGTCCGCCGAAAGACGGTGAGCGTTACTTTGCCCTGTTGAAAGTTAACGAGATTAACTTCGACAAGCCGGATAACGCTCGCAACAAAATCCTGTTTGAAAACCTGACGCCGCTGTTTCCCGATGAGCGTATGCAGTTGGAAACCGGCAACGGTAGCACCGAGGATTTGTCATCCCGTGTGCTGGATCTGGTTGCGCCCATTGGTAAAGGCCAGCGTGGCTTGATTGTATCGCCACCCAAAGCCGGTAAAACCTTGCTGATGCAGAGCATTGCCCAGTCCATCGCTCGCAATCATCCGGAATGCCACATCATTGTGTTGTTGATTGATGAGCGGCCGGAAGAAGTGACTGAAATGCAGCGCACCGTGCGCGGTGAAGTGATTGCCTCCACCTTTGATGAGCCGCCCGCTCGCCACGTGCAAGTGGCGGAGATGGTCATCGAGAAAGCCAAGCGCCTGGTAGAGCACAAAAAAGACGTGGTTATCCTGCTGGATTCCATTACTCGTCTGGCTCGTGCCTATAACACAGTGATCCCGTCCTCGGGCAAAGTGTTGACCGGCGGTGTCGACGCGCACGCTCTGGAAAAGCCCAAGCGCTTCTTTGGTGCGGCTCGTAACGTGGAAGAGGGTGGCAGCCTGACAATTCTTGCAACGGCTCTTGTGAACACGGGTTCGAAAATGGACGAAGTGATCTACGAGGAGTTCAAGGGTACAGGTAACATGGAAATTCACCTGGATCGCAAAATCGCTGAAAAGCGTGTTTACCCCGCCATCAACATTCGCAGTTCCGGTACGCGCCGAGAAGACTTGCTAATGACCGAGGCGGATATCCAGCGCGTGTGGATTCTGCGCAAACTTTTGCATTCCATGGACGACGACACCGCCGCCATCGAGTTCTTGCTGGACAAACTGAAAGAGACCAAGACCAACGACGAGTTCTTCCAGTCGATGAAGCGTCGCTAGAGAGAGTCTTGGCGCCTCAGGGATTGTGGAGTTGGCAGAACCGGGGAGACCTTCCCCGGTTCTGCTTGTCGAATTTGTACGCGCATTTTTGCAATCACCCCTCATATTGTTCTGGCAGACCGTCAGAACCAATTTCTCCGAATCTGCGTACAATGCCGGACTTAACCGGAGCCGAACATGAAATACAACGACCTACGGGACTTCATTGACCAGTTGGAGAAACTGGGCGAGCTGAAACGTATCTCAGTGGAAGTTGATCCCTATCTGGAAATGACCGAAATCTGTGACCGCACACTGCGGGCAGGTGGGCCTGCGTTGTTGTTTGAAAATCCTAAAGGCTACGACATGCCGGTGCTCGCCAATCTTTTTGGCACCACCAGGCGAGTGGCCTTGGGCATGGGCCAGGATAACGTGACCGCGCTCCGGGACATCGGCAAGCTGCTGGCCTATCTCAAAGAGCCAGACCCCCCCAAAGGTTTCAAAGACGCTATCGAAAAACTGCCATTGCTTCGGCAGGTCATGCGCATGAGCCCGAAAGTGCTCCGATCTGCGCCCTGTCAGGAAGTGGTCATCGAAAAAGACAAGATCGATTTGTACCAGATTCCGGTACAGCACTGCTGGCCCGGGGATGCAGGACCGCTGGTTACCTGGCCGCTGGTGATTACCCGCGGGCCGCATAAAGAGCGTCAGAATCTGGGTATATACCGCCAGCAGCTGATTGGTCGTAACCGGCTGATTATGCGCTGGTTGAGTCATCGCGGAGGTGCGCTGGATTTTCAGGAATTTCAGAAGGCTAATCCCGGCAAGCCCTATCCTGTAGCCGTGGCGCTTGGTGCAGACCCGGCTACGATTCTTGGCGCCGTGACGCCTGTGCCGGATTCGCTGTCTGAGTATGCGTTTGCAGGCTTGCTCCGGGGCAGTCGTACCGAATTGGTGCAGTGTGGCCTCAGCGACCTGCAGGTGCCTGCCAGCGCCGAGATTGTTCTGGAAGGCTTTATTTACCCTGATGATAAAGCGCCGGAAGGCCCGTTTGGTGACCACACGGGTTACTACAACGAGGTGGACGAATTTCCGGTGTTCACCGTTGAGCGCATGACTCACCGTAAAAATCCGATTTATCACAGCACCTACACGGGCCGCCCGCCAGATGAGCCGGCTATTCTGGGTGTGGCGCTAAACGAAGTTTTTATCCCCATCTTGCAGAAGCAGTTTCCCGAAATTGTGGATTTCTACCTGCCGCCGGAAGGCTGTTCCTACCGGCTTGCCGTGGTGACTATGAAAAAGCAGTATCCGGGGCATGCCAAGCGGGTAATGATGGGAGTGTGGTCTTTTCTGCGGCAGTTCATGTACACCAAATTTGTTATTGTCACAGACGACGATGTCGATGCCCGCAACTGGGAAGACGTGATCTGGGCCATTACCACCCGGATGGACCCCGCCCGCGATACCATGCTGGTAGAGAATACACCCATTGATTATCTGGATTTTGCCTCGCCGGTGTCTGGCCTGGGTTCCAAAATGGGAATGGACGCCACGAACAAATGGCCGGGTGAAACAACCCGGGAGTGGGGCGAGCCCATCGCCATGACCGACGCCGTCAAACAGCGTGTGGATGATCTCTGGGGTAGCTTGGGCATTGAAACTGCGCCTCCCCGCCCCGACTGATATGGGCAAAGGGGCGCGGCGGATCAGGCTTGAGCCCTCCGGAATTCGCTATTGGGCCGTCGGGCAAGCAGATTTACTGAGCGCTGCGGCCGGCGCAGGTGTTGCTGTTCCGTTCGCCTGCAGAAATGGCGTATGCGAACTGTGTGAGGCCCGGCTGCTTGCGGGTTACGCTCTGAATACTCGAAACCAACAAATGATTCCGACCGGCGCGCGGCTGATGATGTGCAGAACCGTCGCACTTGGCGATATTGAACTGGAGATACCCGCCGTTATGGCAGCAGGAAAAAACCAGCCCCGAACGTTTCAGGCAAATGTCGTGGATGTGCGTTCCATCAATCACGATGTGTATCGGATAGAGCTTCAGTTGCCACGGCGGCGAGAGCTGTCTTTCCATGCGGGCCAATATTTATCGGTTGTACTCCCGGGTGCCGATCCCTGCTACTTTTCCATTGCCAGCAGCCCATCCGAGCAAAATATTGAGCTGCATATTCAGGCCACTCCGGAGTGGGTTTCAGCGCAAAAGGTTATTGATGCGCTGACCTCCGGTGAAACGGTCAGGCTGGAGTTGCCCCACGGCAAAGCATGCATTGCCAGTGCGCCGGAAAAGCCTTTACTCCTGGTGGCTGCCGGTACTGGCTTTGCGCAGATGAAAAGCCTGGTGGACTATTTACGCGGTACGTCTTTTGACCAACCGGTAAAGCTTTTCTGGGGCGTGCGTCATCATGAAGATATGTATCTCGGATCCAAGGCCCGGCAGTGGGAACAGGACTGGCCGGGTTTCACATTTCAGCCCGTTGTGGGTGACGATGAGGATAACGACTGGAGCGGGCATCATGAACAGCTGGTGCGCACCGTGCTGGCCTCTGGGGTGGACTGGAACAATGTTGAAGTGCACGCCAGCGGCTCACCCGCGATGGTTTACGCGCTGATGGATGCCTTGGTAGACGCCGGTCTGCCGCCAGAGGGATTCTTTTCCGACGTGCTGGAATACGCGCCTCGAAGCTGACATACCGGTATTGTTTCATTTTTTGCTTTCGGGTCGTGCGCGCCGCAATCAGGCTTTGGGCATGGGCAGTTGCGGAAGCCCGCTGTCCTTCGCCAACCCTTGCATCATTAGCTTGATGCTCACCTCTTCGTCACCCATATGAGCGCTCAGGCGGCTAAGTTCCGCCAGGGTTTCCCGGCTGCGTTTTAATCTCAGGCTGGTCTCGAAATACTCCCGGGCTTTGCCCCAAAGTTCATTGCGCAAACTCAATCGCCCGAGCGCGAGCAAGAGTTCGGCGTTATTGGGCCGGTTCTTAAGCCACTGCTCAGCCGTCAGCAGCTGTTCATCCGGTTTGCGCCCTTGTATCCGCCCATAAAGATTGACCAGATCGTCGCTCCAATGGTTTTGCAGAACTTTACGCAGCAGCGTTTCGGTCTGTTCTTCATCGCCAAGATCTGCCAACAGGTGTGCATAGTCCCCTATGGTTTTCTCGTCCCGGCGCAGGAAGCTTGGCAGTTCATCCCACAACCGAGTGAGAGGCTCAAGCGACGTGTCTGGCGTCTGTGTTTGTTGGCGCCGGCAGTCTTCTGCTGCGCGCACTAGCAGGTTGTGCCATACCTGACGCTCCAGTTCACCCAACTCCGATTCCGGGAGTACATTGCGTTTACGCAACTCGGGTAACATTTTTGCCAGCTCGCGCCAGTCTTCAAGGCGAAGATAGGTGTTTTTAAGAAGCTTGAGAACAAAAGGGTGATGCGGAGACTGCTTGCGCAAGCGCACCAGCGTTGCAAGAGCCTGTTCCAGGCGGTTGCCGGCAAGTTGCAGCTGGGCCTGGGTAATGCCCACGGCCATATCCGAGCCGGGCGTGCTTTCAAATGCCTTGCGAAGCAACTCGTCTACCGCGTCGTAGTCGCCGCACTCAAAAGCAGCCTGGGCGGCCGCCAGGTAATTGATAAGAGGGGTGTCTGCGTGGTTGGCACCTGACGTTAACATTTTCTGTGCTCTTGGCCAGTTGCCTTCTGCCAGCGCCAGCAGTCCTTGGGTGGTGCGCCGACGTGCACGACGCTCTTTGCTCCGCGACACCCAGTTGGCAACAACGCCTGAACCCTGTTGCATGCGGCGTATCAAGCCAACGGTCAGAACGATCAGCGCAACCACAACAATGAGCAGTGCCAAACCGACCCAGAAATTGGTCTCGATCAGATAGTTGCCCAGGCTAATGCGGATATATCCAAGATCGTATTGCAACCCGAGAGAGAGAGCGGTGCCGATTAAAAGGGCAAACAGAATGATCAGAAGCAGGCGAATCATGAATCGTCGCCTCCGTTACCCTTGCCGGACCGACCTGCGAGTCGTTCTTTAAGAAGATCAAGAGACTTGCTGATGTCGGGTAAGTCCGGTGCAACGTTGCGCGAGGAGAGCTCCGTGAGGGTTTTTGCCAATGCGTTCACTCGCGGATTGCTGCCATCGTACCAGTCTTCGACGGCCGCGTTGGCTTTGGCCAGCGCGCGCTTGTACAAGGGCTGATTGCCTCTGAGCACCGCCATCTCCGCTTCTTCAAGCATCAACTGCAGGTTCAGTCGCGCGTAGGCGCTCTGGTCCGGTGACAGCAGTGGCTTGACCGATTCATCCATGCGGCGAACCACGACAACCTGCATCAGGGTTGATTTGAACTTTTCCCACGCTTTGAACAAAACGCTTGGTTCGCCACCGGGTCCCGAGCCGTCTTCTGACAGGGCGCTGCCAACAAATCCGGGCGCCTGTTCGCTTATGAGCGCCTGATCGGTGAGTTGATGAACACCGTCGATGGCGGCTTCAAGGGTAAGGTAGAGGCCGGTTCTGTCGACACTGCTAATGCCTTTAAGGGCCAGGATTTCCCGCGCTAGTTGCTGACGCACCGGGTACACACCAATGTCGTCAGATTCTGTCAGCACCTCGTCGGCGCTTTTGAGAGCGGAAAGGGCACCACCAATGTCTTTTTCGATCAGCAGTCTCTGATTCGCAATGCGCAGCAGATACTCGGCTTCCGCCAGCAGCCAGTCGGTGCGGGTGCGATTTCCGGCCTCCAGCAGTTCGCGTGCGTTGTGATCAATCTGGCGCTGCTGGGTAGCGATCATGTCCCGCTGGGACGACAGCTTGTCTTCCAGGGATTGCAAGCGCTGGCCTTGTTGATTACCGCGGTTGCCGTAAAGGCTTTCAAGCTTGGCGGTATCCTCTTGCAGGCTGTTCAGTGTCTGCATTGTGGTTTGTTGGCTGTTCCACTGTTGCCAGTTCCAAACTGCCAGCGCGGCAACACTGACCAGTGCAATGATGGCGATAACCCAAGCCGGCCAGACTTTGTGGCGGAAGGGGGTTTCGTCGGTAATCGGGGCGGGTAATTGTTTTGTTGTTTCAGTCACGGGCGTCCTTACTTGGCTTTTCCGGAGCCACCGTCCCGGCCTGCCAGTTGTTCTGCAACGGCGGCCACGATGTCATTATCGGCAAGGCTTCCTGGTATACACGGAGCATTGAATCCCGCGGCGCGAGCCTGATCGGCGATACGACGTGCGGGCACAATCACGGGTCTATCGTATAGATTATGGCTGCAATCCGCACTTAGTGCGATGAGATTGTTCAGAGTTTCTCCTGAAAGCGCAACCACGGCATCCGGCGCGAACTGTTCCAGGGCGCAGCGAACCTGCGCTGTTGTGTAGTTCGGGCAGAATCTTCGGTACAAAGGCATCACGGTAACGCGTGCGCCCCGGGCTTCCAGGGTGTTTCGGATCAGTTCACGACCGTCCTCACCTCGGGCCACCAGTACCCGCTTACCGTCCAGGCGTGCCAGCGAAGACAGCTTCAATAGCGCTTCACTGGTCCAGCCGTCATCTGGCTTGCGTGGGCTTAGCCCGTGGGCGGCAAGTGTTTTGGCGGTGCCGGCGCCCACCCCGTACCAGTTCAGGCCGGCAGGCAACTGCGGCCACCAGGTGTCCAGTTCTTGGAGTAAAAGGCGCGCAGCGTAGGGGCTGACCGCAATAACGTGGGAAAATTCATCGAGGCTGAGAATGGTCGTGCGCCGTTCCGGAGTCTCCGGCAACGGCTCCCTTTCTATGAGAGAAAGGACGTGCGTTTTGGCGCCGGCCGATTGAAACTGCCGCGCCAGCCGCGATGCCTCCGGTTCCGGCCTGCAAATCAGAACGCGCCGGCCGGCCAGACAGGTTGAATCAGTGCGGAGTATGGCCATAAATTTCAGCCAGCACTTTGTCGGCGCCCAGCGCCAGAAGATCCTCCGCCAGTTCACGGCCCAGACGCTCGCCTTCCGACCGGGGTGCCCGGCCCTCGACGCGCAGGATCTGCGTGCCATCAACGGCGCCAACCAGTCCACGAAGCCATAACATATCGTTGTCTTCCAGCAGGGCATAAGCCGCAATGGGCACCTGGCAACCACCTTCAAGACGACGGTTAAGCGCGCGCTCCGCTTTCACGCGGTCGGCCGTATCGGTATGGTTCAGTGGTTCGAGCATGGCGTGCAGCTCGTTGTCATTGAGCCGACATTCAATGCCCAGGGCGCCTTGGCCAACCGCCGGCAGGGACACGGTGTCTGGCATGGAGTAGCGAATCCGCTCGTGAAAACCCAGACGCTTGAGGCCAGAACTCGCCAGCACGATGGCGTCGTAGTTTCCTGCATCAAGCTTTGCCAGCCGGGTGTTCACGTTGCCGCGCAGCATCCGGATTTCCAGATCTGGCCGATAAGCGCGCAGTTGGGATTCCCGGCGCAAACTGGACGTACCGACGACGGCGCCATGGTGCAGGGCGTCAACGTTATCGAAGTGGTTGCTGACAAACGCATCCGACGGATCTTCGCGTTCGCAGATGGCAATCAGGCCCAGGCCTTCGGGAAAGTTCATGGGCACATCTTTCATGGAGTGCACGGCGAGGTCCGCACGGCCATCGAGCATGGCTTCTTCCAGCTCTTTCACAAATAAGCCCTTGCCGCCGATCTTGGCCAGTGGAACATCGAGAATTTTGTCCCCCTGGGTTTTGATTTTGATCAGCTCTACCACCACGTCGTCGTGGAGTCGTTCCAGTTCGGCCTTGATGAATTCTGCCTGCCATAACGCCAGAGCGCTGCTGCGGGTTGCGACACGAAGGGTTCGTTTGGACATGGTGCTCACTGTCAGTTCTGAAAATGTTCGCCAAGGTTACCTTGTGGCGTTGTAAAAGTCCCGTGGGTGACGGCTATTCACCGCCCGCTTTGGCAGTGCTCTGCGCCAGCCTCGTTCAGCCAGATTGCTGCCCCTGCAGCCATTGGCGAACGCTGCTGGCGTGCCGCCGGCTGACCTGCAGTTCGCCCAGGTTTTCCCTGAGTAAGACCAGATTGTGGCCGGCTGGAGTGCGCTTCAAGGCTTGAACAAAGCGCGCGCCCACCAGAGTATTGCGATGAATCCGGAGCAACTGTCGGGGATACGCGGTTTCAAGATCTTTCAGCGTGTAGTCGGAAACCGTTTCGCCGCGGCTGTGATAAATGGTCACGTACTTTTGGTCTGCCTGGCAGTAGCGAATCCCGGCTATGTCGATCAGCTCGGTACCCCTGTGAGTGCGAACGGCCATCTGTTCGTCTTCGGGTTGGTTCGCGCTCTTGCCGGTATGTTCTCTGGCAAGTACCTGTAACTGCACCCGATTAACCCTGCCAGCCCGGGCCAGTGCTTCTGCCAGTGCGATTTTGCGCACGGGTTTCAGCAAATAGGCGATGGCCTGTACGTCAAAAGCTTGAATGGCATAGATGTCGTAGGCGGTGCAGAAAATAATCGCGGGAGGATTGCTGAGCTGGCTCAAACGTGACGCAACTTCCAACCCGTCAACACCCGGCATGCGAATGTCCAGCAGGAGTATGTCCGGCTGCAGCTCGGCAACGCGGGCAAGCGTGGACTCGCCGTCGGCGGCCTCGCCACAAACCTGGTAGTCCGGCAGATCCTCGGCCAGACGCCGAAGGCGCTCGCGGGCCAGAGGTTCGTCATCCACGATCAGAATCGTCTGTTTCATCATAATTGCTGTGTGATTTTTGGTAGCCTCAACGTTACCGTGTAAACGTCATCCTGGTGGCTGTGCTTGAGCACAGCCGACTCTCCAAACAGGGCGTGCAGCCGAGCTTGTATGTTGCTCAGGGCCATGCGATTGCCGCTGTGCAAACTTCCGTTACCATCGGGTTTGGGATTTTGCACAAGCAGATACACAAAATCGCCTCGGGCCTCTGCCTCAATGCGCACGGTACCGCCCTCCTGGCGAGGCTGTATGCCATGGTAGACGGCGTTCTCTACCAACGGCTGCAGGGTCAGCGGAGGGATGGCCTGGTATTCCAGCCCGCCGGCTATATGCCATTCCAGGGTGAGGCGCGAACCAAGGCGCAAAGCCTCGATAGCCAGATAACGCTGGCACAGGTCCAGCTCTTTTGCCAGCGGGATCAGTTGGTCGCTGGTGCGCAGGCTTGCGCGAAAAAGTTCTGAAAGATCAAGAACCGCTTCTTCTGCCTGTTCGGGATCCGTGGCAATAAGGCTGGCGATGGTGTTCATACTGTTAAACAGAAAGTGCGGCTGTATGCGCGCTTGCAACGCTGCGAGATGTGCCTGCATTTCTGCTTCGCGCTGCTGTTGCCACTGGTGTTGCAGGTAAAAGTAACGCAGTACTATCAGCACAATCAGCAGCGCCAACAGCAACTTTTTTGCAATCGACTGCCAGTTTATAACCCCGGGCTGTGGGTGCAGGATATTGTCGGCAAACAGGCTGAACGTCAGAACGTCAAGCAGTATGATGAGCGCGATCGCAAGGGTGGCGCGGGGCACAGACAGTCTGGCCAGCCGTGGTCGAAGCACGCAGATCAACGCAGCACTGGTGAGCGTGGCCCACTGCACGAACAGCGACAACAGCGCGAAATAGTTCCAGTCAATCCATCCGTCGCTCGCCTGAACAATCGCCAGCACCAACACCATCAGTTCGCTGGTGATCAACAGCATGAACACGGCTCGCACCCGGCACAGGTCCGGTACGAAGAAATCCTGTGTGATGATCGCTTTGTCCCCGTTTGGGGGAGTCTCTTTTGTACGGGTCAGAATGCTATACTCCCGCCACGTTCAATGTACCTTCAATATACTCAGTCCCCGCGAGATAATGCCGGGCTGCCAGCAGGAAAGATAGACCATGACGGAGCAGAAAAAATCTGACCAGGCCACAACTTCTGAAAAACCCTGGGGCGGACGTTTCAGTGAGCCGACAGACGCATTCGTGGAACGCTTCACGGCATCCGTCGGGTTTGATCAGCGTTTGTATCATCACGATATCACTGGCTCCATCGCCCATGCGACCATGCTTGCCGAGGTTGGCGTACTTACCGTGGAAGAGCGTGACAGCATCCTCGGTGGCCTCAGCGAGGTAAAGCAAGACATTGAAGCTGGGCGCTTCGAGTGGTCTGTGAGCCTTGAAGACGTTCACATGAACATAGAAGCCCAGTTGACCAGGCGCATTGGCATCACTGGCAAGAAGCTGCACACCGGTCGCAGCCGTAACGACCAGGTGGCTACGGATATTCGCTTGTATCTACGGGACGAGATTGATGTGATCGCCGAGGAACTGCGGCGCCTGCAAGCTGGCCTGCTGGACCTGGCCGAGCGCGAAGCCGATACCATCATGCCGGGTTTTACCCATCTGCAGACCGCGCAGCCGGTTACGTTCGGGCACCATCTTCTGGCCTGGTATGAAATGCTGATACGAGACGGTGAACGTCTGCAGGACTGCCGCAAGCGGGTAAACGTAATGCCGTTGGGCGCGGCGGCTCTGGCCGGCACAACTTACCCCATCGACCGGGCCATGACCGCGCGGCTGTTGGGTTTTGATCGCCCCTCCGAAAATTCCCTGGACTCCGTCAGTGACCGGGATTTTGCCATCGAATTCTGCAGTTTTGCAGCCTTGCTGATGACACATATGTCGCGCTTCAGCGAGGAATTGGTGTTGTGGGCCTCCGCTCAGTTTGATTTTATTGATCTGCCAGATCGCTTCTGCACCGGCTCGTCCATCATGCCCCAGAAAAAGAACCCCGATGTGCCTGAGCTTGTCCGGGGCAAAACCGGCCGGGTGACGGGCCACCTGATGTGCCTGCTCACGCTGATGAAAAGCCAGCCGTTGGCGTACAACAAGGACAATCAGGAAGACAAAGAGCCGCTGTTTGATACCGTCGATACAATCAAAGGGTGCCTGAAAGCCTACGCCGACATGGTGCCGGCTATTCGGGCGAAAGCCGACAATATGCGCGTGGCCGCCAAGCGCGGTTTCTCAACCGCGACGGATCTGGCGGACTACCTGGTCAAAAAAGGCATGCCGTTCCGGGACGCCCATGAAGTGGTGGGCAAAGCCGTGGCGTTCGGCGTTGCCGAAGAGCGGGACCTTTCGGATATGACGCTGGAAGAGCTGACGCGTTTCTCCGACACCATCGGCGACGATGTGTTTGACGTGCTGACCCTGGAAGGTTCGGTCCAGGCCCGGGATCACCTGGGTGGAACTGCCCCTGCTCAAGTGCGGGCGGCTGTCGCCCGTGCGCGCAAGCAATTGGAATGATCCGGAGCTGTCTTGACTGCCCATGCCCTACCGATCGCCCTGGATTTTGATGAGGGCATAGACCGCAAAACCCTGCGCCGTCTGCGGGACAGGTTTTTATTGGTTAATGGCCAGCGCTGGGAGAGGGCGCACTCGGCGCTGACTTATCGACAACAGGCTGTGCTGGAAGTGCTGCCGCTGGTGTTTCACACCAATCATCCGGCTTTGCCCGGCTATTCGGATGCCGACTGCCCTTATGGCTTAAGCCATTACCTGCCCGACTCCGCAACCAGGAGTGCTGCCCGGCGTTTGGCTCGCACCTTCAGTATGCGCGATGAAGGCAAGCGCCGGGCTGATCTGGAAGCGCTGTTTCTGATGGGCAGCCCCGGCTCGCTCGGGCATTCGGTTGCCAGTGATCTGGATGTCTGGCTGTGTCACCGGGACGACCTTCCGGAAGCGGGTGTCCTGCGCCTTGAGCGTAAGGCGCAGAAGCTGACGGAGTGGGCATCTACTTTTGGCATTGAGCTGCACGTGTTTGTGTTCTGTGCGGCCGACTGGCGGACAGGGCGGCAGCGTGTAGAAGTCACTGGTGAAAACTGCGGTAGCGCCCAGCACTATTTGCTGCTGGATGAATTTTATCGAACAGGCATTCACCTGGGAGGGTGCTATCCGCTGTGGTGGCTCATCCCCTCGGAGTTGGAAGGCCGTTACCGGGAATGTGTAAACAAGCTGGTGGACTACCGCTTCATACGCGCCGACGAATACATCGATTTCGGCGCGGTGCCGGCCATACCGGCCAGCGAATTTCTTGGCGCCGGTGTGTGGCAACTCTACAAGGGCATTGACGCGCCCTGGAAGTCTATTCTCAAACTGCTGCTTATCGAATGCTACGCCAAAACGCAGGATCAACCGGTTTTGTCCCGGGTGTTCAAGCAGGCCGTGTTTAATGGCACAACGGATGTGGATATTCTGGACCCGTACATCATGCTCTACCAGCGCCTTGAGCGGTGGCTGACAGAGTCAGAAGCCGAGGTGCGGCTTGACTTGGTGCGTCGCAGTTTGTATATCAAAGCAGGGCTTCCGCTGACCCGCATTGAAGCCCCGGTCGAGCCAAGCGCGGAGCCCTGGAGGGCCCGGTTACTGAGAGAGCTTGTGGCTGGCTGGGGCTGGCAATCTGAGCAGGTTGAGGTGTTGGATAATCGCCAGCGCTGGCGGGCAGAGGAGGTGTCTTCCCTGCGCCGTGTGGTGGTGTCGGAGCTGACTCACAGTTACCGGCTGCTGTCTGAAATGGCGCGCGATCACGGTGAGCAGTCTGCCATCAGCGCGAACGACATCAACTTGCTCGGTCGCAAGCTCTACGCGGCGTTCCAGCGCAAGGCCGGCAAAATTGAGTGCGTCAATCCGGGGCTGGCGCCCTCGCTGGCGGAGGAAAATCTCGCGTTTCATCATCAGTCAGAACAAGGTGAGGCGGGCAGTGGTTGGCTGCTATACCGTGATCTGGAAGCCCCTTCGGATGCTTTCTGGCAGCCTGTTATCCGGCGGTCCGGAAACCTCGCAGAACTGGTGGCCTGGAGTTATTGCAACGGCTTACTGACACGTTCAACTCGTCTCAATGTTCGCTCGGGGCAGGGCGTGGCGTCTATTAGCGAAGTGCGGGAAATGCTGGACGCGCTGTCCGGATTTGTGCCGTTTCCAGTGCGGCCTGCTGAACGGGAAGCGCTCGCCCGCGGTGTTCGCCCCTTGCGCAATCTTCTTCTGATTAATGTAGGCGTTGATCCTCAGTCTCATCTTACCGAGCGCGGATTGCACAAGCTCAGCGCACGGCATGATGCGCTGGGTTTCAGCGGTGGGCGGGAGAACCTGGTGGTTACCATTGATCAGGTGGCTCTCAACAGTTGGCACGAGGTCAGTCTTCAGCACTACGCCTCCGGTGATACCCTGATTCAGTGCTTGAAAAATATATTGGCATCGGTTGCTCTCGACCCCCGTTCAGTGCCGGACATCGAAGTACATGGCCACAAGCGTGGGCACGGCAGCGCTATTGCACGACGGGTGCAGGCGTTGTTTGCGGACGTATTGCGCCAGTTCTTTGCCGGCGGTGCTGGCCCGCATCCGTTGCGCTATGTTATTGAAATGGGTCGCCGGTATTTCCTGTTGGAGTTTAATGGTACTGAGCCGGGATTCATTGCGCTTGAAAGCCGGGAAGCACTCATGGAGTGCCTGGCCCAGCCCCGGGATGTCTACCTGCCTGTTATTTTTGACCGCCACGCGCTGCTCGACGAGCCCGCGCTGCGAGTAGCTTGCCAGGCCAGCGAGCCAGACAGCATTCAGGTATTTTATGTGCTGCGTAGTGAGCGAGCGCAAATCTGGGTGATCGACGAGCGTGGCTCGCTGTTTGGGTGGCAGCCTCAAGCCACCAACCGCCGCTATTTGCTGACATCCCTGCTGCGTTTTCTGGAAAATCTGACGGAGCGACGCACCTTGCGCAACAGCGATCTGCCAGGGGCGTTGGCCGATGTGCGGTGCTATGAAATGGTTGTGAATGATGGGCTCTGGCGGTCGGAGTACCGGCCGCAAGTGGATTCGGGCGCTGCCCTGCCGGGGTTTGAGTTACAAGCCGTGGGTGTTCAGGAAGGCGGAAGCCGGGTTCGCTTTGATCTGTATTGTGGCGAGCAGGAATTCACGGTGCTGCAATATGGAGATCAGTTGATTCCGGCGGTTGCGCACTATATTCACTCACTGCGTCAAAGCCGTGAGCACTATCCGGTGTATCTTACCGATGTGCACCTACCCCACGATCTGGACCCACGGGTTTATCAGCAGGACATACAGACCAGCCAGTACCTCTATTATCGCACCTTGCTGGAGGATGCCCTGAGCCAGGAGTTGGAGGCATTCTCCAGCAAGGGATGATAGCTCGCGGCCCTCGCAGTGCGGGCCACGGGTCAGGTATACTTTGTCCATTATGAACTCAGGGGTGGCGAGTATGCGCGCGTGGACACTGCCAATGGTGATTTTGATGTTAGTGGCCACACTGGGCGGCTGCGGCCAAAAAGGGCCTTTATACCGGGACAATCCAGATGCGGTTGTCACGCCGGATGCGCCCGTCAGGCCCAATCAGACCCCGACACAAGA
This sequence comes from Marinobacter antarcticus, assembly GCF_011049865.1. Taxonomy (GTDB): domain Bacteria; phylum Pseudomonadota; class Gammaproteobacteria; order Pseudomonadales; family Oleiphilaceae; genus Marinobacter; species Marinobacter antarcticus_A. Next base: position 11,192 of record NZ_DRGY01000092.1, on the reverse strand, counting down.
TCAGGAACCTAATGGATCACTTTAACTACCGTGATGGCGAGCTTTACGCTGAAAACGTGCCCGTCTCTGCGATTGCTGAGCGCTTTGGCACGCCTGCTTACGTGTATTCACGGGCTACACTGGAACGCCATTATAAAGCCTATGATGACGCCCTGAACGAGCGAGAGGGGCGAGAGCACCTGGTGTGCTACGCCGTCAAAGCCAACAGTAATCTGGCGGTGCTGAATGTATTAGCCCGCCTGGGAGCCGGGTTTGACATCGTCTCGGCCGGCGAGTTGGAGCGGGTTCTGCGCGCGGGTGGTGACGCAGGCAAGGTGGTGTTTTCCGGTGTGGGCAAGCAGAAATGGGAAATGCGCCTGGCTCTGGAAGCGGGCGTTCGCTGCTTCAACGTAGAATCTGATACCGAGCTGGACCACCTCAATGCCGTGGCCGGTGAGCTGGGAGTGAAAGCCCCGGTCTCTTTGCGGGTGAACCCGGATGTTGATGCCGGTACTCATCCGTACATTTCTACGGGCCTGAAAGAGAACAAGTTTGGAATTGATATCGCCGAAGCGCCGGCTGTGTATGCCCGGGCCGCAACGCTAACGAATCTGGATATAAAAGGCGTTGACTGCCACATCGGATCGCAGCTTGTCTCCGTTTCTCCGTTTCTGGATGCCCTCGATCGCGTGCTCGAGCTGGTTGATTCTCTGGCCGGGAACGGCATTCATATCCGGCACCTGGATATGGGTGGCGGTCTTGGCGTTACTTACAATGACGAGCAGCCACCCAAGCCATCCGGGTACGTCAAGGCGCTGTTGGAGCGTATTGGCGACCGCAAGCTCGAGCTGATTCTCGAGCCGGGTCGTTCCATAGCGGCCAACGCCGGCATACTGCTCACTCGTGTCGAATTTCTGAAGTGCACGGAACATCGCAACTTCGCGATTATTGATGCCGCCATGAACGATCTGATCCGCCCGGCACTTTACGGTGCCTGGCAGGCCATTGTGCCGGTACAGGCGCGTCAGGATGTTGAAGAAAAGATTTGGGACCTGGTTGGCCCTGTGTGTGAAACCGGGGATTTTCTCGGCAAGGACCGGCCACTGAGCATCAGGGCTGGTGATCTGCTGGCGGTGCGCTCAGCGGGCGCCTACGGCTTCGTAATGAGTTCAAACTACAACACCCGAAACCGTGCGCCGGAGCTGATGGTTGACGGCGATCAGGTGCACAGTGTTCGCCGCCGTGAGACCCTCGAAGATCAGCTTGCGCCCGAAAGCTGCTTGCCAGAATGAGTGCAGGGCAGGACGTAACCCAGCATCGCCGGAATCATGGGCCCCTGCTCCGGTTCAGTAAAATGCACGGCCTGGGCAACGACTTTATGGTGGTGGATGCCATCAGTCAGCCATTCCGGCTGAACCCGGAAATGATTCGGGAACTGGCAGATCGGAATTTTGGTATTGGTTTTGATCAGTTGCTGGTTGTTGAGCCTCCGGGCTTGCCGGATGTGGATTTTCGCTATCGCATCTTCAATGCCGACGGCGCCGAGGTTGAGCAGTGCGGCAATGGCGCCAGATGTTTCGCAAAGTTCGTGCGCGATCAGCGCCTGACAAACAAAAAACTCATCCGGGTTCAGACAGCCGCGGGGGTGATTGAACTGCGAGTGGTCAAAGACGGCGTCGTGATGGTCAATATGGGCGTGCCCGAGTTGAATCCGCCCGCCATTCCCTTTGTCGCCGAACACCGCAAAAATGTGTATACGGTGGAAACAGGCTCTGAGACAGTTGAGCTCAGCGCCGTGTCAATGGGCAACCCTCATGCCGTCATTCTGGTTGATGATGTCGATACTGCGCCGGTTGCAAGCCTTGGGCCGCGTCTGGAACACCATCCGCGATTCCCCGCGCGGGCCAATATCGGGTTTCTGCAAATTGTCAGCCGCAACCAGGCCCGCCTGAGAGTGTATGAACGCGGTTCGGGTGAAACCCTTGCGTGTGGCAGCGGCGCTTGCGCGGCCGCCGTAGCCGGGCGTTTGCTTGGCCTGCTGGATAGCCGCGTGGAAATAGAGGTGCGCGGAGGGCGGCTGGTCATTGAATGGCAGGGCGAGGGGTCGCCTGTTATGATGGAAGGACCGGCTGCAAGCGTATTTGAAGGGCAGTTGAGATTGCCCGGTGACTCAGGTGGCAGCCGACGCCGAAAGCCCAGCCGCCCACATAAACAACGGACCGGAAAGCCAGGAGATCACGATGACAGACCAAACGGCCCGCCAGAAGGCCGGTGAGCTCTCGCGAGACGAGGTGGCTGACTACCTGAGAAAGAATCCTGATTTTTTTTGTGACCAGGATGAACTTTTGCGCAGCCTGACCTTGCCCCACGACAGCGGCCGGGCAATCTCTCTGGTTGAACGACAGGTACATCTGTTCCGTGAGCAGCGAGACACGCTACGGCACGAAATGACGGAGCTGGTTGCCATCGCGCGCCACAACGATCGCCTGTTTGAGAAGAGCAAACGCTTACTGATGCAGGTGATTGAAGCCCGCAACCTGATTGATATGGCGTCCACCATCGATGACAGCATCCGCGGCGACTTCGGGCTGGACGCCGCCTCGGTGATTCTGTTCACCGACGCGGAGGTGTCCGGGAGTTCCCAGGGGGCACTCCACGTTGTCAGCCCTGCGGAGGCCCGAAGTCGCCTCGGTAGTTTGCTGGAGGGCAGTAAAGCGGTTTGTGGTCAGTTCAGTGAAAGCGAACGTGAATTCCTGTTTCCCGATCGAGACGTACCGATTGCGTCGGTTGCTTTGGTGCCTTTGCGTCACGACGATCTGGTGGGCGTTTTCGCCGTTGGCAGTTGTCAGCCTGGCTACTTCGATCAAAGCATGGGATCGCTGTTCCTCAGCTACATCAGTGACACACTCAGCCGGCTTTTGCCCCCCATGGTTCAGCGCCACACCTCGGCTACCCCGGTAACAGACCTTGCCACGGAGTCCCTCTAGGGTGACCGTTGTGCCCGTGCCGGCTCAATTACCCGATGAGCTGAGCGGGCACATGGCGGATTTTGCCCGGCATCTTGCCTCTGAAAAACGTCACTCTCCCCGAACCTGCGAAAGCTATCAACGTGATCTGTTTCGCCTTGCAACCTGGCTCGTGGAACAGAACAACACAGAATGGCGAGCGGTCACCGGTTACGATCTGCGCCGTTACGTTGCGAATCTCAGCCGCGAGGGCCTCAGTGGCCGCAGCATCGCCCGCCATCTTTCGGCCATCAGGCGTTTTTACCAATATCTGTTGCGGGAACGACGGGCCATTGATAACCCGGCACTGGATATCCGGGCTCCCAAAAGCCGCAGGCGCCTGCCTGGCGTGGCTGACGTGGATCAGCTTAACTACCTTCTTGACGCTTCGACGGATGATCCACTGGAAGTGCGCGACCAATGCATGTTTGAACTCATGTACTCCTCTGGCCTGCGTCTGGCAGAGCTGGCCAGCCTGAATATCGATGCCATTGACTGCAGAGGCGGCGAAGCAAGAGTTGTGGGTAAAGGCAGTAAAACCCGATTGATCCCGGTGGGCCGGAAAGCGCTGGAGGCTCTGTCCCGGTGGTTGCCTGTGCGCGCCAGCATGGTTCCGGAGGCACAGACGGCACTGTTTGTAAGCCGGCGGGGTGACCGCCTTAGCCATCGCAGTATTCAGGCGCGCCTGAGCCGCTGGGGGATTGTCAAAGGCGCAGACCAGAAGCTCCATCCGCACATGCTGCGACATTCGTTTGCCAGCCACATGCTTGAATCCAGTGGAGATTTGCGCGCGGTGCAGGAATTGCTGGGCCACGCGGACATAGCCACCACGCAAATCTACACGCACCTTGATTTTCAGCATTTGGCCCGGGTGTATGATCAGAGCCACCCCAGGGCACGTCGTCGGCATTCACCTGGCCAAGATGGCCAAAACTCTGAACAAGAAGGGAACACTTGATGTCATCGGATCCATCCTGGAAAGACAAGTATTTCCAGGAGCTTGAGTCTGCAGAACACAGAGAAGCGAACTGGAAGGCGGAGCGCAACGTGCTGGAACGCATGCTGGTGCGCACCAGCCTCGCCTCGGAAGGCCAGGCGCCGGAACTGGATCGCCTGCTTGCGCGCGTTCGCGCCGATCTGCGCAAGAACAAGGTTGATGTGGTTAGCTGGAAGGAGCTACAGGAGCAGATCGATCGCCAGGTTGCTCTGCTGGATGATGCGCCCGGGCCTTCGGTCGAGCCTGCGATTAAGGCTGAGACTGCGACTGTGCTGCCGGGCGATACGCACGATGTCGAAAATCAAAGCCAACGGCTCAGCATTGCCCGGCGGGTTGGCCATCTGTTGGGTCAGTTGCTTAGCCAGGTCGCCCTGGAGCCAGATGCCGAGATGAGCGCCCGGAATTTACAAAGGGCGCTGCTGTCCAGCGATAACTGGGATGAACTCCGGGATGGTCTGAATCAGGTCGCAGATCTGATTGTCGCCGCCGTTACCCGCAGTCAAAGGGAGTTCGAGGCCTTTCTCAAGCGCCTCGATGAGCGCCTTGAAGTGCTTCAAGAACATTTTTCCGTGCAAACCTCTGTGCTGTCTGGTCGTCAGGCGGCCGCAGAGACGCTTGATCGTAATATCCGTGAAGAAATTGAGCGGGTCGGTCAGCACGTCGAAGCGAGTAACGATCTCCACGATCTGAAACAGTCCGTTGGCCGTCATCTGGAATTTATCGGCCAGGCGGTGGGCCGTTTCCGGGTTGATGAGACGGCTCGGGAGAAAATACTCACCGAACAACTGCAGGCCGTGCAGAAAAAAGTGGCGATTATGGAAGCGCATTCAGAGCGGATGCAGGGGCAGGTTCGCAAGGAGCGGGAGCGGGCTATGACAGACCTGCTTACGCAGTTGCCCAATCGGGAAGCCTGGCAGGAACGTTTTTCGTTTGAGTTCAATCGATGGAGGCGTTACCAGTATCCGTTGACAGTGGGCGTTATGGACATCGACTTTTTCAAGCGAGTGAACGATTCATACGGTCACAAAGCCGGCGATCGGGTGCTTCAACTGGTGGCCAGGGAGATCAAAAGCCGATTGCGCAACACAGATTTTGTTGCTCGTTTCGGGGGTGAAGAATTTGTGCTGCTTTTTCCGGAGACCCAGCCGGCCGATGCGCTGGTTGTGATGGATAAGCTCCGGGCCCATGTGGGTGCTCTGCCTTTTCATTTCGGGAGCGATCCCTTAACGGTTACTTTCTCCGCAGGCCTGGCGGGTTTCGTCCCTGACGATACCGAAGAGACGGTGTTTGAGCGCGCGGATCGTGCGCTTTACGCCGCCAAAGGCGAGGGTCGGAACCGTGTCAACGTTAGTTAGAGAATGAATTGCCGAGCAACCCCCCGAGGATACCCAGTGCAAGCCGCCCTTCTTGTTCTATCTTGTTGGCTGTTGCTAGCGTTTCCATCCACAGTGCTGGCAGACCCACCTCAGGCATCACCCGCGCCGATTCTGAGCAGCAAGGATCTACAGTGGGTCAGTGAACAGGAAAGCCTCAGGATTGGTGTGCGTGCGGGTCAGGTGCCGCTGGTCTTTGATACCGGTAACGGCGACCTTGCCGGTACCTATATTGACTATCTTGCGCGGCTTTCCGACAAGCTGGGCCTGCCGATAGAACCGGTCGTTATCCATGAAGACACCAACGCTGGCCCACGGCAGAATCAGCCGCCAACCGATGCGATTCTGACCACAAGAGTGCCGGGCACACCGGTGCCTGATGGAACGCTCATTACCAGTCCGCTGATGTCACTCACTTATGGGTTGTTTGTCAGTGCCGGCGACGCGGCTATCCGCTCACTGTCTGATCTGGAAGATGGCCGCATAGCCGTGGTTGAGGGCGATCCCAACCAGTACACCATGCTTGATACGGTGGAGAGTTTTACCCCTGTGCCTGTGCAAAGCCTGGGCGAGGCCATCAGTCAGGTGTTGTCTGGCCAGGCCGACGCTTTTCTTGGCCCGGTACCCGTGGTGTCGGACTATCTTCAGTCTGCCATGATCAACGGCATTGGCTTGTCGGTGTTGCTTGACCAGAAGTCGGTGGACGTTGTTTTTCAGGTGGATGAGAACCGCAAGCCTGTGTTTCGCGTTCTGGATCAGGCGATCAAAGCGATCAGCCATAGCGAGCACCGGGTTATCCGGCAGTCGTGGCTTGAGGTGGATCTCTCGGCTCTGGAACAGAGTGGTGTCGAACTCTCCGCTTCTGATATGGAGTGGCTCAAACGCCATCCGGGACTAAAAGTTGCCTACCGGTCAGATTGGCCCCCGTTTGAGTATGCCCAGGATGGTCGCGCCACCGGCCTGGTGCCGGATCTCGTCGAGCGCCTGGAAAATCAGTTGGGCACCCGGTTTGAAAAAAAGATTCTGAAAGACCGTGTGGTTGCCGAGCAGGCCCTGGTTTCAAAAGAGGTGGATATACTGCCCGGTTTGTCGCGCACACCGCGAACAGAGGATTCATTTTTGTTCACCCGTGCCTACGTGAACGTGCCGGTGGCACTGGCGATCCGGGATGATGGACGTTTTATCGGGGATTTACGAGAGTTGCGCGACGAGCGTGTGGGGGTCGTCAATCGCCACGCTGCTCACGATTACTTACTTATTAACCATCCGAATCTCGATCTTTACCCTGTGGCAACGGTAGAGGAGGGACTGTTAGCGCTCTCCAACGGCGATCTCGATGTCATGGTGACGCACATTCCGGCGGTCAGCTATACCGTTGCAAGATTGGGGCTTTCGAACCTCCGCATCACCAGTATTACGCCTTACCAGTACGATTTGAGATTGGCGGTGCGCAAAGACAGTCCCGAGTTACATCGCATCCTGAACAAGGCGTTGGGCAGCCTTGAGCTTGCCGATACCGAGGCGATATACAACCGGTGGATCCATCTGGATATTGAGCAGGAAATGGATTACACCGTGGTTCGCAGAGTCGTTCTTATCGCTCTGGTGGTTGTGCTTATTTTCCTTTACTGGAACCGCAAGCTGTCGCGAGAAGTGGACGAGCGTATTCGCTCTGAAAATGCCCTGCGCCGGAGTGAGGATGAGTTGCGAACCGCCAAGCTGGAGGCAGAAAGGCTGGCCCGTGAGGCGGAAGCCGCAAGCCGAACCAAGAGCGAGTTTCTGGCGAATATGTCTCATGAGATCCGAACGCCCATGAACGCGGTGATCGGTTACTCAGATCTGCTCAGCAACAGCGTAACCGACCCTCAGCAACGCAACTACCTGGATGCCATCCGGGCGGGCAGCCGAAGCCTGCTTATGCTGATTAACGATATCCTGGATCTGTCACGTATTGAGGCCGGGAAAATGCGGCTCGACTACTCGCCGGTATCCGTAAGGCGGCTTCTTGACGACGTTCGTCACATCTTTGATCTGCGTGCCCGGGAGCAGGGCATCACTCTGGAGGTGAGTGTCGGCTCCGATATGCCTATTACCATGATGCTTGATGAAACCCGTTTCCGGCAGGTGTTGTTCAATCTGGTGGGTAACGCGATAAAATTCACCCATGAAGGTGGTGTCGCCGTGCGGGCAACCGTTCGCGCAGTCAACGGCGAAACAGCAAAGGCGCCAGAGCATCAGACCTACCGGCTTACGGTGAAAGTAAAGGATTCGGGTATTGGTATCCCTTCTGATCAGCGCGACCGGATCTTCGATGCCTTCGAGCAACAAGAGGGGCAGAATACCCGCCGCTATGGAGGCACCGGCCTGGGGCTCGCGATCAGCCGGAAACTGGCCCGGATGATGGGCGGAGAGCTGGAAATGGAAAGCGAGCCGGGGAACGGATCCGTTTTCACGTTGACCTTGCCTCAAGTGGATGCGACCGATGCACAGGCGGAAGATGAGGGCGAGACCAAAGAATCGGAGCGGCTACTGGCGCAAACCCTGAGCATGCAAGAACGGGGTTGGTTGAGAGAACAGCTGACCGCAGACTTTGGCAATGATTGGCAGGCGGTGCGCGAAAGCGGCGATCCGGAAGAGATGCGGCGGTTTGCTTTGCGGGTGCTGGAATGGGGGCAGCGTTATCGTTCCCGATCCGTCACAAGTTACGGGGAAAAGTTGGTGGCAGACATTGACGCGTTTAATCTGGATGCGGTTAACAGCGCACTGGACGCGTTTCCAAAGCTGCTGGGGCGGGAACATTAATTCAGCGTTGAATGCATGATAAAGCCGGCTTAAAGACAGTCGAACTGGGAGCGACGGTCAAAGGCAACAGACACCATATCGTAGCCTGAGTCCGACAGACTGCGAATCAGTTCGCGGTCTTTCAGTAATGCCATGCAGACTTTGTGAACGCTGGCCTGAAGTTGCTCTGTTGCGGGCTGAGCGCCGGCAAGGCGGAAGTCCACAATCAGATATTTCCGCTCAACCGCCGCAGACACCGGTATGTCCTCACGCTCAACGCTCTCGAAGCCGATGTAGGTTGCGTGGTCCATGGGGAACACCTGGCTCATCACAATGTCCAGATTCTCGGCTTGGGCGGCTGGCACGGCAAACAGTGTCGTAAGCGCGGCTGCACGGATGAGGGTCTGGGTGTTCATGGTGTCAACTTCCCGGAGGGTGTTTTAGCTTAAGTGTAACGGAATGTAATCTTGGGTTACGGTCGATTATTGCAAAGTCTTTCACCTATTGCGCGTAGCCGGACCGGTTTTTTTCAATTGTTTGCAGTTTGCACACAGTTGCGGTGAGATTCCTGAGGCTCCCGACTCCACGGGTGGTTCGCGATCTACTATCATGACGTAAAACAGACAACAGGAGAGTTGCTCATGTTTCAACTCGTATTCAAGGGTGAGTGCTCCCCTGGCACAGATATGGCGACGGCAAAGAACAATGCCCGTGCGTTGTTCAAGGCCAGTGTTGAGCAGGTAGAGCGGATGTTCAGTGGCAGCCAGGTGGTGATCCGGAACAAGCTGGATGAGGCCCAGGCCGAAAAATACTGCGCGGTACTGAGCAAACACGGCATGATTGCTTACGTTCAGCCCATGCCGGGAAGTCAGTTGCAAGCGCCTGCCAAAGCAGCGCCAACCGCGGCCAGGCCAGCGCCTGCGAACTTTGTTTCCGGCGCCACTGGCTCGCAGCCACGCACTGACGCTTCGCGTGTTGAGCCAGGTGATCGTTTGGCGGTAGCCGGCGATAAAGTAGAAAGCATTCTTGCGGGATCAACACTGGGCCTTGATCCCGTTGGCGTTACTCTGGCAGAACCGGAAAAAGCCGAATCACCTATGTTTCAACACCTTGACGACTGGACCCTGAGCCCGGCCGGCAGTGATTTAGGCGTGGAACAGGATAAACCGCCTGCCATCGTACCGGACGTTTCACATCTGTCTCTGATCGATGAAGAAGCAAACAATCAATGAGTACGGGGTACGCCAGGTTTTGAGGCGATCGGCGGGGTTGGCAATTATTTCGCTGATTGTAGCGTTCCTCTCGCCGTTTACTGCGGTCGCCAGTAGCACCACGAATGAGCGGCCCCGAGTTGGCCTTGTGCTCAGCGGCGGTGGAGCGAAAGGCATGGCCCACGTGGGCGTGCTTCGTGTGCTGGAAGAAATGCACATTCCCGTGGATATGGTGGTGGGAACCAGCGCAGGCTCTGCGGTAGGCGCCCTCTATGCCTCTGGCATGTCGGTAGCGGAAATTGAGCAGCGCTTTATCGACATGGATTGGTTTTCAAGTTTCCGTGATGACCCCGGCCGGGCATACAAACCTGTTCGCCGAAAACAGGGAGAATGGAGATTCCCTTTTACGCCAGGGCTTGGTGTGAGTTCTGACGGCCTGCGCCTGGGCGCCGGTATTATAGCCGGCCAGAATCTTGGCTTTATTCTTAACGAGCTGACCCGTAATGTCGCTCTGGTTGAAGATTTCGATCGGTTGCCCATTCCTTTTCGCGCGGTTGCGACTGATCTGGAAACGGGCAATATGGTGGTGCTTGGTAAGGGCAATCTCGCGACAGCGATACGCGCCAGCATGAGCATCCCCGGCGTTTATGCGCCGGCCAAACTCGACGGCCGTTTGCTGGTGGATGGCGGCGTTGCGAACAATCTGCCGGTGAGTGTCGCCCGCGACATGGGAGCCGACATCATTATCGCGGTTGATATCACCGACGCGCTGATGGGCCCTGATAAACTGCGGGAAGCGTTGTCTGTATTCGGCCAGTTAACCACCATCATGACCCGGCGCAACACCGACCAGCAACTCGCTTTGCTAAGTGAACAAGATGTGCTTATCCGGCCCGACCTGGACGGTTTCAGCTCCGCAAATTTTTATAACGCCCCGGTGCTTTTTGAGTTGGGCGCCAGCGGCGCCCGGACACACGCGGTGGCGCTGAATCATCTGGCCGTATCCTATGAGGACTGGCAGGCATACAGATCGCGGTTGGCTGCCGCCAACTACAGTGCAGGCCTTATTGCCAGCATTGACGTTGAGCATGATCGCCGTTTGGGTCGCAAGTTCCTTCGTGAGCGAATACGCCAGAAAGTCGGCGAGCCTCTGGATGTGGACGCATTGGAAACGGATCTCAAGCGCATTTACGGCTTGGGCTATTACGAAATTGTGTCTTACTCCCAGTCACCTTCACCCAATGGAACGCGGTTAACGATTAAGGTTCAGGAAAAGAGTTGGGGCCCGAATTATCTGTCGTTTGGTCTGAACTTTGAGGATAATTTTGACGGCGATACTCGCTTTAATCTTGCGTCTTCCTTGCGGGTAACCGAGCTGAATGAACTTGGGGCCGAGTGGCAAACCGGCATGCAGCTTGGCACAGAGCCCCGCATCCGCACTCAGTGGTATCAGCCACTTGATTACGGGTATGAGCGCTTTGTGGTGGCGGGCATTCAGTATTTCCGTGACAGGTTCGGCGTGTATAACATGGGCGGCGAACGGGTTGCGGAGCTGGATGTTGCGTTTCGCCAGGCTGATCTTGCCCTGGGAACGGAACTCGGTGGCAACGCCGAAGCCAGGTTAACCTACACCCGCGGATACGCCACGGTCGACAAGCAGATCGGAACGGCCGCCACGCCCGAAGGCGCCGTTCATCAAGGCAGTGTCAGCCTGCAGTTGGTGCACGATTCTCTCGATGACGCGTTTTTCCCCCGTGACGGTACGTTCGCCGGAATTCGGGGCCGGTTAGAGCGGGAAGATCTTGGGTCCGACCGGCATTTCGACTCGGTAACGGGTATGTTGCTG
>NZ_DRGY01000091.1 GCF_011049865.1 Marinobacter antarcticus | reverse complement strand
GGCCCAAACATCTCTGCGCCCATGAACAAGCCACTGCCATGCTCACCGTAGACCCGCAACAGGCCTCTGTTTTTGCCGATCACCCGGCTTCGACCCTGGTCTTCAAACGACACCTCGCCCACTGCGAAGCGGCCCTGGCAGTGCTTATCGACCTCGTTAATCGTTAATCCCACCGTCGCGATTTGGGGGTCAGTGAACACAACCGCCAAGGGTGTGCGCCTGTGACCGGTAAGAACTTCCGGGTAAGAGGCAGCATTGTTACCCGCGATTCGACCCTCATCTGCGGCTTCATGCAACAGCGGCAACGCGTTGTTGGCATCCCCGGCAATAAAAATAGAGCTCTGCCCGCACCGCAGTGTGTAAGGGTCAAATAGGGGCATGCCTTTGTCATCCAGCTCGATATCCGCATTCTGGATATCAAGACCGTCAACATTGGGCCGTCGCCCCGTCGCCGCAAGCAGATAATCGAATGTTTCCGTCTTTTCGCCAGCGTTGCCGTCTGTGAAGGTGATTGCGACGCCGCTTTCCACTCGCTCAACCTGCTTTACATCGCCATCGGGGTCGAGTGGGAATTCTTCATTAAATCGCTGAAGCGCATACTCGCGGATACGGTCATCCTGAATCGGGCCTACGGAACCGCCTACGCCGAACATTCTTACCCGAACACCAAGTCTGCTGAGCGCCTGCCCAAGCTCAAGCCCGATCACGCCCGGCCCGAAAACCACCACCGACTCCGGCAAATCCTGCCACTCAAAAATATCGTCGTTTACCACCAGACGATCTTTCGCTTCTTTCAGAAAACCCGGAATGTTGGGGCGTGAACCGGTGGCGATAATAATCCGCTGTGCGTGAATTTCGATTTCATTGTCAACGATCAGGCGATTGGGCCCAGCGAAGCGGGCAGACCCTTTGATACGGTGTTCTTCAGGGAACGCCTCGACGGAACGGACAACCGATCCGACAAAACGGTCGCGCTCTGAGCGCACCCGCGCCATGACCTGTTTACCATCAATGGTAATATGCCCGGCCGAGACGCCGAACAGCTCGCCTTGTGCCATCTGATAGGCGTTTTCTGCGGCCGCAATCAGCAGTTTGCTTGGCATGCAGCCCACCCTGGCGCAGGTGGTGCCGTATTGGTCACCTTCAATCAACACCACTTTGTCTGTGGTCTTTGTTACTCTCTTATAGGCCACCATCCCTGCAGTTCCCGCACCGATAATGGCAACATCAACTTCTCGCTTTTCCATAAAACAGTCTCCAGACCGAAATTCCCAAAACGGGAGCGTGGGTGAAACGTTCAATTACGTATACGTCAGTGTAGAAGCCGGGATTGGTTTGCGTGGTGCGTGAAAAAAACCGCGATTGGTTTTATGCTGACATGGTTACACAGAGTCTGACAATTTCTGAACTCTTATTCATAAGCCTTTACCCGTAAACCCGATAGATCGAGATCCTTTTCTATGAGCAGTTACTGGCCAGAATTTTTCACTGTCGCTCTAGTGCACTTGCTGGCGGTTGCCAGCCCCGGACCGGATTTCGCCGTGATGCTTCGGCAGGCTCTGTGTCAGAGCCGAAAAAACGCGATAATCACATCCATCGGCATTGGTGGGGGCATTTTGGTGCACGTCAGTTACTCGTTGCTGGGCATTGGCTTGATCATCCAGCAGTCCGTCCTGCTGTTCTCGATACTCAAGATTGCCGGGGCTCTTTATCTTACGTGGATTGCCGTGCACTGTTTGCGAGCCCGGGCCGGTGGCATTCATGTACAAACCGAACCTGGCACTCTGCAGTCAGGGTTTGCCGCGCTGCGCCTGGGTTTCTTGACCAACGCCCTGAACCCGAAAGCGACGCTGTTTTTTGTTTCGTTGTTCTCGGTTGTCATCAGCCCGGGCACGCCCGTGGCGATTCAGGCCGGCTACGGTGTTTACATGGCCGTTGCGACGGGGGGCTGGTTCACCCTGGTTGCCATCTTTTTTACACTGCCCGCCGTTCGCAAAGGATTCAACCGCTTCGGTCACTGGCTGGACCGGCTGATGGGCGGTGTCCTGTTGCTTCTGGCGGGCCAGCTACTGCTCTCTACAGTGAGCGGAGCAGAGCCTCTGTCTGATTCCAGCACAAGCATGGATCAGTAATAGAACAGCCGTATCGCAAATCATCACCGTCGTCCTGCCGGCCAGGCTCGAGAAAACTTTCCAGCATCAGTCCGCGAATGCTGGCATTACCTGCGCGTTTCTGGCGCATCACCTCACGGGCGACGTCTATCTGTCGTTCGGCTTGCTTGCAGGCATTGTCGTGGCTGCAGTCCACCATGATGGCGGCACACACACCCGCACTGGAAAGGCTGTGGACGGCTTGCTCAACGCTCGCGGCATCGTAGTTGGTCATGCCCCGGCCGCCACGCAACACCAGATGGGTATCCGGGTTGCCCCCGGTGCTGACCATAACCAGTGTGCCGGCCGCGGATACGCCCAGATGATGATGCGGGTGCGCAGCGGAGCTCATGGCGTTAATCGCCACGCTGATTCCACCATCGGTGCCATTCTTGAACCCCGCGGGCATGGGTAAGCCGCTGACCATCTCACGATGAATCTGGGATTCGGTTGTGCGTGCACCAATGGCTGTCCAACTCACCAGATCCCCCAGATAATCCATAGCGAACGGGCTCAGGGCCTCGGTAGCCAGTGGCAGGCCCATCTCGGCCAGGTTCAACAGCAAACGGCGGGAGCGCAGCAAGCCTTCGTTAAGATCGCCGGTTCCTGTGCGTTCGGGGTCGTACAGCAATCCTTTCCAGCCGACGGTGGTTCTGGGTTTTTCCAGATATGCGCGCATGACAATCAAAAACCGGTCGCTGACGGCGTCAGCCAGAGTTTTGAGCTTTTTCCCGTACTCCAGCGCCGCGACCTCATCGTGTATAGAGCAGGGCCCGACCACAATCAGGGTGCGCTCGTCTGTGCCGTGCAGAACATTGCGAACCGATTGCCGGTGCCTGGCCACCTGCCCGGCAAGCTTCTCGTCTACCGGCAGCCGCGCTCTCAATTCCGCCGGCGTCGGCAAGGCTGTTTCCTGCCGACGCGCTGCTGGCGCTGATATCGGGTCTTGCTTGGCCGTTTCCAAAGGCATGTTCATATCTGTGTTTCCGTTTCCCTGCGTCAGAATCAAAAAAGCCCCGGTTGGTGGGCTACCAATCGGGGCTTTCTGAGTCCGATGGCAGCCTGGTTTTTCGCCGGGCTGCCATCCTCGTTGTTTGTTCGGTGAAGATGTTACGGGCGGCCCTGGCGCTGGCTAAAATAAAAGCCAAATCCAAACCGCCAAAAAAACACACTCGCGCTAGCCACCATCGGTTTTTGGCCGAAAGCTTGCAGAACATTCAATTGACAGATCGCTTGTGTCGTATTCATGCTAACCAATATACCCCCCGGGTTTTCAACTTGGCAACCCGTAAACCGGACTTTTTAGCAGACAAGTCAGCAGACCAGCCGAACTTTTCGGGAAAATGGGAACCAGACATGACACTGAATCTACGCAATTACGCCTTCTTGTTTTGCTTCATACTCGTGCTGGCACTGGTTTCCGGTGCCGGCCCTGCGAACGCTGAATCCCGAGCTTACCAGCTCAACAACCGGCCGGGGGACGACGTCGCCAACCAAGTGCGCGAGTTGTATAAAGGCGAGTCGTTATCGGTAACCGCCCGGGGTCAGCAACTGGTCGTTCGTGGCGATCAACAACTGCTGGACGAAATCGGCACCTTGGTTGAAACTCTGGACGTCGCCCCCGCACAGCTCCGGATAACCGTGCGCTCTCAGGAAGACATTGGCGGCAAACGTTCCGGCGGAGGCGTGACGACCACGCGGAACGAACTCGGCCTGAACGTGGAGCACCGCGTTACAAGCACCGCAAGCTCCCGGGAACGAAGCCTGATGGTGATGGATGGGCAATCTGCTCACATCACGTCTGGCCAGGTACGGGCATTGCCTTTGGCCGTGCGGGGAGGCAGAAATCCGGCGGCTATCTTTTCGCAAGTACAAACGCGCAGCGGGTTTATTGTCAGCCCTCAGGTTATTTCAGACCGTGCGGTGGAACTGAACATTGTATCTTTCGAGGCAGATCCCGCCGAGTTGGAAGGCTATGATATTCAGGCTCTGGTTACGACTCGCAGGGTAGAACCCGGGCAATGGGTTTCTTTGGGCAGCACGTTAACCGAATCCACCAGCAGCCAGTCTGGCATTGTCTATAACGTGAAAAGCAGCCGGTCAGACAACCGGAGTTTTGAGGTGAAAGTCGACGTTATTCACTGAGCCTCACACCCTGGTGCGCAACAATACACTTTTGGCTTCGTTGATTTTTGCCGCGAGATAATCACTGCCACCGCGGTCAGGGTGCAGTTTTTGCATCAACCGACGGTGGGCCATCACAACCTCCTCCTTCGGACAGGCCGCCGTTACGCCCAAAATTTCACAGGCTTCACGCTCTGACATAGCATTGCTTTGAGCCTGATCAGGCCCCTGTTGTTCCGTTCCTGCTTGCGCACCAGCTTCTCTATAACCGGTGCCGGAAAAGAAACGACTGAGGGCAGGCACAAACCGCACAAGGCCCGGTAATTTACGCAACAAGGGAATCAGCGCGGCCACGGCGGCCGTGAGCACATGCACTCGCCCGGTAAGCACCATGAATATCAGCAGCGCACCGCCCACAACGACAACGGCCTTCCAGGCAGCCGCTTTCTTTTTTTCATCTGACAGCCCACCCCATTGCTTCAGAACCACAAAAACGGCAGCCGCTAACGCGATTCCCAGTATCCATTGCATAGTTGATCCTTTCGCGACGTCTGGTCGTAATTCTGTCACCTGAGCGACCGATAATACTAGCAGCAAATATCCATAAATCGGTGACATTGCACTCTGAATTTTGTAGGATGCTATGTTTTATCGATGACGAACAGTTTCCGCATCCAAAACAGTCTATTGTTGTGCAACGACCCGGCGGGGAAACACGGCGAGCCCGGTTCCCTTTCGGTTCATCGCAAACCCCGGACCAGACAGAGATTCCCAGGACCTGAACTATGCGCACCGCTTCCCGCTTCCTGATCGCAATCATTTTCCTTGCCGTAGTGCTTGGCGGCATTTTCGGCTACAAGTTTTATCAATTTGGTCAGATGGAAGAACAGATGTCCAAGCCGCAGCCCGCCACGAAAATATCCGCGACTACGGCTAAAACCGAAAGCTGGACACCTTCTATCAAAGCTGTCGGCAGCATCAAGGCCATCAATGGCATAGAAGTGGCTAACGAGGTTCCGGGGATTATTGAGAGCATAAGTTTTGAATCCGGCGACACCGTCAAACAGGGCGACGTGCTTATCCGCCTGAATACTGCGATTGACGAGGCCTCCGTGCGCACGCGCCGCGCTGAGTCGCAACTTGCGGAACAAGAGTTCAAGCGCATATCCGACCTGCTGCCGAAGCGGGCCGTTTCCCAGTCCCAGTATGACGAATCCAAGGCTAACTTCGACGCAGCACGCGCTCGCGTGAACGAAGCCGACGCTCAACTGAGCAAGAAAATAATCCGCGCACCATTCGACGGAAATCTGGGTATTCGTATGGTAGATCAAGGGGAATATATTGCCACCGGCACGCCAATCGTTGAAATCAACATGCTCAACCCTATCTACGCAGACTACACCCTGTCTGAGAAGAACCTGCAGCAAGTTGCCCGGGGTTATTCTGTGGTTGTTACCGTTGCCGCTGTTCCCGAGCAGGAGTTCCTGGGCAAGGTCAGCGCTATCAACACGTCGGTAAACCCGGAAACGCGCACCGTGCGCGTCCGAGCGACTTTAGACAACCCGAAGAACCTGCTGCGGCCCGGTATGTTTGCAACCGTGCAGACCAAACAGCCAAAAGATAATGACGTTGTTACCGTCCCCCGTACCGCCATCTCCTACAACACCTACGGCGATTTCGTTTTTGCCGTTGAGAAAAACGACGAGGGTGATCTGGTTGTGAATCGGCGCACCATCACCGCTGGCCCGACTCGGGATAAGCGAATTGCGGTGCTTTCTGGCCTTAAGGCTGGCGAGAGAGTCGTTTCCAGAGGACTGCTGAGACTTCGTGCCGGCCAAAAGGTCACCGTTCAGGATGAGAACAAGGACGAAGAAAAGCAGCCGCAGGAGGCATCTGAGTAATGCGATTCACCGACATTTTCATCCATCGCCCCGTACTGGCGACGGTGGTCAGCCTACTTATTCTGTTGCTCGGTGCCCGGGCCGCCATGGAAATGGAAATCCGGCAATATCCAGAGCTTGAAAGCACCACCGTTACGGTCACAACGGCCTATCCCGGTGCCAGTTCCGACCTGATCAAGGGCTTTATCACCACGCCCCTGCAACAGGCTATTGCCGAAGCCAGTGGCATCGACTACCTGACCTCTACAAGCTCTCAGGGCTCGTCGACCATTGAAGCCAAGATGATACTGAACTATGACGCTAACGCAGCCTTGGCCGAAATTCAGGCGAAAGTAGCCAGCCAGCGCAATGTGCTCCCGGCGGAAGCTCAGGATCCCGTTATCTCCTCCACCACCGGCGACTCCACGGCGCTGATGTATATTGCCTTCTACAGCAGCCAAATGGCCGTCCCGCAAATTACTGACTACCTGACACGGGTGGTGCAACCCAGGCTTCAGGCTTTGTCCGGAGTTGGCAAAGCAGATTTGCTGGGTCGTAAATTTGCGTTGCGAGTTTGGCTGGACCCGGAGCGTTTGGCCGCCGTCGATATGACGCCCACAGAAGTGGTCGCCAAACTGCGCGCCAATAACTACCAAGCTGCTGTCGGTAATACCAAAGGTGCCTACACCGAAATCAGCATGACCAGCGATACCGATGTGGCGAACCCTGATGAGTTCCGCAACCTCGTGGTCAAGCAGGCGAACGGAACCCAGATCCGGCTCCAGGATATTGCCCGGGTAGAATTGGGGTCAGAAACTTACAGTGCGCTGGCGCTTTACAAAGGCCAGCCGGCGACCTATGTCGCGATTGAACTGGCACCCGGAGCTAATCCCCTCACAGTCGCGAGCTTGGTGAAAGGCGATCTTCCGGATATCAAAAGCCAACTGCCGGGCGATCTGGACGTTCGGCTTGCCTACGATGCCTCCAATTTTATTGAAGACTCCATCAATGAAGTTATCTTCACCCTGCTCGAAGCTATGGGTATTGTGCTCGTGGTGGTATTCCTTTGTCTGGGGTCGATCCGCGCGTCCATTGTGCCCTCTATTGCGGTTCCGTTGTCGCTGATTGGCGGCGCTTTTATCATGTTGATGTTCGGATTCTCCCTGAACCTGCTTACGTTGCTATCCATGGTGCTGGCAATCGGGCTGGTGGTGGACGATGCCATCATCATGGTGGAGAACGTACACCGGCACATTGAAGAAGGTGAATCGCGAATTGATGCCGCTTTGCACGGCGCACGGGAAATGGCAGTGCCCATTATTGCCATGACCACAACGCTGGTGGCGGTCTACGCGCCCATCGGTTTTATGGGTGGCCTGGTAGGCTCCCTGTTTACAGAATTTGCATTTACACTGGCGGGCACGGTCGTGATCTCGGGGATCGTTGCACTTACGCTCTCTCCAATGCTGTCCGCCAAAGTTCTCAAGCCCCACGGCAGTCCCGGCAAGTTTGAGAGTCTGGTAGAGCGCACATTCACTGGCATTTCTTCAGGCTATAAAGTTGCGCTCGGTTCGCTGATGCAAACCAAGTCTGTGGTGGTATTTTTTGCGCTCGTGATACTGGGCTCCATCTATTTCATGGCGATGATGAGCCAGAATGAATTGGCACCCACAGAAGATCAGGGCATTTTGTTTTATCAGGGTCTCGGGCCCCAGACGTCAACGCTGGATTATCTTCTGGAGAATGGAGAGGAAGTCCAGGAGCGTTTAGCCTCTGTCCCCGGCTACGCCGAAGATTTCATGATTGTCGGTATCACAGCTCCCAACGCCGTGTTCGGCGGTTTCAAAATGGCACCCTGGAGTGAGCGGGAAATAAGCCAATTTGAGGCTCAACCTCAGTTGGATGCGGCGCTCAAGAACGTAACCGGGTTGCAAACGGCGGTGTTCCCCCGGCCCTCCCTTCCCGGCTCAGGAGGTGGTCTGCCGTTCCAGTTTGTGATCACTACGGGTAGCAGCTACGAACAGCTCGATCAGGTGGCCGATGAATTGCTGGGCAAGGCCATGGGCAGCGGCAACTTCATGTTCTTGCAAAAATCGATAAACTTTGACCGCCCGATTACACGCATCAACGTAGATCGTGACCGGGTTGCCGACCTAGGGCTCTCGATGCAGGATGTGGGACAGTCGCTTTCCAGCATGCTCGGCGGTGGATATATCAACCGCTTCAGCATGGAAGGCCGTTCCTATCAGGTCATTCCGCAGGTGGATCAGAAGTTCCGGTTGAATGAACAGGCCTTGAACGATTATTACATCCGCACAGGCAAGGGCACCCTGGTTCCGCTCGGCAGTGTCGTGAGCTTCAGTCATGACGTGGAGCCCTCAAGCCGTACGCAGTTCAACCAGCAAAACTCCCTCACTCTGCAAGGCGTGGTTATGCCAGGGGTTGCGGCGGGCACGGCCATGGACTTTATAGAAAAAACGGCAGGTGAGGTATTCCCGCAGGGCTTCACCTTCGATTACACCGGTCAGAGTCGGCAGCTTGCAAACCAGGGAAGCGCCTTGGTCGTGACCTTCTTCCTGTCTTTGCTGGTTATCTATCTGGTGCTTGCGGCGCAGTTCGAAAGCTGGCGCGACCCGATTATCATTCTGGTGTCGGTTCCCATGTCGGTGGCCGGCGCAATGGCGTTCATCGTGCTCGGTTTCGCGACCATGAACATTTATACGCAGGTAGGTCTGATCACATTGATCGGCGTTGTGTCCAAAAACGGCATACTGATCGTAGAGTTTGCAAACCAGCTACAGAAGGACAAAGGCTTGAACAAAGTGGAGGCCGTTATTGAAGCAGCCGCCATCCGCCTTCGGCCGATCATAATGACGTCTCTGGCGCTGATCTTTGCCATGGTGCCACTGCTGCTAGCAGCTGGCCCGGGTGCAGAAAGCCGCTTCGCTATTGGCCTGACTATCAGTGCGGGTCTGGGCATTGGTACCTTGTTTACGGTTTTCGTACTGCCCGCGTTTTATATCCTGCTGGCCCGCGATCACAATCAGGGTAAAAACGAAGCGGACGAAGATTCTAAATCGTTACCGGCTAAAGCCTAGCGTATCAACGGCAAGTCCAAAAACCCGGCGCTCCTTGCGGTGAGCCGGGTTTTTGGTAGTCTTGCGTTCTCACCCGCCCCTTATCTCGGAAGATTGCCGTTATCGTGTTGTTATCATGACGCTGGGAACGCTGTTCTGGTTGTTTGTCGCAGTTTTTTTCATCTGGTATTGGTGGCGCGCCAAGGCTATCAAGGATTCCGTCCTGCGCGCCGCCCAGAACTACTGCAAAACCATGGACGTTATGCTGCTTGACGACGCCATTTATCTGCGGGGCATCTGGTTCAGGCGGGATGATCAGGGCCAGATTCGTGTATGGCGCCGCTTTATGTTTGATTTCACATCAACCGGCGAAGAACGATACAGCGGCCGAGTCATCATGCTCGGGCCCCGAATACTGCATATGGAACTTGATCCCCACCGATTCAATTGAAATCCGGCGCAAGCGCCCACAGCACCTCGGCAATCACCTATCCGCAAAGCCCACACAACCATGTTTGGGTTTCCTATACTGTTCCCGCCACTCTCTACCAATAGACCGGGACAATGGACATCCATAACGATCAACGCTTTGCAATCAACCTGAACGTTCGCGGCATTCAGCCTTCGGCCACTCTGCGCATCAACGAGTTGAGCAATCGGCTCAAATCCGAAGGCAAAGACATCATCAAGCTCGGGCTTGGGCAATCCCCCTTCCCGGTTCCTGAGCGCGTTGTGGGTGCGCTCAAAGAGCACGCCCACGAGAAAGACTACCTGCCAGTAAAGGGCCTCAAAAGCCTGCGTGAATCCATTGCAGCTTATATAAACCGCAGTGAACGCATGCGCTGCACCTGGGAAGACGTGCTCATTGGCCCTGGCTCCAAGGAGCTGCTGTTCATCCTTCAGCTCGCCTATTATGGCGATCTGCTTATTCCACGCCCAAGTTGGGTGTCCTACGCGCCCCAGGCCCGCATTATTGGCCGTTCCGTACACTGGTTGCCAACCCACGCCGATAACAACTGGCAGCTCACCGCTGAAGAGCTGGACATCGTGTGCCGGGACGACGAGTCGCGCCCACGCATCCTGATTCTCAACTACCCGTCCAACCCCACCGGTTGCACCTACACCGACGACCAGTTGCTGGCCATTGCCAATGTGGCCCGCAAATACAAGCTCATCCTGCTTTCCGACGAGATCTACGGAGAAGTGCACTTCGAGGGGCGCCACAAGTCCATCGCACGCTACTATCCGGAAGGCACCATCATCAGCACCGGCCTGAGCAAATGGGCGGGCGCCGGCGGCTGGCGACTGGGTACCTTTATTTTCCCGAAAGAGCTGCGACCCCTTCAGGACGCCATGGCCATCATCGCCAGCGAAACCTACACCGCCACCAGCGCTCCCATACAGCATGCGGGCATTACGGCGTTTAACGGTGGCGACGACATCGACGAATACCTCAAACAGTCCCGCCGAGTGCTTAAAGTGATTGGCGAGTACATGCATCGACGCCTGAGTGACATGGGCGCAGTTGTGCAGAAACCGGAAGGCGCGTTTTATCTGTTCCCGGATTTCTCAAGCTTCCGCGACCGGCTCACCAAAAAAGACATCAAAACCAGCCAGGCTTTTTGTCAGTCATTGCTGGAGGACACCGGCGTTGCCATTTTGCCTGCCAGCGACTTTGGCTTTGCTCCCGACCACTTGGGCGCGCGCCTGGCGTTTGTCGACTTCGACGGTGCTGAGTCCCTGAAACTGGCCGGCGGTGATTTTGCCGACCAGGATCTCGGTGATGGCTTTGTCGCGCAAGCAGGCCCTCGCCTGGTCAAGGCCATGGACAAGATGGAGGCCTGGCTGAACAGCCTCTGATCCTGCCCCATGATAGACTGGCGCCCTCATTCTTTAGAGACGTAACGGGGGCGCCATGTCTGATCCTGTTTCCCTTAGGGGCATTACCGATTTCGCAGAAGATCTGGCCCGGGAGGCCGGGAAGCTGATTCGCCGGGAGCGTGATCACAACACCCTGCGCACTGACTATAAACAGCAGACCGAGCTGGTCACCCACGCCGATATCATGGCCGATGAGTTCATCACCGGCGCCATCCGCAAGCGCTTTCCCGATCACCGCATCCTGTCCGAAGAAACCATGCCGGATCTCAGTCAAGCCGAGAACCTGGACACACCTCTGTGGATCATCGATCCCATCGATGGCACGGTAAATTACGCCTACGGTCACCCGCAGGTTGCGGTGTCCATTGCCTACGCTGAAAACGGCCACGTGCGAGCTGGCGTAGTGCACGCGCCCTTCCCGGGCGAAACATTCCGCGCCACCCGAGGCGAAGGCGCCATCCTCAACGGCAACCCCATCCGCCACAGCGGTGCTACCGTGCCCAGAGACTCGCTATTTGCAACCGGCTTCCCCTACACCAAAGACAACCTGACCCCGCTGATAAGCCGTCTGGACGCCATGATTCACCAATGCCGCGATTTGCGTCGCATCGGCTCTGCGGCTCTGGATATCTGCTGGGTGGCCTGTGGCCGGCTGGACATCTACTACGAAAACGTCAGCCCCTGGGATTTCGCCGCCGCCCGCCTGATCGCCCTGGAAGCCGGCGCCACTGCCGGCCACTTCGGTGAGGTTCCCGAGGGTTATCCCGCCGACCTCTGGGGGCGCGACATTCTGATTTCGGCACCTGCGATCTGGGAGCCTGTTCGAAAGATTCTTCGTGATGCTTCGGGGTATGAGTGAAGCGTGGGCGTTTCGATTATTGGGAGCCCCAAACACCCTCAGCAACCAGCCCCCAACTTTCGTCAAAGTCTGTGGAGGGCAACCGAGAAAACGAAGAGCGGATAAACCGCTGAATTCGGCCTTCCGTGAACACCAGAACAAAATCCGCGCCCCGGGTAGCGCTGGTGCGGGGCCGCAAGCCCTGGCGGATTTCGCCTTCCTTGAGAATTTGCCGAACCTGAGTTTCAAGACGCTCGAAGAACTGGGACGCGCGCTTGCGCAAGGCCTCGTTTTCCCCCACCAGCGCATCACCCGTAAGAACACAACACAAACCCGGATTACGCTCGGCAAACACCAGCACCAGATGCACCATCTGCTGCAACCGCACGCACACATCCTCCTGTTCCTGAAGAATAACCTGGCAGCGGGAGAACACAGCCTCTTCCGCAAACTCCAGGAGCGCTTCGAACATCTTCCGCTTGCTGGGGAAATGGCGGTACAGCGCTGCCTCCGTCACGCCAACGGATCTGGCAAGAACAGAAGTCGTAATTCTGGCTCCGGGATCGTTTTCCAGGAGTCCCAGAAGTGCGTGGAGAATCGCGTCCCGGCGACTGGGTTTCTGATCGGTCATGGCAATACTGCAGCGCTCTTAATCAGAATCAGAAGAAAGTGCCATCAAGGGGCGACGACGCACTCGCGTAGAGCTTTTTAGGCATCCGCCCGGCAAGATAGGCTTCTCGCCCGGCTTCGATGGCCAGACGCATGGCGTTGGCCATTTTAATCGGATTTTTTGCCTGAGCGATGGCGGTGTTCATCAGCACGCCATCACAGCCCATCTCCATCGCGATGGCGGCATCGGATGCCGTGCCAACGCCAGCGTCTACCAACACAGGCACCTTGGCATTTTCCACGATCAGCCGAATGTTGTAACGGTTCTGAATGCCCAGGCCTGATCCAATAGGCGCGCCCAGAGGCATGATCGCAATGCACCCCATCTCCTCAAGCCGCATGGCGAGCAAGGGGTCGTCGGAGCAGTAGACCATCACCTTGAAGCCGTCTTTGATCAGCTCTTCGGCGGCCACCAGGGTTTCGGGCATGTTCGGGTACAGGGTCTTGTGTTCACCCAGCACTTCGAGTTTGACCAGGTCGCGACCGTCAAGCAGTTCCCGGGCCAGTTTGCAGGTGCGTACAGCGTCTTTGGCCGTATAACAGCCGGCCGTGTTGGGCAAGATGGTGTACTTATCCGGGGAGATCACATCCAGAAGGTTGGGCTCATCCGGGTTTTGTCCAAGGTTGGTGCGGCGAACCGCGACGGTCACAATTTCAGCACCGCTTTTTTCAATGGCTTGGCCGGTTTCCATCAGGTCGCGATATTTGCCGGTGCCAACCAACAGGCGCGACTGATAAATACGGCCTGCAATTTCGAGTGGCTTGTCTTCGGGCAATTGGATTTCTGGCATCTCGGTCATAGCGTTTCCGGGTTGGTGAAACATAATAATGAGCGTTTAAAACGTGACGATACAGCCTGGCTTTTGCCGAGCAACAGCAGCCTTCAGCCGCCTCCGATCGCGTGGACAACTTCAACGCGATCGCCATCATTCAAAGCAAATTCAAAGTGCTGACTGCGGGGCACTATGTCTTGATTCACTTCCACCGCCAGCCGCTTGCCTGAAAGGTCCATTTTCTCAACCAATGCGGCAACCGTGGCCCCCGCAGGAAGCTCCATGGCTTCACCGTTTATCTGAACCTGCATCTCGTTTTTAACCTCTTAATTCGTTTGTCGGCGCACGCCAGCGGTTAACAATAACGCCCAGCCGATCATGAAACACAGGCCGCCCAGGGGTGTGATCGGGCCAACCCAGCGCATGTCGGTCAGCACCAAGGTGTACAGGCTGCCACTGAACAGCACAATGCCCGCAAGAAAGAACCTGGCCGCCAATGTCAGCAAGCGCCGTGAAAGATCAAGGCCGGACAACAGGGCAACGAGCACCAGCGCGATGGCGTGAGACATCTGATACGCAACCGCCGTCTGGAAAACGTCGAGGCTGCGATCACTCACCAGATTGCGCAGCGCGTGCGCCCCGAAGGCGCCGGCCATCACCGCTGTGAGCGCAAGGAATGCACCGGTAACAATGGGCCAGCGCATATGGCCAGAAGCCTTCGGTTCTACGGCGTTAACAGTCACAGTGGATCTTTTCTCCGGTGTCGAGGTTCATCATGGTCAACGAACCACCCCAAACGCAGCCGGTATCCAATCCGATAAACTGATCGATGCCGGTTTTACCTTCAAGTGCCGCCCAGTGGCCGAATATGACGCGTAAATCATCCGCACGGGAGAATTCAAACCAGGGAGCAAAGCCTTCGGGTGCGCTGCCCACAGAATCCTTCGTGGTCAGTTCGAGCCTGCCATCCGGGGCAATAAAACGCATACGCGTGAGGTAATTGGTAATTACTCGCCAGCGATCCATGCCGGTAAGGTTTTCATTCCAGCACTCGGGTTTGTTGCCGTACATCATCGCGAAATAGTCCGGGGCATCAGCGCCCCGAATCACATCTTCCACTTCCCGGGCGCCGTCCAGCGTCTGCTGAACGCTCCAGATGTGGGGCACACCGGCATGGGCCATTAAGAAGTTGCGATCAGGGTCGTGAACGCACAGATGCTGCTGACGCAGCCAGCCCACAAGCTTGTCCCGGTCTGGCGCGTTCAGTATCGCTTCGAGCGTATCCTTGCGCTTCAGAGCGTGACCACCGAGCACGACGGCCAGCAGGTGCAGATCGTGATTACCCAGAACCACAACCGCCGAATCACCCAGGCTCTCGATGTAGCGCAAGGTCTTCAGCGATGAGGGCCCCCGATTAATCAGGTCACCTGCCACCCACAGGCGATCTCGTGAGGGTGCGAAGTCCACCTTCGCCAACACCTCTTTTAGAGCATCGTAACAGCCTTGAATATCGCCTATGGCGTAGTCAGTCATGGCTACCCTCTACGCGTGTTTCACTGGCCTTCTTATTCACTAACAGGTCCGCGATGCTCACGTAGTCGGCCAGGCTGAGATTTTCTGGTCGCAGGCCGTCGTTAATTCCCAAACCCTGCAATTGCTCTACGGTTATCAGGCTAGCCAAGGCTTTGCGCAGGGTTTTTCGGCGAGCGTTAAATGCGGCTCTTACCACCGCTTGCAGCGTGCCGAGATCTTTCGCCGGGTGCGGGAGCGTCTCGTAGGGAACCAGGCGCACAATCGCAGAATCCACTTTCGGTGAAGGTCGGAAAGCGCCGGGGCCCACCTCAAACAGCGGCTGAACCTTGCAGAAATACTGGGTCATTATACCCAGCCGTCCATAATTGTTGTCGCCGGACACCGCTGCCATTCGCTGCACCACTTCTTTTTGCAGCATGAAATGCATGTCTTGCACCACGCCTGTCTGAGCCAGCAAGTGAAAAATCAGCGGCGTGGATATGTTGTAAGGCAGGTTGCCGATGATGCGCAGCGGTTTTCCGTCGGTAAGCTGGCTGAAATCGAACTTCAGCGCATCCGCCTGGTGCACACGGAATTCCGGGTAGTTAAAAAACTTGGTGCGCAGAATGGGGATAAGGTCACGATCCAGCTCCACCACCTGCAGCTTCGGATTGACGGCCAGAATCTCTTCTGTGATGGCGCCAAGGCCGGGACCGATTTCGACAATGGCATCGTCCGGCTTCGGGTGAATAGCGCGGACAATACGCTCTATAACGCCCGGATCATGAAGGAAGTTCTGGCCAAACCGTTTCCTGGCCTGATGGCCGGCTTTTTTACTCACTCAGGTTTCTCTTTATGGGAGGCTTTGCCATTAAAGGCTTTGAGGGACAATGCCATCTGCTCGCCCACGCGAATAGCAGTGTGCAGGCTGCCGGCATCTGCCTTGCCTGTGCCGGCAAGATCCAGAGCTGTGCCATGATCCACAGATGTGCGCACAATGGGCAAACCCAGGGTGATGTTTACCGCTCGACCAAAGCCTTGGAACTTGAGAACCGGCAGCCCCTGATCGTGATACATGGCCAGCACGGCATCGGCATCGTCGAGCCAGTGCGGGGTAAACAATGTATCTGCCGGCAGTGGACCTGTCAGTTGCATGCCGGTCGCTCGAAGCTTCTCAAGCGTCGGTTCAATCACTTCAATTTCTTCCCGGCCAAGGTGGCCGCCTTCCCCGGCATGGGGGTTCAGGCCAGCCACAAGAATCCTTGGCTGCGCAATTCCGAAAAATTTCTTCAAGTCGGCATTCAGAATGTTGGCAACCTGGGTCAGCCGCTCCGGCGTGATCGCTGCGGGTACGTCCTTGAGCGGCAAATGCGTTGTGACCAATGCCACTCGCAACTCTTCTGTGGCCAGCAGCATAACCACCCGTTCCACATCGCAGAGTTCCTGCAGGAATTCTGTGTGGCCGCTGAACTTAATACCCGCATCATTGATAATGCCTTTATGAACGGGCGCCGTTACCATGCCGTCAAAGTCGCCCTCAAGACAGCCCTTGGCTGCAACTGTCAGAGTGTCCAGAACATACCGACTGTTGGCCGCATCCAGTTTGCCGGCCGTGACCGACGCGCACCCATCCACGTGCAAAACCGAAAGCCCGCCGGCACCCATGTGCGGCGCCATACCCGGCTGCCAGGGGTGCAGGGTGACGTCGAGGCCGAGCAACCCGGCTCTTTCCTGCAGCAACTGCCGGCTTGCAATCACCACCACACCGGTATCACGCTGCTTGCCGGCCAGCTGCAGGCAAAGCTCAGGGCCTATGCCCGCAGGTTCACCGGCCGTCAGGGCCAAAACAATGCCATCACGCATTATTTTTCGGCGTCCTGCGCGTCGTTGGCGTCGTCCTCTGCGGCATTTTTTGCATATTCACCTTTAAGCTCAACAAACGCTTCATCACGGATTTCCCGAAGCCAGTTCTGCAACTCTGTTTCGAACTTGCGACGGTATATTGCCTGACGCGCCTCAGCTTCTTTGACGTCAGTACTGATGTCTTTCTGTCGGCGCTCTTCAACCTGGAGAATGTGCCAGCCAAACTGGGAACGGAACGGGCCTTTGACCTCACCCACATTCGCCTCCTGCATGGCCTGCTCAAACTTTGGCACCATCTGGCCCGGACTCACCCAGCCCAGATTGCCGCCGTCGGAACCCGACACGGGATCATCCGAATACTCCCGTGCCAGCTCGGCAAAATCAGCACCGTTCTGAATCTGCTGAGCGAGATCCCGAATGGTGGCTTCCGCCTCCGCATCGGTGACCGCTTCGGAAGGCCGTATCAGAATGTGCCGCACCCGATTCTGCTGGATAACCTGCTTCTGCGTGCCACCGCGCTTGTCCATCACCATGACCAGGTGGAAACCGCTGTTATTGGCCAGCACCTTCGAAGGCTCGCCAACAACGAGTTCAGGCACAACGGGTGCAACAAGCGAGGGCAACTGCCGCTCGCTGCGCCAACCCATATCGCCGCCCTCAAGCGCGTTGCTGGCGTCAGACTCCGCCACCGCCACTTCGCGAAAATCGCGGCCGCTTGCAATGGCAGCTCGAAGCGCTTCCGCTTTGGCACGGGCGGCATCGACCGACGCATCATCGGCGGGGTTATCCACCTCGACAAAAATATAGGCAAGCCGATACTCTGCATCGTTGCCACCATTAGATTCCAGCGCCTGCAGGTAATTCTCAACCTCTCGGTCGGTCACACGGACGCGATTACCCACCTGGCGTTGCTGCACCCGGCTGGTGATCATTTCCTGGCGAATCTGCTCCCTCGCCTGGCGGTAGCTTAAGCCCTCCGATGCCAACTGATTTTCGAACTCAGACAGGCTCATGTTATTACGGTCGGCAATATTTGCCAGAGTCTCGTTCAGCTCGTTGTCGCTGATGCGCATACCCATTTTATCAGCCATCTGCAGTTGGACAGATTCGGTGATCAGTTGTTCCAGAACCCGCTCTTCCAGAAGCCGACGCGGAGGCAAGCCCGTACCCTGGGCACTGAGCCGACTGGTAATGGTGTTAATTCTCGCATCCAGCCCGGTCTGGAGGATCACATCGTCATCAACAATGGCAACAACCTGATCAAGCATCTTGCGCTCAGCCTGGACCGAAAAAGAAAGCAACACTGCCATTAGCATTAGCAGCGTTTGTAAACCTTGGCGAATCGTCGCCTTCATAATCACCTCGTAATGAAGATATTAGCCTGCGGATAGGGTACCGGAATGGCACAGTTACCGTCAGGGGTAGCAATCAAAGGATATTCATCAGGGAGTTCCAAACCGGCGCCGTTCGCGTTCATTAAAACCGTAAATCGCGTCAGAGACGGATGTAGAAGAGCCTCCGCTGCCCCCCAAGCCTTTCAACTGGATCTGAAACAGTAAACGACTGTTGAGCTCCCTGTCATTGGTGAGATAGTTCTGGTGGACTACCTGAACGCTCCAGCAACAATTGTTGTACTCAATTCCCGCAAGAGATCCAACTGTACGATTCAGATCCGAATCGTACACCCAGCGGCCAATCAGACTAACACGGTCTGTTACCGGGAAAACCGCCGCAATATCCGACTGTTCCAACTCTCCCTTGCTGTAAGTATGACCAGCGCTGGCCAGGTATCGATAATCTTCGGAGTGGAAAATGAGTTGGCTGCGACCTTGTTCCGTATCGCCAGTATCCGGATCCCACAACCCCGAAGACCGGATCTGGAGGTTTTGCAGGGGATTGAGCACAACCTCACCCGCAAGCGGCGAGCGACTGCGAGTACCACCGCCCTGACCGAAAAGCGTGACTTCACGATCGGCGAAATATTGCACCTGACCAATACTGAAGCGGGCTCGCTCAGCGCCGGTCACCAGATCATTGAACCGGCTGGTCAGGGCCACCGTTAACTGATTGGCATCGCCTACCCGATCCCCTCCAATAAAACGATCCGGCCGGAACAACTGCTCAAACCGAAAGGTCTGCAGAGCCGTATCGAACGCCGGGATATAGTTCTGATCCGCTTCGGCGCCAGACCAGGCGTAGTAAAGCCGGGGTTCAAGGGTCTGATTATATGGCACATCAAACAGGCTTGATTGGCGGTCAAAATACAGCCCGTTGTCCCATTCTACTACGGGAACCGTGCGATCAAAGCTGCCACTCCCGGCGCTGTAGTCTTCCAGATCATATCGGGTGTAATCCAGGCTGAATGACGGGCGACTGAAACCCCAAAGCGCACGCATCGGCAGAGCCACCTCGGGCCTGGCCCGAAAGCGCTGGCCGTTGGCTTTATCAAGGCCGGTCAATGATTCGTTATCGCGGTAGAACCATGTGTATTGGGTCTCCAACCCCGCTTCGAACAAGCCCGCTTCAGCGGTTCCTGCATAAATAACTTCCGGCAATTGGGCATAAGGTCTGTTCACCTGCGCAATCCGGTCACTGATTGTTTGATAGTCATTGAGATACGCATCGAAATACTGATTCGGCCCCTGATAACGCACGCCGCCCCTGCGCAGCAGGTGCGTTGCCTGATTGATTTCCAGACTGCGATTCAGATCTCTCAGATAGTCCTCGTCACTGACTGCGGAATAATCGCCGTAGCCGACCCATCCACTGCCAAATACTGCGCGAGTGGAGGCATCCAGTGCCCAACGCTGACCGGATTTCTCCGGGTTTTCGTCCGCATAAGTGGAATCGTTATTTATATAACCCAACTGAACCGTGGTCTGCCCAAAACCGGAGAGGTAACGGCCTTCAGCCTCGTTAAACAAACCACGTCCCTGAATATACTGGGGTGTTAACGTGGCATCGTAATGGGGGGCCAGGTTCAAGTAATACGGCATAGCCAAAAATCCCCCGCTGCCGGAGCTGGACGAACCGAACTGCGGATACAAGAGACCGGATTTGCGACGGTCGTCAATGGGAAAGCTGGCATAAGGCCAGTAAAACACCGGAACATCCAGAACTTCCAGGCGGACATGCTTTGCGGTTCCAAAGCCCTCCGCCTGGTTCAACTTGATGTCCGAGGCAATAATCGCCCAGTCGTTCTGCTGCGGGCCGCAGGTGGTGAGCATGCCATCCCGGATCTGCACAGTGGAATCGCTCATCCGTGAAAGGCTGCCGGCACTGCCACGCATCGCCGGGCCGTGCAAAAGAAAGGTGGCGGTATTGATATCAAAACGCCCTGATTCAACACTGTAATCAGCGCGCTCCCCGGTCAGCAAAAACCCGTTGCCGCGGCTTACCAACGGCCCCTGAATGGCAACCTGACCACTGCTCTGGCGGTAGCGAGCCTCAGAGCCTGTCACCTGAAAACTACCCTGTTGCAATCTGACATCGCCTTGGAGATGCAGCTCGCGGTCAATTTCGTATTGGGCGTGAAGACCACTGGCCTGCAAGGGAACGGAGCTTTCAGGGCTTTTCGCCCCTGCGCCAACAATACCCGAATTGCCCTCCCCTGTGCCGGATGGCAGATATCCGCCCGCACAGAAGGCCGGTAACGCATTGCGAACCGACTCCGGAAGCTGGCTTTTCGGCCGCCAGTCCAACTCGGCGGCCGATGGCGCCTCTTCGCCAGCGGCAGCACTGGCCGTCAATATCAGGACAGACCCGGCAAGCAGGCTCACAGATCGGCGTCGCCATGTGCCTTTGTGCGCGCGCAAACAGCTGTCGGACATTGGCACGGTAGCAAGGTTCCTGTTTCGGATGCGTGAAAGACTGTGAATAACGCGATGGGGCACGAATACACAAGTATCAGCGCTGTAGTTTACACGTGCCCCGGAAGCTTGTTAACGGAAACGGAGGCGGATAAACGAAACTCCGCTGCAAAACCGCTTCACCCTCTTTATACTCGTGGCTACGGAGCCTCTTTAAAAACGCCAAAGTGGATGGAGTTCAAGGCTCGTTAACATTTACTCTCAACGCACTCACGACTTCAGGATAACCGCCCGAACCATGGACAAACGCCTGCAAATGCTGACTGCCTGGATCAGACAGCTTCCCGGTTTCCAGAGAGCCGATGCAAAGCCCGTTTCCGGCGATGCCAGTTTTCGACGGTACTTTCGGGTTTACAAGACGGATACCAACGGCAATCTTATACCTTTTATCGTTATGGATTCGCCTCCGGAACTTGAGGACTGCGGGCCTTTCATCCGCATTGGCGAGCACTGGCACCGCGCAGGCATTGCCGTTCCCCGAATTTTTGAGGCCGACCCTGCACGCGGCTTTCTGTTGCTGGAAGATTTCGGCGACCAGTTAATGCTGAGCCAACTCAACGCCGACACCGCTGACACGCTTTATCAAAGCGCACTGGCGGAACTTTTGCACATTCAGCAACTGCCCGCCGCGTCTGATCGCCCGTTACCCGCCTATGACGCAGCCTTGCTGGACCGCGAAATGGCGCTATTCCGGGACTGGCTGCTGGAGGGCTATCTTGGGCTGACGCTGGACAACGTTGAGAAATCCATGCTCGACGCCACCTTTACACGGCTTCGCAAGGGCGCTCTGGCGCAGCCACAGGTTACCGTACATCGGGATTACCACTCCCGGAACCTGCTGGTGCGGGAACACAGCAATCGCCCCGGCGTTATCGACTTTCAGGATGCCGTTGTCGGCCCGGTTACCTATGACGCCGTCTCGCTGCTTAAGGATTGCTACATTCAATGGCCAGACAAAAAAATCGACCACTGGCTGGAAACGTTCCGCAAGCAAACCCTTGCGGCAGGCCTTCATCGTGCGCAAAGCGACACGTTCGTGCAGTGGTTTGAGCTGATGGGTATGCAACGCCACCTGAAAGCTGCCGGCATTTTTGCCAGGCTGGCCATGCGCGACGGCAAAACCCGCTACCTGGAAGATATTCCCCGCACAGTGGGTTACCTGCTTAGCGCCAGCAAACGCCAGCCAGCCTTGCGACACTTCCATGAATGGCTGGCGGCGGTGGCCGCACCCCGGATTGAAGAACGCATAGGCCCCGTTCCGAGCCAGGAGTATTTGACACAGTGAAAGCGATGATCCTAGCCGCCGGCCGAGGCGAACGCATGCGGCCACTAACGCTTACCACGCCCAAACCCCTGCTAAGCGCCGGTGGCAAACCGCTCATTGAATACCACTTGGAACGCCTCCAACGCGCACAGTTCGAGGACGTTGTTATCAATCACGCGTGGCTTGGGGAGCAAATTGAGTACACCCTGGGTGCCGGTGAGCGATTCGGACTTGCTCTGCATTACTCCCGCGAAGGTGAGCCACTGGAGACAGCAGGCGGCGTCGTTCGCGCCCTGCCCATACTCACGTCCGACGGCAACGACTGGTTCATGGTTATAAACGGGGATATCTGGGCCGATTTCGACCTGACGCGGCTTCAGCCGCCGGCACCCGGCGAACAGGCAGATATTGAGGCCATTCTGGTGATGGCAGATAACCCCGTACATAATCGCCAAGGTGATTTTTGTCTGAACGATAACGGCATACTCTCTGAAGAATGCGCAGGAAAAGCAGGCGAAAAACTGACCTTTACCGGCATCAGCCTACTGCATCGCAGGCTGTTCGACGGGTTGAGTGATCAGGCTGGCAAGCTTGGACCTGTTCTGCGGGCCGCCATGGGTGAAGGCCGGGTAGCAGGGCTGCACCATCGCGGTCAGTGGATTGATGTGGGCACGCCTGAGCGGCTTCGGGCGCTGGATCAACGACTGGCCGCTCGGGAGCGTTAGCGCGATGGCAACCCGTTCCGCGCAGCCCGCCCTCCCGCCACGAATGGAATCGACATTCTCGGGACTGCTGCAACAACTCTCGGCAAGCGGGCACCAGGCGCACACCATGATTGGCCGAACGCGGCTGCCCCACTGGTGCAGACCTCCACTGTTTTTCTTTCTGGGCTATATCGCCAAAGCGGACGGGCGCGTTTCGGAGCAGGATATAGGTTTTGCAGAGAACCTCATCACAGCGCTGAAACTCTCGAGACGACAAAGACACAAAGCCATTAGCAGTTTCCAGAAAGGTAAAGCATCAGAAACACTTCCGGTGCTGAGCGGGCTCTCACTCAGGTTAAGCCACCGTATCTGGCCTTCTCCTGCCCTGAAAATAGCCATTTGCCTGTGCCACGCGACCCAGCTCTCAGGCCGCCCCCTGAAGCCCCGCCGCTACCGCTGTGAAGACACTATTGACCAGATTGGTTTGCCGGTTACCATCAGCGAGGATATTTTCGACAGCTATGCCAGCCGGGTGTGGTGCGACGTCAACGATGTGCCGTCAAAGCCGGTCAATCTCGAGCAGGCCTGCGCTCTGCTGGGCGTGACCCGGCGGGATCCACTGGCCATCATCAAGAACGCCTACCGGAAAAAAGTCTCCACGTGCCACCCGGACAAGCTGGCGCAGCAGCAACTCAGTGCCGCAGAGCTTGCGCTGGCCAAAGAGCGTCTGTTGCGTTATCAGCAGGCATGGGAACTGATCAAGCGCCACCATAACTAGCGAACTGTCATTGCTGCCTTGCATCACTGCTCTGGATCACTGCTCTAACCGCAGCCACGCTGAAATTCTGCCCGCAAGCGCCTTGCCGTTTCTCGACGTAAACGAAGCGTTGGCCCCCACAGACTGCAGACTGAAACCTTCAACGCCGGCGCGCTCCAGATCCGCTTTGCGCTGCATACCCTCACCGAATGATGAAAGCTCCAGAATCCGGGGAACCGAGGCGCTCCCCAGCGTCGCGACCACCTCGCTGGCATCTCGGGGATAGAATCTGGGAGCGACCCAGATCAGGGCGGGAGAGGCTTGAGCTGCCGCCGCATAGGATACAACGTGGTTACTGCCACGCCCTAAGCCGACCACCGCAATGAGTTCATAATCACGTTTTGCAAGTTCGGCAGCACCTGCCGCAAGCTCTTCGCGAATACGCTCCCGGTAGGCGTCTTCCAACCCGCCCACCGTTTCCAAAGCCATCACGTCGATTGTTGCGGTGTTGTTGGCGCTCTGATTTTGCTCTCCGGGCCTGATTTCGGTTCTGGCTTCGACCAGGGCTTCTTCAGGCTCGGCCTCAGACTCTGTGCGCGGCGCCTCCAGCGTCTGCTCAAGCGCTGCGGGAGGTGGCGCCAAACCCAGAGTGAGCACCGCAAACCTGCGACCCGCCAATTCCCGGGCCAAGGGCCCCGCCAGTCCCGACTCCGCGTTCTCGCCTTCATCTGCCAGAACAATCAGCGCGCCCCTTGCGGGGAGTTCCGTCTCGGGCCAGAAAAGCGCCAACGTGCGGGCGTCGCCTTCAAGATCAAGCCATAACGCGGCTTCCGGAAATCTCCGACTCAGACCCCATTCACCCAATCCCGATGATACAGCGCCGCGCACGTCCCCAAGCACATCACTGACCGGCGATTGGTCGCGCACGCCTGACGCGCTCTCTTCCTGGGCAGCGGCTGGAGCCCCGCTGCCTGCCAGCATTAGAGCCAGAAGCCCACTACAGAGGTTGTTGCGACCGTTTTTACGATAGCTTTTACGGCAGCTTTTATGATGACTGCTTTGGCTCAATGTTCTTAATCGGCGCAAAGTTCCCGCTCCCTTGGCGATAATCTGGCTATAAAAAAGCGTTCCTGAGCTGCTAGACTGTCATCATTATCAATGACTGCCAATTGTTTGCGAGAGCCGTGATGAACCCTTACCTGATTGCCCCATCCATTCTGTCTGCCGATTTTGCTCGCCTGGGCGAAGAGGTGGATAACGTTCTGGCCGCTGGCGCAGACGTGGTGCATTTTGACGTTATGGACAACCATTACGTGCCCAACCTGACCATCGGGCCAATGGTGTGTGAAGCCCTGCGCAAGCACGGTGTTACCGCTCCCATAGACGTACACCTGATGGTGTCACCGGTTGACGACCTGATTCGCATGTTCATTGACGCCGGCGCCAGCTACATTACCTTCCATCCGGAGGCGACCAAGCATATTGATCGCTCCCTTCAAATTATTCGCGAGGGCGGCTGCAAGGCAGGCCTTGTGTTCAACCCGGCCACCTCTCTGAACCATATGGATTATGTAATGGACAAGCTCGACATGGTTCTGATGATGTCGGTCAACCCCGGTTTTGGTGGTCAGAAGTTCATTCCCGGCACCCTGGACAAGCTGCGCGAAGCCCGTAAGCGCATCGATGCCAGTAACTACAACATTCGACTGGAAGTGGATGGCGGTGTGAAAACAGACAACATCCGCGAAATTGCCGAAGCAGGCGCAGACACCTTTGTGGCAGGCTCCGCTATCTTTAACACAGACCACTACAAAACCACCATCGATGCGATGCGCGTGGAACTTGAGCAAGCACGCACAGTGCTTAGCCACAAGGTTCCCGGCCAATGAGTTTGGCGGGCCTGTTCAATGCTCGTTGGCCTGGCGTTGCATTGTTCGATCTCGATGGCACTCTGGTAAACAGCGCACCAGACCTGGCCGCCGCCGTGGACCTCACCCTTGAACAACTGGGGCGCAAACCCGTCGGCCTTGAACAGGTACACCAATGGGTAGGCCATGGCTCCCCCGTATTGATAAGGCGCGCTCTGGCCGGCAAAGCCGACTGGGAACCTGCCACTCTCAATGATGACGCGTTGTTTGACGATGCCCTGGCGCTTTTCTATCAGAACTATCAACAGTTCAACGGCCAGTATTCAACGGTCTACCCCGGCGTTGAAGCCTGCCTGGACGCGTTGAATGATCGTGGCTGCCGCATGGCCGTTGTAACCAACAAACCTGAACAGTTTGTGGCGCCGTTGCTTGAGCAAATGGGTCTTGAGCATCACTTCCAGTTGGTGATTGGCGGTGACACGCTGAGTACAAAAAAACCGGATTCGGCGCCGCTGCTTCACGCGATGGAAAAACTTCAGGGCAGCCGTGGAGTCACTGTGATGGTCGGCGACTCCGCCGCCGACGTTGGTGCCGCTCAGGCAGCCGGCATTCCTTGTGTCGTAGTCACCTATGGCTACAACTTTGGCCGCTCCGTACACACATTGGGGGCCGACGCTGTGGTTGATTCCCTGAGCGAGCTTTTGTAACCTCTGGGGTACTGAACTTTCATTCTTTTCAATTCGGGAGATTCCTGCCGTGCAGGGACTGAATCTGACTTCAGCGCGAGGCATTCTTACACCCCGCGCAACACGATGGTGGCGATGGCGTACCGGCTGAAAACTCTCAGCCCGTAAGACAACGAGCGCCTGCTCGAACGCAGATCAGATCCCAGGAAACCCGACCATGACGTCCGAACAATTCAGCAAGCTGGCACAGGCTGGCTTCAATCGTATCCCCGTGTATCGCGAAGTGCTTGCGGACATGGACACCCCCTTGAGCACCTACCTGAAACTGGCCGGCGGGCCCTATTCTTATCTGTTTGAATCGGTACAGGGTGGCGAAAAATGGGGTCGCTATTCGATCATTGGCCTACCCAGCCAGGAAGTACTGAAAGTATTCGACCACCGCATTGAAATCCGCCGGCATGGCGAATTGACAGAAAGCGCCGATGTCGACGATCCGCTGGCGTTTGTTGCCAGCTATCAAGCGCGCTTCAACGCCCCCGATCTGGAAGACTTGCCCCGTTTCAACGGCGGGCTGGTGGGCTACTTTGGCTACGACACCGTGCGCTACATCGAGAAACGCCTTGCAACCAGCTGTCCGCCCGACCGCATTGGCACACCCGATATACTGCTGATGGTATCCAACGAGTTGGTGGTGTTCGACAACCTGCGCGGCAAGCTGCACCTGATCGTGCACGTGGACCCGGCCGATGAAGGTGGTTACGAACGCGCCCAACTGCGGCTCGACGAGCTGGAACAGAAGCTGCACCGACAAACCGCCAACACCCCGAAAACACCCGCACACCTGCGCGGCAAAACCGTGGATGAAAGCGAATTTGTTTCCGGCTTCAGCCAGGAAAAATTCGAGGCGGCGGTCGACAAGATCAAAGACTACGTGCTCGACGGTGACGTGATGCAGACCGTCATTTCCCAGCGCATGTCGATCCCGTTTGAAGCACCGCCCCTGAACCTGTATCGCTCACTGAGGGTACTTAACCCTTCGCCATACATGTATTTTCTGGATCTGGACGACTTCCACATTGTGGGCTCGTCGCCGGAAATTCTGGCGCGCATGGAAGATCGCGAAGTGACGGTTCGCCCCATCGCTGGCACCCGCAAGCGCGGCGCCACCGAGGCAGAAGACCGGGCGCTGGAGGCAGAACTACTGGCCGACCCGAAAGAAATCGCCGAGCACCTGATGCTGATTGATCTTGGCCGTAACGACGCCGGTCGCGTTTCAGAAACCGGCACCGTGCGGCTGACCGAGAGAATGGCCGTAGAGCGCTACTCCCACGTGATGCACATCGTATCCAACGTAACCGGCCAGGTAAAAGATGGCACCAGTTGCCTTGATGTGCTCAAGGCCACCTTGCCCGCGGGCAC
Organism: Marinobacter antarcticus; assembly: GCF_011049865.1. GTDB lineage: Bacteria > Pseudomonadota > Gammaproteobacteria > Pseudomonadales > Oleiphilaceae > Marinobacter > Marinobacter antarcticus_A. The sequence goes on along the minus strand of NZ_DRGY01000091.1, from coordinate 23,433 downwards.
ATTGAGCGGCGCGCCAAAAACCCGGGCCATGGAAATCATCGATGAGCTGGAACCGGTGAAACGCGGAGTGTATGGCGGCGCCGTGGGTTACCTCTCGTTCAACGGCAACATGGACACGGCCATCGCCATCCGCACCGCGGTGATCAAAGACAACACCCTGCACATACAAGCCGGCGCCGGCATTGTTGCCGACTCGATACCTCGCCTTGAATGGAAAGAAACCATGAACAAGGGCCGCGCTATTTTTCGCGCAGTGGCAATGACCTACAACGACTTTGACCACTGAGGCGAGGGACAGATTATGCTTTTAATGCTCGATAACTATGACTCCTTCACCTACAACGTGGTGCAGTATCTTGCAGAGCTGGGCGCGGATGTGCAGGTGCACCGCAACGACGAAATCACCCTGGCGCAGATTGAAGCGCTGAACCCGGAACGGCTGGTGATCTCGCCTGGCCCCTGCACGCCGAATGAGGCCGGAGTGTCCATGGACGTCATCCGGCACTTTGCCGGCAAGATTCCCATACTCGGCATCTGCCTGGGCCACCAGGCCATCGGCCAGGTGTTCGGCGGCAGCGTCATCCGCGCCGGGCGCGTGATGCACGGCAAAGTATCTCCGGTTTACCATCAGAACAGCGGCGTGTTCCGCGGCCTTAACAACCCGTTGCAGGCCACGCGCTATCACAGCCTGGTCATTGAGCAAGCCAGCCTGCCGGACTGTCTGGAGATGACCGCCTGGACTCGCAACAGCGACGGCAGCGTGGAAGAAATCATGGGCGTGCGCCACAAAACCCTGGCCATCGAAGGGGTGCAATTTCACCCGGAGTCGATCATGAGCGAACAGGGCCACGAACTTCTGCGCAACTTCCTGCGAACCCAATAAAAAAGGCGAATCCAATGAACATGAAAGACGCACTGAGCCGGGTGGCTGAAAACCTGGACATGTCCCGGGAAGAAATGAAGCAGGTTATGCGCACCGTGATGAAGGGCGAGGCTACCGACGCTCAGATTGGCGCCCTGCTCATGGGCTTGCGCATTAAAAGTGAAACGGTGGACGAGATTACCGGCGCGGTGGAAGTCATGCGCGAACTGGTCTCCGGTGTCACCGTCAACGCAGAACCGCTAGTGGACATTGTGGGCACAGGCGGCGACGGCGCCAACCTGTTCAACGTATCCTCCGCCTCCGCTTTTGTGGTCGCCGCCGCCGGCGGCTTTGTGGCCAAACACGGCAACCGTGCGGTGTCGTCCAAGAGCGGCAGCGCAGACCTGATTGAACAAGCCGGCATTAACCTCAACCTCACACCAGAACAGGTCGCCCGCTGCGTCGAGCAGATCGGCGTCGGCTTCATGTTTGCCCCGGCTCATCACGGTGCCATGAAGCACGCCGTTGGCCCGCGCAAGGAGTTGGGTTGTCGCACCCTGTTTAACATTCTCGGCCCCATGACCAACCCGGCCGGCGTTAAACGCCAACTATTAGGTGTCTTCAGCAAAGCCCTGTGTCGCCCTATGGCCGAAGTTCTACAAAAGCTGGGCTCTGAGCACATCATGGTGGTGGCCTCCAAAGACGGCCTCGACGAAATCAGCCTGGCCAGCGCCACTCATGTGGCTGAACTGAAAAACGGCGAGATCATCGAATACGACATCACCCCGGAAGACCTGGGCGTTAAAAGTCAGAGTCTCGTCGGCCTGACGGTCGACACCGCCGAAGAATCCCTGAACCTGATCAAAGCCGCCTTTGGCCGCGGCCACGACGAAACGGCCGAAAAAGCCCGGGATCTGATCGCCCTGAACGCAGGCGCTGCTATCTACATAGCCGGTCTGGCGCCGACAGCGAAAACAGGCGTTGAAATGGCCCTCGACGCCATGGGCTCCGGCCTGGCCGCCGGCAAACTCGCTGAGCTGGCCGATTTCTCCCATTGTTTCTGAGCCAGGACAACTCAATGACGAAACACAGCGACAAAACCCCCACTATTCTGCGCAAAATCATCGCAAGAAAGTGGGAAGAAATTGACATTCGCAAGCGCACCGCAAGCCTTGAAGATCTCAAAGCCCGAGCCGGCGACCAGCCAGGCACAAGAGGTTTCACCAATGCCCTGCGCCAGCGTATCGAAGCCGGCACGCCTGCGGTCATTGCGGAGATCAAGAAAGCCTCACCCAGCAAAGGCATACTCCGCGATCCGTTTGAACCTGCCAAGATCGCCGAAAGCTACGAACAGGGCGGCGCTGCGTGCCTGTCAGTGCTCACCGATCACGATTTTTTCCAGGGTCACGAAGACTATCTGATCGCCGCCCGCAACGCCTGCAGCCTGCCCGTTATCCGCAAAGACTTTATGGTCGCGCCCTATCAGGTATACGAAGCCCGCTCCATGGGCGCCGACTGCATACTGCTGATCGCCGCCTGCCTCACCAGAGACCAAATGCAGGAACTGGAGGGCATCGCCCACGAAACGGGTTTGGATGTGTTGGTAGAAGTGCACAACGGTGAGGAACTGGACGACGCACTGACCCTGACCACGCCGTTGATCGGCATCAACAACCGTGATCTGCACAGCTTTGATGTGTCACTCGACACCACCTTCGAACTGCACCAGCGCATTGGCGCAGAGCGCCTGGCGATCACCGAAAGCGGCATTATGACCCGCACGGATGTGGAAGCCATGACTGATCGCGGTATTTACGGGTTTCTGGTGGGTGAATCCTTCATGCGGGCCGAGAACCCGGGGGAGAAACTTCAAGAACTGTTTTTCCCCGAGCGTTGAACGCCCAAACAGGTCCGCAACCCCGGCCCTGGTGAATCAGGCAGCAGGATCCGCCAGGGCTTCTTGCATCAGCAACTGCAAGTGCCCGGGCAGCTTCACCGAGAGCGCCAGAGCCCGCTCGTGAGCACGGGGCGACATTTTGCCCCAGGTACGGCGCACAATTCTCAGCCATTTCTCCCGTTCGTATTCCGCGTTATCGGCGTAAAATTGCGCGAAATATTTTTCCAGAAACACCATGCAGGCAACGTCTTCAAGAAGCTGGGTGTCTGCGTCTTTGCGCAACTCACGCTTGGTCACAATCACCTCGACCCGCGCGCACTCACTCTCAGGATAGCCACAGCCCGCCATAATCTCTGCGGCCCTGCGGCCGTGCATACGGCCACAGGCCTGGCGCCATTCGTAATAGGATTTACGGCCCTCGGGATATTCGCTCCGGGGCATTTTCCAGCGCTCCATATGCTGGGCACGACAGGCAATCTGCATTCGCTCCGAAGGTGAGGCGTCCAGTTCATGCAGCCAACGAGTCATATGCAGGCTGTAAACATACTCTCTGGGCAAGGACTCACCCGCCATGATCTCGAGGTTGGGGTCTGCGCGATTTGCCTTGTCTATCGCACCCAGAGCGCACTCAAGCGACGCCTGCTTCATATTACCTCCTAATAAACACCGTGATCGCTTTGTCAGCGTTACGTCGCCGACGCTATCGGGTCACCATATTCTGGGCGTGTTTAACCAGTTCGTCCGGGCTTTTCAGGCGCTCCGGTTTTTTGATTCCGGACTGGCAACCCGGGCGGGCGTAGAGCTCATCTATCCAGCGGTTCAGATGCTCCAATCCTTCCACCGATGCGCCGGACCATGAGTGCGTGCGCACCCAGCACCAGTTGGCAAAATCGGCGATGGTAAGTTCGTCGCCTACCAAATACGGAGATTCTGCCAGCCGACTGTCGAGCACCTCAAACAGCCTCCTGCACTCTTTCTGATAGCGATCAATCGCAGGCTGAATCTTTTCCGGAAAGTACCGGTAAAACACATTGGCCTGCCCCATCATCGGGCCAACGCCGCCCATCTGAAACATAAGCCACTGAAGTGCGCAGGAGCGTACTTTGGGATCTCGCGGATAAAACTGCCCGTACTTTTCTGCCAGATAAATCATAATGGCGCCGGACTCGAACACCACAAAATCGTCGTTGTCCCGATCCACAATAACCGGAATGCGGCCGTTGGGATTCAACGCCAGGAACCCCGGCGTTTTCTGCTCGTTTTTGGAAAAGTCTATCGGTATCAGGTTGTACTCAACACCCATCTCTTCCAGCAGTACCGTAACCTTGTATCCGTTGGGCGTTGGCGCCGTGTATACATCAATCAAGCGAACCTCCTGCACAGCTCATGCGTATGTGGTTCAGACCTGCGCAGACGAACGCGCCTTGATGCGGTCATACCAGGCCTGAAGGTGAGTGTGTTCAGGCAGGATGCGAATATTCACAACCCGGGCGAACGCAACCGTGGTGAATGCATTAATGTCGGCAGCCGTAAAGCGGTCGCAACAGATGAATTCCCGGTCGGCAAGATGACCGTCCAGGAACGCCATAAACTTGTTAACGCTCTTCCCGCATTCCTCGCCCCATTCCTTGATAGGGTTCATCCGGTCTTTAAAATAGCCGCTGGTGTGCTGGAAACACATGCCCGTGGGCGTAAAGAAGTAGAACTCGATCCACCGGACCCATTGCTCAATGGTGGCTTTCTCAATCGGGGTGTCGCCCAACAGCGTTGGCGTTTCGGGATAGCTCTCCTCGAAGTAACGACAAATGGCCATGGTCTCGGAGATACAGATTCCGTCATCCAGCTCCATCACAGGCACTTTCTTCATGGGGTTACGTGCTACGTACTCGGGCGTGAGGTTCTCGCCTTTTTGAAGGTCAATCTCAATGAATTCGGCTTTTTCCAACAACCCTTTCTCAGCCATGAACATGCGTACCCGGCGTGGGTTAGGTGCGGTTTTTGTTTCGAAAATCTTCATTTTGGGGGCTCCGTTCCGAAATAAATCAGGAATCGCTCAGTGTGGCGAATGACCTAAAGACTGACCTTAAAAAAGGGTTGCGTCAAGCAACTGATAAGCAAGCATTTTGGCATACTGGCACGGCCTTCAAAACCCCTTGCCAATTGCCCTTCCACCCCTGCAGGATACGTCTTCAATGATGACGGTTTCTTGTTAAAACCTTGTAACTCGGCTCAGGATCCTTATGCTTGTTGATAAGTGGTAACCGAGATGAGCTGCTTTGCCTTATTTTCTGTATTGCCAGAAAACCGCAATTTATCCAGCCCCTCCCGGTTGCTTCCTGTCAGTCGTTAATCCGGTAGCAAAACAACCAACAACAAGACAATCATTACAAAAAAACGACAGCGAGCGTTTACAGCCGGATTCACCAACCCTCAAACGGAGAAGTGACTATGCGAAAGCTTACGTCTGCTGCGCTGCTATGCGCGCTATCAATACCTGGCATAGCACAAGCCAACTGTGGCGAAGTTTCCATCACTGAAATGAACTGGGCTTCCAACACCGTGGTCACCAACGTAGCCAAATTTATTATGGAACAAGGCTATGGCTGCGATGTCTCTGTAGTGCCATCCGATACCGTACCCGCCGTCACGTCTGTTGCGGAAAACGGAGAGCCCGACATTGTTACAGAACTGTGGCTTAACTCGGCGGGTGACGCCTACTTGCGCCTGGAAAAAGAAGGCAAGATCGAGCGGTTGGGCAAGGTTCTCGACCCCGGCGGCATTGAGGGCTGGTGGATTCCAACGTATCTGGCAGAGAAACATCCCGAGCTGAAAACCATCGAAGGCATCATGGCGAATCCGGAGCTTGTCGGCTCTCGCTTCAACAACTGCCCTGATGGCTGGGGCTGCAGGGTTGTCAGCGACAACCTGATTCGCGCTCTGGATCTTGAAGATTCCGGTATCAAGGTGTTCAACCACGGCTCAGGCGAAACCCTGGCCTCTTCAATGGCATCAGCGGTTCAGGACGAAAAGCCCTGGTTCGGCTACTACTGGGGCCCGACCGTACCGCTGGGCAAGTATGATATGACTCGGGTAAAGCTGGGTGAATACAACGCGAAAATTCACCAGAAAAACCAGACCGCCAATGCGGACAACCCCGGAGTGTCAGAATTCCCGGCCGCAACCATCCTTACCTCTGTGACAACCGACTTCAAGGATCGCGAACCGGAAGTAACGGAGATGCTCAGCAAAATGACGTTCAAAACGGACACCATGAGCGCACTCCTGGCCTGGATGGACTCCAACAACGCATCCGGCGAAGAAGCTGCCGTTTATTACTTGAGCAACAACCGTGATGAATGGTCTGGCTGGCTGAACGATAGCGCCAAAAAGAAACTGGCGGCCGTTCTTGAAAACTGATTGACCCGCCCTGGCCCGGGAGCCGCATTGTGACAGATGCGCCCGGGCACATCTGATTGTGACAGCAACCGAATTCTTTGGCGTATGGAACCTCCTGCGCGCAAACGAGGCTAAACGTAAATGGCAACCTACGACTCCCTGTTTTCGGCACTTGGGTTAAAACAATGGTGCGCGGAAGGTAAGGCCGACGGCCCGATGTCGATGGCCGACCTGCTCAACAAAGCCAGCGGCAAGAGTGCAGAGCCTGAATCTCTTTGGGACCTGCCATTTCCTTCAATGGATGCGCTTAACGATTCCTGCGCGGCATTTCCCAAGTCCAGAGAGCTTACACAAGGCCTTGAACAAGGCTTTCTTGCCATAAAAGACAACCTCAGTCTGGTGCTTGATCCAATCACTCAACCCCTAAGCTGGTCGCTCGATGGCGCCCTTTACGGCATGATTAACACGCCCTGGTGGATTGTTATCCCCATCATGCTTGCGGTTGTTTTTCTGGTTACCAAATCCTGGAAACTGGTTGTATTCGTAGGCGCCAGCCTCTGCCTGTTGGCGTTCATTGATTACTATGTGTACGCCATGCAGACCCTCGCCATCATTTTTGTCTGCGCTTTCCTCTGTGTCTTGTTCGGGGTGCCCATAGGCATCGCCATGTCTCGAAGCAATACCATGCAACGGTTAACAATTCCGGTGCTCGATATGCTGCAGACGCTGCCACCTTTTGTTTATCTGATCCCGCTGATCTTTCTGTTCAGCGTGACGGAGTCCAAACTCTACGGCATCGCCATCATCCTCTATGCGATTGTGCCCGTCGTGCGGCTGACCAATCTCGGCATACGGTTGGTAGACAAAGATGTGATCGAAGCGGCCGACGCCTTTGGCATGACGCCCAGGCAAAAGCTGTTCAAGGTTCAAATACCCCTGGCCTTGCCGAACATCATGGCCGGTGTAAACCAGACCATCATGATGAGCCTGGCGATGGTGGTTATTGCATCGTTGGTGTCCGCACCCGGCCTCGGTGTTCTGGTACTTCGCGGTATTCGTAACCTGGATCTCGGCGTCGGTCTGATTGCCGGCTTCGGCATCGTTATTCTTGCGGTCATCCTTGACCGGGTGACAAAGGCCTCCCTGGCACGCATTAATGCCAGCCAAAATCAGTGAGGACAGAACGTGGCAGACGATATTAAGATTTCCATCAAAAACCTCTACAAGATTTTCGGGCCAACGCCAGACGTGGCACTAGAGCATGTAAAGCAGGGCATGAACAAAGCGGATCTGCTGGATCAGCACAACCATGTTCTGGGGTTGAGAGATATCAACGTGGATATTCTCGATGGCAAAATCACCGTTATCATGGGGCTTTCCGGCTCTGGCAAGTCAACACTGATTCGCCATCTGAATCGCCTGATCGAACCCACGGCGGGGGAAATCCAGCTTAACGGTGAGGACGTTCTGGAACTGAAAGAAGGGCAGCTACGCCAGCTTCGGCGGGAACAGATGTCGATGGTGTTTCAGAAGTTCGCTTTGTTGCCGCACAAAACCGTGCTTGAGAACGCCGGCATGGCCCTCAATATTCGGGGCTCTTCCGTCGCAGACTTTGAAAGCGAAGCCGTAAAATGGCTGGCCCGAGTGGGTCTTGAGGGCAATGAAAACCAGTTCCCTCATCAATTGTCTGGCGGTATGCAACAGCGGGTTGGTATCGCGCGCGCGCTGGTCTCCAATTCCCCTGTCATGCTGATGGACGAAGCCTTCTCGGCGTTGGATCCTCTGATTCGCTCAGACATGCAGGATCTCTTACTGGAGCTTCAGGGTGAGCTTCAAAAGACGATCGTATTCATCACCCACGATCTGGACGAAGCACTGAAGCTTTCAGACCACTTGGTCATTCTCAAAGATGGTGAGGTGGTTCAGCAAGGGGATCCTCAAGACATCCTGCTCAATCCCAACGATCCTTATATCGTTGCCTTTATAAACGATATAAATCGTGCACGAGTGCTTCGTGTGCGTTCCGTGATGAATCGCACCGTCGATAACGACGTCGACTACGCCGGGGACCTTTTGGAGAATGACAATCTGGAGACGGTACTTTCCCGTTCGGGTGGTGACCTGGATAAGGTATTCAGAGTGGTTCGAAACGGTGAGGCGGTGGGCAGTCTGAGCATGAAAGAGCTAACTCTCGCGCTGGTTCCAACCGGCGAGCCAACGGAAGAAACAGCGGCGTGAATCGACCATGGATGTCGGAGCTCCGGAAGGCGCACGGGCATCCATGGCGGATTCGACGGAAGGCGGTTCCGTCGACCGCTATTTTTGCACTCCGTCGGTAGACTGAAACGCGGTAATTTCCTCGCCCGTTGACGTTGTGAGCACCAGCTGTCCATTACGACCAATCGACGCAAGCTTGACCTTCGACATGAGAGTTAAAAAACGCTGTTCCTGGTTCATCAACGCCGGTGCACAGGCCATTTTCGTCGCAAACAGGTAGTCGAAACTCACACCTTCAGCCGTGCGCTCATACTGGCCTCCATAACGATTACAAGAAGCCAGGCCAGCCAGACGATTATCCTCGAAAAATTCGACGGTCATCCGGGAGCTATCAATAATGCCGGTGCCTGCCAGATCCTCTACAACCCATTGTGCACCCCGGAACAAACGCTCTGGGTCGCCGCCACAGCCCTCAAAGACTTCGTCGTTCCACTCAAGACGAACCTGCGCCGGGAACTGGGCGCCAGACATCGTATCTTCACACAGCTGAGGGGCCACCTTGAGCGTCAGCTCCTGCCCGTCCAGCTCACCACGAAACTCGCGGCCGTGGCGGTTGGCAACGGTCGTTTCAGGCGCGACCTTTTCAGGCTCTGCGGATTCATAAGGCCGATTAAACAGCAGCTCTTCGCCCACCACACGGGCGTGCCAAAAAGGCTCGTTGCCAGTGGCTTCAAACGGCATTTCCAACGCGCCCGCCTGCAAGCACTCCGGGTACGTCTGTCCTTTTACCGTCAATGTTGCTCGCTCACCCTTGCTCCAAAACCGGGTCTCATCGTCTTCGGGGGCCACATAAAGTGCGCCGGACGCACTCTCTTTCGGCTTCAGCAGCAACCGCTCGCCCCGATAATCAACACCCAGCAGGCCGCCATCCTGCGCATCCGCAACACTGACATCAAGCTGACCACACTGATAAACACCCGAAACCATCGGGGCATCAGGCCCCGTGGCACACCCGGCGATAAAAAGCCCGGTAGCTGCGACGACCGATGTCATCAAAAACCGCTGCAAGTACATAGACACATCCTGGGGTTAAAACGTGAATGAATGTCGGCATCTTAAAGACTCGCTTGTGTAAAAACCAATGGCCGAGGCAGCACAATGATCAAAACACCGATTCAAACGGCTTTGCCACTGTTTATCCTCTTGGCTCAAAGCTATGCTGAGGCCCATCACTCAGGAGGCATCGCATGGCTCTCAGGCTCTATCAGTTCGCCATATCCCATTACTGCGAGAAAATTCGTTGGGCGCTAGATTATAAAAAGCTCAATTATGAAACCACAAACCTGCTACCGGGACAGCACATGAAAACTGTGCAGAAACTGACCCGGGGCGCGGGTGCCTCGGTGCCGGTTCTGGAGCACGACGGGACGGTGCTTCAGGGTTCGTCCGCCATACTTGATTATCTTGACCGCACCTTTTTGGACAACCCGCTCACGCCGGCGGACGAATCGGTACGAGCGCGCGCACTGGCGTGGGAAAAACGCCTGGACGAGGAGGCCGGCCCCGCCGTTCGCTGCTACTCGTATCACCATTTTCTGCAACGCCCGAAGATTGTGGTGCCATTGCTGACCGCGGGCACACCTTTTTACAATCGTATTTTGCTCAGCCTGGCGTTCAGCCGAGTAAACGAAGTGATGCGGAAATGGTTGAAAATCAACGATAAAACGGCGGAAGAATCCCGGAAAGTCATTGAGGGTCTGTTAATAGAGCTGTCAGAGGTTTACGGCCAACAGCCGTTTCTGGCCGGCGACGCTTTCTCCCGCGCGGACCTGACAGCCGCCGCTCTGTTCGCGCCACTTTTTCAGCCTGCAGCCTACCCTGTACCCTGGCCAAAACCGGCACGGGTGCCAAAAGAGATACAAGCCCAGCTCAGCCTTTGGCAGCCACAATTGCAGGTTCTCAATCGTATTTACAGTGACCATCGGGAGCGCGGAGAAAAACGGGATGACTGAAAAAACGCCCCGGCTGGCATTGCTGTGCCTACTTCTGATGTTCGGCACTGGTGCTCACGCTGCCGATGTGCGCATTGCGGTAGCGGCCAATTTTACCGACACCACTCGGGAACTCATTGCGGCATTTGCTGAAACCACCGGCCTGGAGGCCATTGCAAGCTATGGCTCAACCGGGAAACTGTACGCACAGATAAACAATGGCGCGCCGTTTGACGTATTTCTCGCAGCCGACCGTCATCGGCCCGAACTTCTTGAGCAAAATGAGCAAGGCGTAGCCGGCACCCGATTCACTTACGCCAGGGGTAAACTGGCTCTCTGGAGCTCCGCGCCGGATACCTTTGAAGATCCATTAGCCTGGCTCGAATCTGGCCGTTTTGCGCATCTGGCCATTGCCAACCCGAAAACAGCACCCTACGGCTTTGCTGCCCGGGAAGTGCTCACTAAGCTGAATCTCTGGGAGTCGTTGCAGGGTCGACTGGTGCGCGGTGATTCCATTGCGCAAACCTTCCAGTTTGTCGCCACCACCAACGCTCAATCGGGATTTGTGGCTTTGTCTCAAGTGCGCGCCTGGCCCGAAAAAGGCGGCGCCCTGTGGCTGGTTCCACAATCCTACTATTCCCCTATCAATCAACAAGCTATTCTTCTGTCTCGCAGCAAAGATAACAATGCGGCTCGCCAATGGCTTGAGTTCCTACGGGGCGACAAAGCCAGAAGCATCATTGAGAAATTTGGCTATGAAATCGATCACTGAACAGTAATCCGGCCACCACTATGGACACATACTGGGAGCCCGTGTGGCTCACTCTGAAACTCGCAGGCTGCACCACCGCCGTGCTTCTGATCATCGGAACGCCTGTCGCCTGGTGGCTTGCCCGCAGCCGCCATTGGGTAAGGCAACCTGTTGCGGCGATTGTCGCCTTGCCCCTGGTGCTGCCCCCCACGGTTCTCGGGTTCTATCTTCTGGTATTGATGGGGCCGAAGGGCATGGTTGGCCAACTCACCGAACAGTTGGGGCTGGGCTTGCTGCCTTTCACGTTTCAGGGGCTGGTCATTGCCTCGGTTATTTATTCTTTGCCGTTTACCGTTCAGCCCCTGCAAAATGCTTTCGGATCGATTAATCAACAACTTCTGGAAGTTGCGTCTACACTTCGGGCCTCACCTCGGGATCGCTTCTTTTCCATTGTCATCCCCCTGGCCCGGCCGGGCTTTCTCACCGCCGGTGTACTCACGTTTGCCCATACCATCGGCGAGTTCGGGGTTGTGCTGATGATTGGCGGTAATATTCCCGGTGAAACCAAAGTGCTCTCTGTGGCTATTTACGATCATGTGGAATCCCTGGAGTACGTGCAGGCCCATTGGCTCGCCGCTGGCATGGTGGCTTTCTCCTTCATCGTGCTGGTCGTGCTCTATTCACTCAACGGCCGCCTGCAGTCCGGGTTGGTGAAATGACGACGCCGTCAGGAATACAGGCAAGGTTCAGGTGCACGCTTGGCGCATTTGAACTGGACGTTGATCTCGACCTGCCCGGTACCGGGCTCACCGCCCTGTTCGGCCACTCCGGTTGCGGCAAAACCACGTTGTTGAGGTGCATGGCAGGCCTGCAGGCAGCGGACGGCACAATGAACGTTAACGGAGATGAATGGCAGAATGAGGGTGAGAGAAATGGCCGCCCCGTTCATCAGCGACCTCTTGCCTACGTGTTTCAAGAGACCGGCCTGTTCCCTCACCTCTCGGTAAAACAAAACCTGATGTACGGATACAAACGCATTCCGAAAAGCGAGCGCCAGATATCCCTCGATCAGGCGACGAAATGGCTGGGCCTCGCTCACCTGCTGGAGCGCATGCCAAAAAAACTGTCAGGCGGCGAACGCCAGCGTGTCGCGATCGCCCGGGCGCTGCTCACAAGCCCCAGGCTGCTACTGATGGACGAACCCCTGTCGGCTCTGGACCAGGCCAGCAAACAAGAGATCATGCACTACCTGGAGACTCTGAGAGACAACCTCGCCATACCCATACTCTATGTTTCTCACTCCACCACCGAAGTCGCACGATTGGCTGACCACATCGTGATGATGGACAAGGGACAGGTTGTTGCCGAGGGCCCGCTGCAACAGATAATGGCGCGCACCGACCAGCCCTTTGGCCTTGAGGAAGATGCCGGCGTCATTATTGATGCCGTCGTTTCAGAGCTGGATGCGCAGTGGCACCTGTGCCGTGCGGATTTCGCGGGGGGCCATCTCTGGCTGCGTGCCGATGAAGGTCTGGCAGTCGGACAAACGATACGCCTGCAAGTACTTGCCAGAGATATCAGCCTCGCTCTGAGCGAGCAAATCGATCAAAGCATTCAGAACCTTATTCTAGCCACCGTCGACGAAGTCGTTGCAGATATCAGCCCGGGAACGTCCATGATACGACTTTTGGCGGGACATACTCCGTTTCTCTCGCGCCTTACGACACGGGCCTTACACACCCTTGCTATTGAGCACGGGCAGCAGGTCTGGATGCAGGTAAAATCGGTCGCGATTGTTGACTGACAGGGCTTTGCCCCGGGCCCTCTGTCTCATGAACCCATAACGACTCAGCGGGTGCCGAACACCACCATGGTTTTGCCTTTTACCCTTACAAGCCCTTGATCTTCAAGAGTTTTCAAAACCCGACCTACCATTTCACGAGAGCACCCGACAATTCGGCCAATTTCCTGACGGGTAATCTTGATCTGCATGCCGTCGGGATGCGTCATGGCGTCCGGCTCCTTGCACAAATCCAGCAGGGTGCGGGCAACCCGCCCGGTTACGTCCAGAAACGCCAGGTCGCCAACTTTACGGGTCGTCTGGCGCAGGCGTGATGCCATCTGCTCGCCAATGAAGTAGAGCACCCCGAGATCCTGCTGGGCAATTTCCCGGAATTTCGGATAGCTGATTTCAGCCACCTCGCATTCGGTTTTAGCCTTCACCCAGGCGCTGCGGGAATCCATGTTGTCAAACAGTCCCATCTCACCGAAAAAGTCCCCGGCATTGAGATAGGCCATGATCATTTCACGCCCGTCATCATCTTCGATGATCACCGTGACGGAGCCCTTTACGATGTAAAAGAGGGAGTCGCTTTTGTCACCCGCATAAATAATGGTGCTCTTGGCCGGGTACCGGCGGCGATGACACTGCGAAAGAAAATAATCGAGATGTTTTGTTTTCTGCTCAACCGGCTTGACGATAGTGGCCATAATGCGAGTCGTGCCTCCTCAGATACTGACGGGTTCCGATGTTTGTTATTCACCCGGCCTTCCCTGCGGGTTCATTCTTTTTTACGACAAAACAGAGCAACTTATAGCAAGAAGGCCTGCGTCGGGCAACTGGAAACGGTATACAAGATGTATCCGGGACTGGGGTTGGCAACTGCCAGTTCACCCAGGTTGTGCTAGCATCCTGCCGAGATATTTATATTCCGGGCCGGCTAATGCCTGCCCCTGCGCAACAGGAGAATACCGTTCATGAAAGCAACCGTCGACTGGACAGGCAATGCCAGTTTTCGAGTTACCAGTGGTTCCGGGCACGCCGTACAACTGGATGGTCCACCCGATCACGGTGGCGAAAATCTGGGCCCCCGCCCCATGGAAATGATATTGATGGGCTTGGGCGGCTGCTCATCATTTGATGTCATGAGCATTCTGAAGAAGAGTCGTCAGGACGTCACAGCTTGCCACACGGAACTCGAAGCCCAGCGCGCGGATGCTGTGCCGTCAGTGTTCACCCATGTGCATCTGCACTTCGTTGTGACCGGTCGCAACCTGAAAGAAAATCAGGTAAAGCGTGCCGTGAGCCTGTCGGCCGAGAAGTACTGCTCTGCCTCGATCATGCTGGGAAAAGGCGGCGTGGACATCACTCACAGCCACGAAATTCGCGACGCGGAATAAGCTTGGCTTACAACACTATTCAACACTTGGTGGGGAGTGCATAATACCGCCCTTTCTCCGCCGGTCTGCGCAAAAGGTGAACAACCTGGTCAGTAGTCGGTGGCGGCCTACGCAGAGTGAGCAATTGCCGCTCTACCGTCATTCATCTCCATATTCCGGAGGGGCTGAGCATGGAACCAAAACTCCAGTTGCACGGTTTCAACAACCTGACCAAATCTTTGAGTTTCAATATCTACGACATCTGTTACGCGCAGACTGAAGAACAGCGGGAAGCCTACATTGATTACATTGATGAGATGTACAACGCGGAACGCCTGACTCAGATCCTGACGGACGTCGTCAAGATTGTTGGCGCCAACGTACTTAACATCGCCCGCCAGGATTATGAGCCTCACGGGGCCTCGGTCACAATGCTCATTGCTGAGCATGAGTTGGCCGGGAACGATTCAGACAACGAAGAATCACCCGGGCCGCTTCCGGATACCATTGTGGCGCATCTCGACAAGAGCCACGTCACGGTGCACACCTACCCCGAGAGCCATCCCCATGAGGGCATCAGTACCTTCCGGGCAGACATTGATGTCTCTACCTGCGGCCTGATCTCGCCATTGAAGGTTCTGAACTATTTGATTCACAGCTTTGATTCCGATGTGGTGACGTGCGACTACCGGGTGCGCGGTTTTACCCGCGATGTAGACGGCACCAAGCATTACATTGATCACGACATCAATTCGATCCAGAACTATCTGACCGAAGATACGCAGAACGCGTATCAGATGATCGATGTGAACGTTTATCAGGAAAATCTCTTTCACACCAAAATGATGTTGAAAGAGTTCAACCTGGACAACCATGTCTTTGGCGTGAATGCCGACGAGTTGGACCCAGACGTAGCACAGTCCATCGAAGATCGCTTAAGGCGCGAAAAGCTGGAGATCTTCTACTCTCGCAACGTGGAATAGAAGCCCCGGGCAAAATCAGGCAAAAGGCTTTTCTTAGGCAAAAGACTTGCGCGCAATCAGGCGCTGCACCATGGGTCTTACGATAAGATCCATGGCCAGCGCCATTTTTGTGCCCGGAATAACCAGAGTGTCGTGACGTGACAGGGTGCTGTTCCGGATCGCCTGCAGCAGGTAGGAAAAATCCACGTCCGTGGCATCTCTGAAGCGAATCACCAGCATGCTCTCATCCTCTGTCGGCACGTCCCGGACCACAAACGGGTTGGACGTATCCACCAGTGGAATGCGCTGGAAGTTGATATGGGTGTGCGAAAACTGCGGCACTATATCGTGAACGTAGTCGTTCATTCGGTTGAGGATTGTTGCAACCACGGCTTCCTGGCTGTAACCACGCTGATGGGTATCCCGGTGTATTTTCTGAATCCACTCCAGATTCACTATGGGTACCACGCCGATGAGCAGATCCACATGCTGGGCGATGTTAAACGCCTCGCTTACCACGGCCCCATGCAGGCCCTCGTAAAATAACAGATCGGTCTCCGGCTCAAGCGACCCCCAAGCGGTGAACGTGCCCGGCTTGTGCCCTTCAGCCTGCAGGGTGCGATCCTCATCGTGAACATACTGTCGAGACCGGCCATTACCGGAATGCCCGTAGTCGTAAAACAGGGCTTCCAGCTTGTCGATATGGTTGGCGGCGAGGGCAAAGTGGTTGCGTTCACCAAACTGACCCTTGGCCGCCAGCCGCGCCATTTGCTCTCGGGTATAACGATGAAAACTGTCACCGTTGACCATCGCCGCAGCCAGTTCCTCACTGGCAAACATGCGCCGGAAAATCTGGCTGGTGGTGCTTGTGCCAGCGCCGGACGAACCCGTAACGGCAATGATGGGGTGGCGTTTTGACATGGCTGAGCGGCGCCCGGGGTTAAGTTAAGAGTTATGAGCTATATCGAGAGTCAGGTGACCATCAAATAAGGCTATCGAGTGCGCACGGTTTCTCCACCACGAAGCCCTGAGCGTAATCCACGCCCAACTGCCTCAGCGTGTCCAACACGTCGCGGGATTCAACCTGGGCCGCAATCACCTCCCGATTCATATAGTGCGCCATGTCCACCATGGATTTCACCATGGCCCGATCGGCTTCACTGGTATTCAGCTGGCCGGTGAACGCGCTGTCAATCTTGATGAGGTCAACCGGTAGCGAACGCATGAACTCGAACGAACTGGGGCCACTGCCAAAATTCCCGAGGCAGAACCTGCACCCCAACTCCTTCATCTCAAGGATGAAATCCGCTACCGCCTGCACGTCGGTGATCGCAGACGCTTCGGTTATTTCAAACCAGAGACGCTCGATGGGCGCGTCTTTTTCACTTAATTTTTCATAAATGTATTCAAGCAACGACTGGTCGTTCAGCGAGTAGCCAGACAAATTAATACATACACCACCCAGGTGGCGAGGGTCTGGCGCTTTTTCCCGCAACCAGTCCAGCATGTGGCCGACCACCCAGCGATCGACGGCCTGCATGCGATCATACCGCTCCGCCATGCGCACAAAATCACGGCCGGTAATCAGTACCCCGGCGTCATCGTACATGCTGATCAGCACTTCATACTGCGCCGCCATGGATGCGCGGCTGTGCAGGGGGATAATCTTCTGGCAGCGCAACAGCATGCGCTCTTCGTCCAGATCACCAAGGCTGGCAACCTTGGCCGCGATCTGCTCCTGGCGCGCCTGGTCTTCGGCATCCAGGGAATAGAACGCGATCTTGCCATGCCCTTTTTGCCTGGCGGCGCCCAGCGCCTGTTCCGACGCTCTCAGCCAGCGCTCTGCGCTGACCAACCCGGTCAATTCGGCCACAATCCCGATGCTTGCCGACAGCGTGTAGTTGCGACCGCCATAAGCAAACTCCGCACCCTCCACCACCGCAATCAGATTTCGCGCGGCATCGTCTGCGTTTTCAGACGGTACCAACATGCCGAATTCGTTTCCCGCAAGCCGGGCCACGGGCATTCCGTCGCCCACGTGTTTGCGCAGCAGATCAGCGACGCGTTTCAGCGTGTCATCGCCGGCCTGATAACCGGCGGTGTCGTTTAACAAACGAAACTTACGCAAGTCCAGCCGCACCAGAGAGCGTTCGTCCTCGCGCCGGGCTAGTTGCTGGTCAAGCATGCGCTCAAACTCCCGGCGCCCCAGAAGACCCGTCAGTTCGTCGTGGGTAGACGCCCAGGACAACTGGTCGTAAACCTTGCGAACCATGCGGTCAATGCTGTCATCCACCAGCGGCCGCTCATACTGACCATCGGGAACAATGATGCCCTTGCGCATCTGGCGCGCCAGAGCGTCCAGCTCAAGCTCCACAACCCGCATGCCTTGATGGTTTACAAAAACAAACCGGCTGAACCCGCGGGCCACCCAGACCAGTCGAATGTACTGGGGCTCGTCAGGCTTTTCCTGATCCCGCAGCCAGTCGCCTGTGCGAAGTTTCTGGGCGCGGTTTATCCAGCGCTGAAGGCTGCGCTGCTCACGTTCAGACAACGACTGCTTGAGATCTTTTTCTGGCAGTATCGCCGGAACATCCACCATATCCAGCGGTTGATCAGGACTGCGCACTAAAAACTGCTTCAATTCATCGCGTATCTGGGAAGACGGCATGTGGTTACTGGAAATAGAGGCAAGCCCGTCCTGAATGACCCGAAGTAACTCCGGCAAATTCACGGTGCCGTCTCCGTCATCGGCAAACGCCAGTAGGGAATCAACCACCAAGAGATAATCCTGCCAGATCTGGCTGTCTGGCCCTTGTCGAATCCAGGTCAACGACAACAAGTCCCGCCAGCCACCATCCAGCAGGCTGAGAACGGCTTTGGGTATTTTGCGCCCCGCCAGTTTCCGGTTCAGCATGTCGGCAACGGCGGTCTTGGATTCTGCCACCTTCTGGGCGCCTTCCGCTGCGGCTGTAACCCGCTCCACGTTGCGGCGATACACCAGATTCTGGCGGTCAATCAGGCCATCGAGTTCCTGAACGGTCTGCTCAAAAACCCCGGTATCCTGCTCGAATTCTGTCGTAATACGCTGAATCAGTTCATCGACCCGGCGTTGAACCACGGGGTTAAGCCGGCCACCCTTAACACCAAGCTGTGCCAACCGGTTCATCACCCCTCTGACAGGGCTGTTCTTGTCATCAAAAAAGGCGGGGTCACGCATGACTGCTTTCAAGACCGGCACTTCCAACTGGCGCATTCGCGTCTGGGCGTATTCGCTGAGTTTCGGGCTCTCGGTAACAGAGTTGAAAAAGCGATCTACAACATCCAGCGTATCCTGCTGTTCATCGTTCAATTTTTTTGCACCGCTCTCGCGGACTTTTCCGACCACCCGCTCCCGCAGCGAGACAACATTGCTGGCACCATCAGCCGGTTCTGTCTGAAGCTGTTGAAGCTCGCGCTGCAACTCACCCGAAGACAACGCCTGGGCGTTAACCGGAAAAGGTGCCGGCTCGGCATCGCCACGGGTTGCGCGACTCGCGGCAAGAGTACCCAGCAAATTCTTCACGGTCGCAAACGCCGTTTGCGCAGTCTGGGCATAGCTCCGGAACTCACTGCCCACGCGCGCTTTCCCCTGCGCTTTGGCAAGGTTTTCCGATGCGTCCACGACCGGGGCTGGATCGCTCGGCTTTTGCGCAGGCTGGCTCGATTCCGATGCCGGTTTGCCCGGATCGTTTGTTGCCGTTTGCTCACTCAAATACTTACTCAGATCCAATTCGGGCAACACGCCATGACGAATCAGGATATTGTTCAGTTCTTTGTAAAGCGGCCCCAGGTGAAACAGAACGGATTGTTCAAATACCTTCAGGCAGATTTTTTCGACCTCTCTGGAGGCCTTGAGCTGGCCCAGGCCCGCATGGAATGACTCGCACACAAGCGATGGGCCAAGTGGATTATGGTGCCCGGTGGCGTTGGCAATGCCCAGCTTGTCCAGCCGGAGTTTGAGCTGCAGCAGCTCTTTCCGATACTGGGTGTCGGCTTTTGTCACCATCACCCGGATTGTCAGCCAATCTTCAAATTCACCCTTGTCGACCACGGATAACTCAGAGCCCGGGAAGCCTTTGGGCGCGGGTTTTAGGGGGGACTCAAGGTTTCGGGCTATCTGATGCCAGATAACCCGCTGTCGGGCCTGAACCTGGCCCGAAAAATCCATTAGCTCGTTGGCCTGTTGATCGTTCTTGGCTTTTTGAGCAGCCGCCTTCAGGCCTGCAGCCATTTGCACGAAACAGGCGTCCATAAGGGGTTCTATGTGCTGGATAACCGCCCGCGCAGACTGGTGCAACACAAACTGCACTCGCTCACTGGGGGCGCGCAATGAGGCCCGTTCCTGGCCATGGGAACCGCCGCACTGCAGCAGCATCGCCGCGACCGCTGTCGGGTTTGTACGTGTGAAGTTGACGCCCATGGCACCGTCAATACGCCGGACAATACTGACGTGAAGTTCATGCCGGCGTTTTCCATCTGTATCGCGGAAGCGCACAATCAACTCAGCCGGGGTAGACGACGAAAATGCCCGGTCCAGCTTGCGTGATGTTTCACCGGAATAGCGAACAAACAAGCCCTCGGGGCAAAAATCCGCAATCTGACATGGCCAGAATTCGCCCGTGCCCAAATCAATCTGGGCAGCAAGTTTGATGGGTTTTCGGGGGCTACTGCGTCGTTCTCTTGGATCCATGAACTACCTGATGTTGCACAAAGCCGGGGGGAGCCAAGTATATTGCCCGATATCGGCTAACGTCCTTTAAATTGGTGGCCGTGATTACCTGCTCTCATGTAACCGTGGCGGCGATTATACCCGCCACGATGAGTGTACTATAGCGACTGATCGCGGGCACACAAACAGTAAGGTCTGGCGTCTTAACCTATGAAACAGCTTAGTCAGATCTATACGGTTTTGCTACTGACAACGTACCTGAGCGGTTGCAGTGCTATCGGTTACTACACCCAGGCCATTCGTGGTCATCTGGCGCTGACCACAGCCGGCAAGCCGGTAGACAGTTTTATTGTTAGCAAACGCACCCCTGACGACCTCCGCAACAAGCTGCTTTTATCCCGCCAAGCCCGTCGTTTTGCCGACAGGCGCCTGGCATTACCCGTTGGCGGCGCCTTCACAGACTATGTGGTTCTCGATCACCCCTGGGTGGTGGTCAATCTGGTGGCCGTGCCCGAGTTTTCCCTGCAACCCAATCAATGGTGTTATCCGTTCCTCGGCTGTCAGGCCTACCGGGGCTATTTCCACCTTGAAGATGCCCGGAGTGAGGAGCGACAGTTCCGAGCCAAAGGTTACGACACCTTCGTCGGCGGCGTAACGGCCTATTCGACGTTGGGATGGTTTGATGATCCTCTGCACTCCGGCTTTACCAACCTGCCGGATGAACGCATGGTTGCCCTGATGTTTCACGAACTGGCCCACCGGGTTGTCTACATCAAAGGAGACACGGCTTTTAATGAAAGCTTTGCTACCGCCGTTGAATTGGAAGGCCTGAAGCTTTGGCTGACTGACCAGGGCGATCTCCCTGCATTCGAACAAGCACTTACCCGCCTGGAGTTGCGCAACAAAACTCACGCCCTCGTGGCCATCGCCAGCGCCGACCTGCAACGGCTTTATCAGCAACAGGGCTTGCTTTCTGATAGCCGACTTCGCGAGCGTAAGCAGCTCATTTTTGAGGAACTCAATGCGGCCTATGGTCGCTTGATTGGCCAGGTGGGCAAAGGGGAAGACGGCGAAAACGAAGAAGAAGCCGGGCCGTTTGGCCCCCCTCCTGTTGCGTTCAACAACGCCCGGATTGCCCTGTTCACCCAATACAATCAATACGTGCCGGCCTTTCGACAGCTACTGAAACAGTCAGGCGGTGACTTCCCCGTGTTTTACCGCAGCGTGGAAACACTCTCCGGGCAACCTGAGGAGCAGCGCCAGCAAGCGCTGCAAGACCTGTCAAAGCGGTTTAAAGAAAACCTTTGAATTGCGCTGAGTATTGTAGGAGGCAAGCTTCGGCCCGGGCAAAGCCTGAACCGTGCTGGGCTGGAAGCCCCGCTCACGAAACCAGTGCTCTGTTTGTGTGGTGAGCACGAACAATTTCCGGATGCCCTGGCTGCGGGCGTGTTTTTCGACCATCAACAGAATTTCGTCGCCACGGCCAGCGCGGCGATAGGCAGAATCCACCGCAAAGCAGGAGAGTTCTCCGGCACCCTCATCAGGATAATTATGCAGGGCAGCGCAGCCTACGATGGTGCCGTCACGTTCTGCTACAACAAAGTATTCAATGTCGGTCTCCAGCATTTCCCGCGACCGCCGCACCAGGATGCCCTGCTCCTCCAGCGGTTCGATCAGCCCCAGAATGCCACCGATATCCTCGGCCCTGGCCTGCCGAATCTGCTCGTAATGGTCACCACTGACCAACGTGCCTGTGCCATCCCGGGTGAACAGCTCTTCCAACAGAGCGCCATCGTTCACGTAGCTGATAATGTGCGCCCGCTTCACCCCCTTAACACAAGCGTCGCAGGCAGCCCGCAGCAGATCCGCGTCGTGACCGGTGACCGTTCCACCCGTCAGTCGCTCCGGAGCCTGTCGCGCTGAAAGCTCACGAATCAAAGAACCGTCCTGTTCCAATAGCCCCTGATCGTGTATAAAAACAATAAGCTTTTCAGCTTGCAGCGCTGCCGCTACCTGGCTGCCCACATCTTCGTAAGACAAGTTGAAGGCGTCTCCTGTGGGCGAATAGCCCATTGGGGGAAGTAAAACAATGTGCCCCTGTTCCAACAGTTTCTCGATACCGGCCACATCCACACGCCTTACCTTACCCGTGTAACCGAAATCGACTCCATCCAGCACGCCGACAGGTTTAGCGGTTACATAGTTGCCGCTGCTCACGCGGATACGGGCATTGTGCATGGGGGAGTTCACCAGCCCCATCGACAACCGGCTTTCAAGGTAGGCTCGCAAACCACCGGTTGCCTCCATAACCAGCGGCAGATGGTTTTCGGGGGTGATGCGCAAGCTGCGGGAAAACGACGATTCCAGGCCGGCATCGTTCAGACGGTTCTGAATCTGTGGCCGCGAACCAAACGCAACCACCAAACGCACGCCCAGACTGCTGAGCAGCGCTATGTCGTGGATGATATTGATGAAATTTTCATGTTGAACCGCATCACCCGGAATCGTCAACACAACCGTACGGCCACGATGGGCGTTGATATAAGGCGATGAATGGCGAAACGAATGCAGCCAGCCGTTTGATTTCAAAGATTGCTCTCCAATTGAACGCGTCTGATTGTTTAAAGGCAAAACTTCCGGATAAGGCCCCTAAGGATGCTTACGGTGGGTTCCAACTGCGACATCTCCAGATACTCATCCGGCTGATGGGCCTGGTCAATAGAACCCGGGCCCATAACCAGGGTTTCCATGCCTAGCTTTTGCAGCCAGGGGGCCTCAGTGGCAAAGGCAACCGCATGTGCCGTATGGCCGGTAAGTTGTTCACAGGCCTTCACCAACTCGGCATCCGCCGGCGTTTCGAAGGGCGGAACACCGTCAAACAGCGGCTCGAACGCCATCAACAGTTCGCGCCGCTCAGCCACCGGCGCAATTCGGTGCAAAATGGCTTGGCGCAAGCTGTCCATGCTCATGCCCGGCAGAGGGCGCAGGTCGAAGTGCAGCTCACACCTGGCACAAATGCGATTGGGGTTGTCGCCACCGTGAATGCAGCCAAGATTGAGCGTTGGCACCTGCACATCAAAATTCGTATTGCGATACTGTGCTTGCCAGTCAGTGCGCAGGGCCAGAAGCTCACCAAGCGCCTCGTGCATGCCTTCAAGCGCATTGCGACCCAGCCCCGGGTCGGAAGAGTGACCAGACTGCCCTTCGAACATCAATCGCTCCATCATAATGCCTTTGTGCATGCGCACAGGCTTCAGGCTGGTGGGCTCGCCGATAACGGCGTAACGAGCGTTTGGCTTGCCGGCCTCGGCCAGGGCTCTGGCGCCGTTCATGGAGGTTTCCTCATCCGCGGTCGCGAGGATGATCAACGGCTGCTTCAGATCGGCGGCTGTAAACGCTTTGGCCGCTTCAATAGCCAGCGGGAAAAACCCTTTCATGTCGCAAGTGCCCAGCCCGTACCAGCGGTTATCACGCTCGGTCAGGGTAAAAG